>JAQTOY010000054.1 GCA_028713045.1 Candidatus Nanoarchaeia archaeon
CTCAGGTTTTCCAAAAACATTTCCAATGACTTCATTTACATCATTAGATATTTCTCTTTTAAGTTTCTCGCGCTTTTCCTGTCTTTTTCCTCTTCAACATCGTCCATTGTTTTAATTACCATTTTAATTATAAGAATTGACTGGATTTAAGTTTTGCGAATTTTATTTTTTTCTTGGTTTATCTCTTGGAACAACCACGATGTAACCCTCAGTTCTAGGGACTACGGTATATTGTTTTAATCTATCAGATTCTTGATGGTATCCTATAGTTATCCCCTTAGGTATAATATTATTTTTATCAATTATCGTATTTTGTGCACTTACGCCCGGCTCAATTACGGAATTAGGAAAAACTACGCAATCTTTTAAATAACTTCCATGTCCGACAACAACATTCTGTCCTAAAACACAGTTTTCAATTTTACCATAGATTTCACAGCCTTCTGCAACTGTTGAAATCTTACCTTGGCTTTCAATTCTTGAAGGAGTAATATTTCCACCCTCAGTTGTTACCGGTCTTTTTTCAGCTCGTAATCTTTTATAATCTAATGGAGGATTTGGTTGATTTAAGTCCATACAAGCATTATAATAAGAAACAATATCTCCTACGTCTCTCCAATAACCATTAAATCTATAGACAAATAAATCTCTATTATTTCTTAACATTTCTGGAATAACATTTTTACCAAAATCATTATCTTTTTCAGTAACTAATTCTAAGGAATCTAACAAAGGTCCAGTATGAAAAATATAATTTCCCATAGAAACTAGAACCTCTTCTCCAACCGCGCCCATTTCAGTCCTTAATGGCTTTTCTCTAAATTGAGATATTCTGCCATCCTCATTTGCATCTAGAACTCCATATTTATATCTTAATTGTCCATCAGATTTGCTTGTCTCAAAATCATCTTCACTTAGGAGTCTAACCTCCACGGCAATTGTTAAATCTCTTCTCTGTTGGTGATGTTGCTCAAGCATATCTGCGACATCAATAGCACAAATATGATCTCCGGCGAATATTAAAACATGATTAGGATCATATTTTCCAATAAGTTCTGTGTTCTGTTTTACTGCATGAGCAGTTCCTTTATACCAAGTAAATTCTGTTCCTCCCTCATCTCGTCTTATTTCTCTTGGATAAACCATTCGAACTATTTGTTCTAAATGCATATCAGTATGGGGATAGGCTTTATCCACATGCAGATCAAGTGAAAGTGGTTGAAATTGAGGTAATATCAATACTTTTGGAACTCCTGCATTGATTATAGCACTGAGATTGTGATCAACAATTCTGTATCTTGCAAAAGGCACAGCCGGCTTTGCTCGGTTGTCTGTTAACGGTGCGAGTCTGTCTCCCTTTCCTCCTGCTAAAATAAATGCCAATGAAGTGTCCATGTTAAAATTTTGTATTTTAAAAATTTTAAAAACCTTTATAAATATATGCTTTGAAATCTTAGGGATATGATTTTAAAAAGTATTTGATTAACATAGTCTAAATCAGTTAAACAGTGAAATATCTATGATGCATTCGGCCCTCTTTTCTTATTTTTCCACTCTTTAAAAGAGCAGTTATATTTTTGCGAAGGTCTGCTCTTGAGATTCCTTCTTGTAAATGCATTAGATCTGATCCAGGATTTGCTTGCAAATATTCTAATACCCTTAAATTTACTTCTCCTCTTGTAAGTTGATCTATGTAAGGTGAAACTGCTCGATATGTGTCTATAGAAACCCTGCAAACCCTACTATAATCTGGAGTGTTATTGATTAATCTTTGATATTGAGTTTCCATACTCTTTAAAGAATTTCCTTCCATAACAGCATCATTTAAAGGATTTCCAAAATCCGTTAAAAATTTTTTTCCTCTTTCTAATAAAACTGCTTTAGTTTCCCTACTTCCACATTTCCATTCTCCTCTGCGAACCAGTCCTCGTTCAATCAGTTTTTTCAACCATGTAGAAACATTATTGATATGGCTATATCCTAATTTTCTTGTAAGATCCCTAACTTGATTACCTTCACATTGGATCAATGCGTCATAAACGGCTTTAATTCTTCCAGATAATTTTTCTAATTCTGCCGCAGGAGGATTATCTTCTAAAAAATAAACAAATGGTTTTTTTTCAAAAAAAGCACTATCGAATTGCACAAACTCAATTTTATTTAAACCACTTAAATGATCCCTAATTCCAGAAGAAGATTCTCCAATTGTAGTCTCTAGTTCCATTAGAGAACAATCTCCTTTAGCAAGGTGTTCTAATATTCTTAATCGAGTTAAGGGAGATCTTTTTTTTCCAGTAGATCTTGTATGTCCGAATACACTATATAAGCTAATCCCCTCTCTTGCACAATATTCTAAACTAAACGAACATAGGGGTCTAAATTTACTACCTGCGTCGGTCAAACTAAAACCTAGATGAATATCCTCAGGTTCTTCTCCAATCAGACTAGTCTCTGCAACAACTCCTATTGGAAAAAGAGTCAGATGACAATATTCTTCAAATGTTATTGCCTGAGGCAAATATCCCGGTCCGACAGTTTGTCTAATTCTTGATCTTATTTGATTTTTGTCTGCATGATTAGAATCTAAATGTAGTAATGTGGCGGATTTTAATTCTGTATTAACTATATTTAAGATAGCATCTAGTCTGCCATCCAAATCTGTTGGAAATGGTCGAGTCTCAGTTTTTCCTATTTTCATTTAAAAATCAAGAACTCCTTTTTCAAAGGTTATATTTTGTATAAAATTAGGGTTTTTAATACTTTGTATATTATAAAAATAGATTTAAAGAAATTTAAAATTTTATACAAAATATAGTTTTATGGAGTTAAAATGAGGGGAGCGTTTCAGAAAAAATTTATTTTTTCTGACTCTTCAAAAGCCAAGCTTTTGCAGAGAATCGAACACACCCTTGTATTCGATTCAAGCTTATTGCTTTGCAATATTAAATGAGGGGAGCGTGAATCGAACACGCGACCCCTACGTCTTCAGCGTAGTGCTCTCCCACTGAGCTACCCCCTCATAAAAATATTATAGAAATATGTTATTTAAATATTAGTATTTTAAAGAAAAAAGTGAGTGAGGAATAGGCCACCTTTTGTCAAACTTCCTTAACAAATGAGGAATAGTTTGTATCAACATTCGACTGGTCCATCTCGCGATGGACATTTAGCGCGGATAATTTCCGTTTGCATCAATCAAGGCACTCGTTTCATCATATCTATCTTTTCGTAGCTTCTCGCAAGATTCATTGCTCAAAGATAGCTGTGTCGTTTCTGTAGTGGAGCTTTGCTTCACAACAATCGAGCTTTGACTCGATGATTCCTAATTTGGCTCTAACAAAGTTAGAGGATGGGCAGACCTTCCTCAGAATTCAATTCTCATAATTTTAGAATTTGCTAATTTAATAGCTGAACTCCGAAAGTTGATTACCTCACTCACAAAAATAGATGGATTAGAAGGTTTTAAAGCTTTCGAATAACTAAATTTTATAATGGCACAATTCTAACAACATCAAATAATAATCCCTCTAATGGCCCAGCTTCCTTCCTTTTTTCGTCATAAGTTTTTCTAAGTTCCTCGAGGCCTGCTTGATATATTCTTTCACCCCAGTTATCTGGATTAGTCATCAAATAATATGCGGCTCTTGATGAAGGTTTATCTTCACCCATCTTTATATTCATTATACCTGCTACTGGAAAATATAAAATACCAACTGCAATAGCCCATTTTAATTTGTTTCCCATATTTTTATCATAAAAGAGATAATTTTTAAACCTTATGAATAACTAAATTTTATAAATTGATTCGATATAGATAAATCATGAAAACTAAACCTATTTCCAGAAATAAATATTATAAAGATTGTGAAAGGAATTCTAGTTATCATAGATTATTTGCATTAATTGCAGCAAGAGAAGCAGAAAGAGTTCTTGGAATTTTTGAAAAAGAAAATCCAGAAGATAAAAGGCCAAGAAAAGCAATAGAATCAATTAGATTATGGGCAAAAGGAAAAAAAGAGCTTGGAATGAAAGCAGTAAGAAAATTATCCTTGGATTCTCATGCAGCAGCACGCGAATCTAAATCTGATGCTGCGAGATTCGCAGCTCGCGCAGCAGGACAGGCAGTTGCAACTTGGCATGTTCCGACTCATGCAATGGCAGTTCCGATGTATGTTTGCAAAGCTCTCGCTGCAAATAAAAATTTTAAACTTGAATACAGAAAAGAAAATTAATTTTTAAAAATTTTTTCAAATGAAATACAAACAAGAGAATTATCTTTTAATTATTTGAACAAGAAGAACCTAAAATTTTGTATTCTGTTCCACATTTAGGACAGGATAATCTTGGATCTCTATAACTAAGAGTTTCTTCATTATCGCATCGCGGACAATGATAATGATATGTAATCCTTCTAGAAATTCGATTTTCAAATAATTGCATTTGTTTTGTTAAAAATTTTAATTCTAGCATAAACTTTTTTGAGTTTTGTCTATACTTAAATATTTAGATATTAGAATTATTCAGTTTCAAATGAAATACAGACAAGAGAATAGTCTTAGTGATAGCAAATTCAATATAAATATTGAAAATTGCTTGTTTGCTGAAATAAATTTCAGTTTCGATAAAATAAAAATTTGAAGCTTTTAGTAGTTGCGTGCTGAACATGTCGCCGAAGCTTCATGCTTACACACCAACTCTATCAACGTCGTCTTCTTCGACGGCTTTCGTTGTCTCGTTTTGCGGATGGCTTCGTGCTTAGATGCTTTCAGCGCTTATCCATATGGAGCGTAGCTGCACAACCTGCTCTTAACAATTGTTAGACCAGAGGCTCCAGTTCCTGGTTCCTCTCGTACTACAGGATCTTTCCACTCAGACAACAGCACACCTAGTAGATATCATACAATCTGTCTCACGACGATCTTAACCCAGCTAACGATTCC
>JAQTOY010000014.1 GCA_028713045.1 Candidatus Nanoarchaeia archaeon
AAAACATCTTGCTTTTTCATAGCTTGCTGCAGCCTCAGAAAACTCTCTAGTTTCTGAACAAACCATTGCATAGAGACTATAATGCCTTTCTTTTTTTGCTCTAGATTTTAGAATTTCATAAATTTGCGTTGAGACTCTGGGATTCTGTTTTCTTGAAACTCTTGCATACATAAGCAAACCTTTTGTTTCTATAAGTTGTTGAGAGTGAGCATCATTTTGGACATCTTGTAAAAGCCCCTTCCAATCCTGCATTTTATATGAAAGTATCGCAGCAGTATAATACTCTTTATCGGTTCTGTGAAAATCTCGTGCTTTTTGTCTTAATTTATTTGCAGATTCAAAATCTCTTCTTTTAACCATAACTCCAATAACTCTTGAAATTTCATGTGGGGGTAATCCTTCAACTAATTTATCTAAAGGTTCGCCAAATCTTTCCCAGGTGGTCAATCTTACTTGAGCAGGATTTCCTGCTTTTGCAAATAAATCAGTAGCTAAATCATATTCATGAGCAATTCTTGCGACAATTCCAAGGGCATTTAATCTTGCACGATTATGTTTTCCTAATAAACATGCATAGGTTTCGGGTCCGGTTTGATAGGCTTCGAATAATTCCAAAGTCCATTTTAATTTTGAACCTGGTGCTTTTAATGGGATTTGATCTTCTGGGAGAGTATATAATTCAGAGCTGCGTTTAGGAAAATCTATCTGATGGTCCATGAAATTCTTTCTTTAATTGAATATAAAAAGAATATTACTGTTTGGTATAGATATTTGCGAATAAATTTTCGAAGAAATATTATACTTGCTTTCAGCAGTATAATCATGCCCTCGCCTGCTCGCTTTCACATTTTTTATTCTGAGCAAAAAGTAAACCCTCACCTTCAGGTGATGGATAAAGCTCTTGCTTTATCTTTTCGCTCAGCCTCACCAAGTCCCTTACAAACCCACACCTTTAGGTGTTGGTACAAGTCCGAAGGACTTGGTGATTTCATAAAAAGTAACTAAAATGTAAAAGCTCGATTCGAACACCGGGTTCCTCGAGTTCTAGAATCAGAGGCAATAAATGTTAATATCACTTTTAGTGATATTAATATGCCCTCGCCGAGATTCGAACTCGGGTCAAAGCCTTGAGAAGGCTCTATGCTTGGCCTCTACACTACGAGGGCATAACTAATTGATTTAATTATTCTTTATAAAGCTATCAATATTATACGTTAATCACTGAAATTCAATATACAAATTTTTTAAACACATGAAAATTGTATCTATATCAATTTTCAGTGCTGAAAATTATGCATATAATTTTCATGCATCAAAAATTTTTGTGAATTTTTGTGGCTTAAAAATTTGACTATACAAATTTTTAAAAACAGACTTTTCTTTGAGTAATAACAAAAAATGGAAGAAAATAGGTTTAGTTCATTAAGACTTGAAGACAAAAGAGTTTGTCCTAAGTGTAAGGGAACTGGTATTGTTAAAGATGAGACTGGAGTTCATACTTGTTTTGACTGCCTTAAATCAGACAAGTTTGAACAGCATGGGCAGCCTAAAGACAGCGGAATAAAGCTATAATTCTACAGATAAATGGTTTTATAATTCATAAGCTTTAAATAGTCATATGTATCCAACTCTCATATGACTTTAAAACAAATACCTGTTTGCTGCAAAGATATGAAAGAATCCGAATTTTATGGAGCTTATAAAATATTCTTCGGAACATTAGTCTCTGAATCAAGATTAAAAATAATAAATCTTCTAAGAGAAAAAGGGAAGAAGAATGTTTCTGAGATTGTAAAAGAATTAAAGGCAGATCAGACTGCTGTTTCCCATGATTTAACCAGATTAAAAAGATGCGGTTTTGTAAATGTAGAAAATAATGGAAAATATAGATATTATACCTTGAATGAAAAAACAATAAAACCAATAATGGAATTGATTGATAACCATATGTCTAATTTCTGCGTTCATATTTTAAGAGGAGAGAGATGAAAAAAACTTATAATATAAAAGGAATGCATTGCAATTCATGTGCAATTAATATAGAAGATGAATTAAAAGATAAAGTCAGAAATATTTCAGTAAGTTTTTCAAAGGAAAAGGCGGAAATTGATTTTGATGAGAATAAGATTTCTGAAAATGAGATAAAGGCAAGAATAAAAAAGTTAGGATACGAGTTATTTGAAACAGATAAAATTACTAGATCTCGAGAAAATAGATTTCCATGGATTCCTATAATAATTCTTGGAATAATTATATTAATTGCACTTTTTTATTTTAAGATAGTAGAAATTCCGAATATTAAAATTCCAGAGTTAGGTGAGAAAACTAGCTTGCTTTTATTATTTGCTGCAGGACTTTTAACAGGGTTTCATTGCATATCTATGTGCGGAGGTTTTGTTTTATCCTATACTTCAAAGAATGCATTAAAGGGGTATAAGGGTTATAGCCAGCATTTTATATATGGTGGAGCAAAGGTTATTTCTTATGCTATAATCGGAGGAATTTTCGGATTAATTGGAGGAGTTTTCTCATTTAGTATTGGATTAAGAGGAACAATCGCGATTTTAGCAGGAATTTTTATGATTTTCTATGCATTAGGAATGTTTGGATTAAAATTTTTCAGGGTATTTCAGATTCATCCAAAATTTTTAACAAAAATAAGTTCACAAACTTCAAAGCAAGTTAAAGGACAATATGCTGCTCCTTTTGTAACTGGGTTATTGAATGGATTATTTATTGCATGCGGGCCGTTGCAGGCAATGTATTTGTATGCTGCGGGAACTGGAAATTTTTTAACTGGAGCAACTAGCCTTGCGGTATTTGGTTTAGGGACTCTTCCGATAATGTTTGGATTTGGATCAATAATTACAAAAATAAGTCATGAAACGACTGCAAAGATTCTAAAGATTTCGGCAATAATTGTTTTGATATTGGGGTTGATAATGTTAAATAGAGGTTTGAACATATTAGGAAGTCCTTATAGTTTTGAATCAATAAAAACTTCTATAATTAATCCAATAAATATAAACCAAACTTTAGGAGTAAATATAGTTAATGGGGTTCAAGAAATAAATATGGAGGTTTCTTCGTCTGGTTATTCGCCGAACTCTTTCGTATTAAAGAAAGGAGTTCCTGTAAAATGGAATATAAATGTTAAGCAGTTAACTGGATGTAATGAGGAACTGGTTGTTAATAAATATGCAATATATAAAAAATTGAACCAGGGATTAAATGTAATTGAATTCACTCCTGACAAAGAAGGTACGGTTGCTTTCACATGCGGGATGGGTATGTTAAGAGGGAGTTTTATTATAACTGAAACTGGAACTGCAAATTCGCAGCAGATTGAGTCTGCGGCACCAATTTCAACAGGAAGCTGCAGCATGGGGGGCGGAGGAAGCTGTGGAGGAAGCTGCGGTGGAGGATGTGGTTGCGGAGGATAATATGAAAATTATACATATAATATCAATAACAATGGTAATCCCTTTAATTTTATCTAGTATGGCGGTAGTTTCAGCACAAACCGAATATTATGATTGCCCCATGGGTGGAATGATGTATGGGCTCTATGGAAATTATGGTTCGGGATTTGCACTTTTGTCTTGGATAACTTTTATATTGTTTATAGGTTTGATAATCGCTGCAATTTACTGGTTAATAAAATCTGCGAATAAGAATAAATGAAAAAAATTAAAATTACTATAGGCGGGATGCATTGCGCGAGTTGTGCTTCAAATATAGAAAGAGCTGTAAAAAAATTAAAGGGTATAAATTCGGTTTCAGTCAGTGTTCTAATTAATAAGGCTATTATTGAAGCGCAGGACAATATAAGCATAGATGAAATAAAGAAAACTATTTCTAGACTTGGTTACGAGGTTGAGAATATAGAACAATGAATCATAATCCTCATAAGGAATCATTTGAAGATAGAGAAATTAGGGTTTGGAAAAAAAGATTAATTGGGGTTTGGATGTTCACAATTCCGATTGTAATATTAATGATTATTGATAAAATGGGCTTTGTTTTATTTGATGAAAGCATAATGACTTTTATTATCCTAATACTGGCTTTTCCAGTTATTTTTGTTTTTGGATTTAAGACCATCAAATCAGGGCTTAAAGGGTTTCTAAGCTTTTATTTTAATATGGATTCTTTGATTGCACTAGGAACTTTGGTTGCTTATTTAACTGGAGTTGCTAGTTTTTTCTTTTCATTGCAGGATTATTCCGGGATTTCTTCAATGATAATGGCTTTTTTTATAACTGGAAAATATATCGAGACAAAAGCTAGGGGAAAGGCAACTCAGGAAATAAGAAAATTATTGGAATTAGGAGCTAGAAATGCAAGGATTTTAATGGATAAAGAAGAAATTGAGATTCCTATAAAAGAATTAAAAATCGGAGATATTATGATTATAAAACCCGGAGAAAAGATTCCTACAGATGGTATTATAGTAAAGGGAGAAAGTTCTGTTGATGAATCTATGATAACAGGAGAAAGCATTCCAAATGATAAAACAATAGGTTCAAATGTAATTGGAGCAACAATAAATCAGGAGGGGATATTATACGTAAAGGCAACAAAAATAGGAAAAGACACTTTTCTTTCTCATATAATAAATTTGATTGAAGAAGCGCAATCCACTAAAGTTCCAATTCAGGCAATGGCAGATAAAATAACGAGAATATTTGTCCCATCAATTCTTTTTATTGCAATATTAACTTTTGTCATTTGGTGGCTCTTTGCAGATTTGAGCAAAGCGTTTGGCATAGCAGTTGCAGTTTTAGTTATAGCCTGCCCATGTGCATTAGGTTTAGCAACTCCTACAGCATTGATGGTAAGTTCTGGAATGGGAGCTAAAAGAGGTATCTTAATAAGAAAAGGAGAAGCTATTCAGACAATGAAAAAAATAAAAACAATTGTATTTGATAAAACCGGAACAATAACAAAAGGCAAGCCTGAAGTAAGAGAATTATTTAGTTTAAATAAAGAGAAAGATTTTCTTGAATTAGTTGCCAGTATAGAAAAACTATCCGAGCATCCAATTGCAAAGGCCATTGTTGAATATTCCAAGTTAATTAAATTCAAGGACGTAAAGAAATTTAAGGTTTTAAGGGGAAGAGGCCTGGAGGGGGAAATTAATAGAAAAAAGATAATGATAGGGAACAGGACTTTAATGAATGAAAATAATATTTTTCTGAATAAATTCGAAGATCGGATTAAAAAATTTGAGTCTAAAGGATATACTACTATGATTGTTGTTGAAAATAAAAAACCAATAGGAATTATTGGTGTCGCGGATGATGTAAAGGAGGATTCTGTTAAGGCAATAAATTACTTGAACCGAAAAGGTTTTAGAACAATAATGATAACTGGAGATAATGAAGCAACTGCAAAAGCGATTTCACAAAGAGTAAATATAAAAGAGTTTATTGCAAATGTTCTTCCAGAAGATAAAGCAAATAAGATTAAAGAACTCCAGAAATCGGGATTTGTTGCATTTATTGGAGATGGTATTAATGATGCACCAGGATTAAAACAGGCTAATGTTGGTATTGCAATAGGGACTGGAACCGATATTGCAATCGAATCAGGAGATATTGTCTTATCAAAAGGTAGTTTAATCGGAGTTGTTCAGGCAATTAATTTAAGTAAAGCGACTTTTAAAAAAATCAAACAAAATTTGTTTTGGGCTTTTGGTTATAATGTTTTGATGATACCTCTCGCGATAACAGGATTCATTCATCCAGTTTTTGCTGAAATAGCAATGGCACTTTCATCAATAACTGTTGTAATGAATGCAAATCTATTACGAAACCAAAGAATTTAATATCTTTATTTTACAGCTTTTTTGAACTCGTCACTGTATTTTTCTAAATCTTTTTGCAATTTTGAAATTGCATCTGAAAGTGCTTTTTTTGCAGATTTTCCATCACTCTCTATTTTAAACAATAAAGGCTTGCTATAATGTTCTTTTCTCCATGCAGCCATCTTCACATTGCTATCCTCATTAAGATAAACTCTTAATATCTCTGCTAATGTCTGGTTATCTATTTTGAATTCTAATTCGTTTTTTTCATCTTTTAGAATTTGTATTTCCATAAATTTCATAGAAAAAGCAGGTTTTTAAATCTGATGTTTTGATTTAGTCGATTTTGTCTGTACCACTTAAAACCTCATTTTTTAGCAGCTCAGAACCTCCAAGCAGGTTATCGATTTCTTTTGAGTCTTTTTCTTTAATAAGCCGCAATTCTTCCTTCCGAGCATCAATTAGTTTTCTTCTTTCCGCAATTCGGTTTCTCTCTTCAATCCTTTTTTGATCTTCAACAGTTTCCGTTTTTGCTAATTCCACTCTTCGTGCATGCCACTCTCTTAAATCGCTTATTTTTACTTTATCCTTGTCAATCTTTTCCAAGTCCAAATCCTCAATTTTTTCATTCTTTTCCCCTGGAAGTTCTAAATGTTCTTCGGATATTGATTCATCCTCTTCAGAAGATACGGGACTAATCGATTCAGACTCATATTTATTTTTTGCAGGTTTCTTGAATTTATTTAAAAAATCCGCGAAGAATCTGCGACTTTCTTTTTTTTTGTTTTTTTCTTCAAATTCTTTCTCAAAAAATAAATCTTCTTCTCTTATTTTTGTTGCTGGTTCCGGAATTGTTTCGAGAACATTTCCGTCTTCATCCAAAAGAATAGGCGCTTCTTTTTCATTTTTTTTCATTAAATCCAGAGAATTCAATTTTATAAGTCGTATGTTAAAAAATCTTTCTAGTTTTTTAACTAATTCTTCTGGATTTTCTCCTAGATTGCCCTTTTCAATCAGCTCAATGCGAAATCCAGGTTCCCCAATAGCTTCCCCGAGCTGATTGTGGGAAAGCCCTTTTCTTCTTCTACATTTCATAATTTCCCAATGAAAATGATCTATGAGTTCTGGAACTCTTTTCTCAGGAATTTCTAATTGAGGGTTCTTTCGAAGTTCCTCTAACCTATTTTTTCTTTCTTCGGACTCCTTTTTTTCAGGAGCCATACCAGTTAGTCTGCGCATTCTTTCATATACATTCACGACACGGTTAGATTCTTTTATTTTATCTTGAGTTGGTCTTTCTAGAATAGACACGTTTTCAATTATTGAACACCGTTCACAGATGCATTGGGCTTTACCTTCGTAGATAGTATCAAAAAGTTTTATTTCACTTTCCAATGCCCCGCATCTAACGCATTTTTCAACCATTTTTAAAGTTATAGATTTTAAGTAGTGAATTTATACAAAAAAACACTAGATTTCTCTTTTTAACCTTTTTTATTCTAAGAAATATATATGTTTATTACTATAAAAGGATAAATTATTTTAGATATTCCTCAAGTTCTTCAATTGTAAGCAGATTATTAAGCTTATTTTTCTCGTCAATCAATATTATTGGGAGACTGCCCTCGGATATTTTGTATTTTTTCATCAACAGATTAACTGAAGTAAGATTGTTGTCTCCACTGATTGGAATCAGCAAGACCTCATCTCCAGATTTATACTTGACTTCTCCAAGTAAATTTGAAAAAACTTCTTGTTTTGCTTTAATGTCTAAACCTGGATTATTGAATTTATAAAAATAAACAATATTGTGATAAGAGGCATTGCATTTATCTTTTATCTTGATTGAATTCAGTAAAAGTGTGACTCTTAACAGGTCATATTTTTTATGTTCAAAAATTATTTTGTCAGTTAACTTGCTTGCAGTTTCATATCTCTCAAGGATTTTTGCTTCATTGTATATTTTATCCGCAAAATCTATATTTTCTTGCACAGCATCTTTACAGTCAAAATTAGCAGATGAATATATGTCACTTTGAAGTTTTACGTCAAGAAGATTTAATTCAGAAACAGAATACGCATAATCTATTTGATTAGTTCTCCAATTTTCTAAGATAACTCCTGCTATAACTCCTATACTGAAAATTAATATTGTTATAAGCAATGCCTGCCAAAAAACATTTTTTTGTGATTGAAACATTTTTTTATTTTTATCTCCAGATTCTTTTACCGGTTATCACATGCCATAGGGAATTTACCATTATGAATGGATAAACCATTAGGTAGATAATTAAATAAAAGGGGATATTTAAAAGATTCTCTTTTTTCAGCAATCTTTCTTTTAATACAGATAATATCAAGAGTATATAAATCAGCCCAAATAAGAACAATACTATCCCAAGATAATTTAAGATACTTGGAGTTATATAAAAAGTTTCAAGAGTTATGACCGGAGTATGCGTGACTATTGAATATTTTGCCAAAAGAAAATTGGAGATTATCCTTCTGGTCAGAAGATAGAAAAAAATTGATAAACCCAATAGTCCCAGAAAAGTATTTATGATGAAAAAAGGGATAATAAACATTCCAAGCATACCTTTTCTTCCAATGTCTTTTCTGTATTTATAGATACATTGCAAGCCTCCGATATTCCATCTCCTTCTTTGAACAAACCAAGGTTTGAATTTGCTCGGAGCGTTGCTTGAAACATGAGTTGAAAGACACATTTTTCTTTTCCATCCATTTGCAGAAAGATGCCAGGTAGCTTCAATATCCTGAGTTATGTTATTTTCATCAAAACCTCCTATTTCATCAAGAGCAGTTTTTCTATACAAAGCAAGTGGTCCCGGAGTAACGTAGATAGCATCAACATATTCTAGAAGTTTTCTTCCAAAACATATGGCTATATACTCAATAGCCTGTATTTTTTCCCAGAATAAATTCCTGTTCCGTACAAGCACTGGGCAGGTTACTGCACCAACTTTTTCATCGTCAAAATAACCAACCATTTTGTTAATTGATTCTTTTGCAGGGAAAGAATCTCCATCGACAACTGCAATCAGCTCAGCTTTTGCATATTTTAAACCGACATTCTGAGATCTTGCAGCATTTCCAAGATTTTTAGGATTGTTAATTAACTTTAATTTTGGGTATTCTCTCAATAAACTTTCAGCTTCTTCTTTGGTATTATCTGTTGAACAATCATTAACAACAATAACTTCTGAAAGATAAGGATAACCTATATCAAATATATGTCTTATTGTTTCTTTTATGCTTTTTCCTTCATTGTATGCAGGAACAACAAAACTGACTGTGTACTTTTTCGGAGTTTTCGGATAATCAAATAAAACTTTTCTGTTTTTAATATAAAGTATCAAGAAAAAACTTAATAAGTATAAAGAAATGAACATATACCCCAAGTATACTATTGGAAGCACTTGCATCTTATATTACCTCTTCCTTGTTTTCATTAACCTCTTCTTCCTCTTTTTCACTCTCTACTGCGATTATCTTTCCTCCATCTTCTTTTTTACCCAGATGAAAATAGTCAAAAAAATCATCGCTTAGTCTCAAGTCTATGGTATGTCCTGCTTTTTTTGCTATGACCAATCCTATCTCCCTAAAATGTTTTATATGCTCATAAGCTTTATTTCCCCTTATTTTGATGACTACTGATTGCTTGACAGGCTGTTTGTATGCAATTACTGCCAAAGTCTCTTGTTCTGCTTTTGTAAATTCTGAACTTCCAGTAGCTAGCTTATTGACCATATAGACGTATTCTTGTCTTACATCCATTTTCCACATGTCTTTTTTGGTTATAATTTCAATAGCAGAGTCTTCTTTATTATATCTTTCAATTAATTTATTAATAATCTCCCTTATCATCAAAGGATTGATATCAGTAAGCATAACTAATTCCTGTAGATTAAGAAACCTTGCAGATAAAAATAAAGCTGCTTCAACTTTCTTTATATTTTCAGTTTCACTGCTTTCTTCAAGCTCTTTTTCTGTTTCAGATGATACTATAGCTTCTTTTTCCATTCTCTTTAAATAAGATAATAGAAATCGTGTTTTAAAAGGTTTTTATATTGTAAATTAAACTTGATATCTTAACATTAGCTTAGATCTCATTAAATTAGATTTAAGATTAATAATGCTCAACAATCTCCTCTTGCTCGATTGTTTCGCTAATTTTATCATTAATGATATGTAACTCTAAATCGCAAGATTGAGAGCAAGTTTGTTAAGTTAGATGTTTAACCTAACATATGGATCAGATTATCTCTTTTTAATCCTTAGATACGCTTTTATTATGGCTAATGAAGAGATAACTAAACCAATTAAAAATAAAATCCAGTTAAAATTAGATGGAAGGTAATTATTGATTGTTTCAATAAAGCTAAGGTTCGTTGACCAATTGAAAAAAGATTTGGCATATCCTCTGAAAAGGATTATCTTTCCATAATCATAAAGCCAGGTATAAAGAACAACAATGACTCCAAGTATTATAAAAAAAAGCTCATTCTTTTTTAGTTTAATCTCGAATCCATTATCTTCTAGTTTGATTATCATAAAAGATGCGATTAATATTAGAATCGTGCACAACAATGGAGCAAGAACCGGCCCAATCCAGGGCCAAGGTATTAAAAATAGTAAATCCCAGGTAAAAAATGAATCTGGCCAATTAAGGGTAATTTTTAAAAAAACATAATAAAATATGTCCCAGACTGCAAATGCAAGAAGGAAATATGCAATTTTTGAATATAACTTTTTTCCTGCAAGTATTCCGATTGCAATCAGCATGACGATTGTTGCAAATTCCCTTACCCATTCTATATTTATGATTGAAGGATCAATAAACGCTTTTAGAGGAAAATTAAATCCTTCAGGATATAATAATTTTCTTAGGTAGATAACAACTGTAGTTTCAAGAAAAGCCATTGCTATTGCAAAAATACTTACTACGAGAATTTTGTTTATGCTCTCTTTTTTTATCATCTTTGTTAGTTTATTTTAAACCTCAAAATCGCCCCTATTCCACTTAAATTCCAGAACTGCATTCCTTCATCCAAATCTGTGGAAATTAGTTCAACTTTTGTTGAAGTTTCCTGGGCTAATTTTTCGTATTGTTTCAGTTCTTCTTTTTTCAGTTTTTTTGATAGGAAAAGAACATCTACTGCTCCGTAAGAGAGAGCTTTTTCAACATCTGCTTTTCCATAGGCAGTTTTCTCTCTTTCTTTTCCTAGCATGTTAAAAAATCTCTCTAATATTTTCTGCTCATGAACAATTTCTTGTCCTGCTAAAATATCTTGAGAGGACTCGACCAAAAGCTCTAAGCCATGCTCATCTGCATATCCAATGTCCTTTACAGCCAAAACCTTGTCCTGTAAGGCAGTTATCAATTGCCCCTCTTTTAAAAAATCTTCTTTGGTCGGGCCCGGCCCACCAACTAAAATGCCCTTTAAATTCTTTAAATTAAAAAACTCGCTTTTTACAATGTCTGCTATTTTTCTGTAAAAATCTTTAGCTAACCCTTCTGTAATACGATGAAACCTTTGTGAGGATTGCCCTCCCGCCCTTACTTTTCCTGGAACAAAACTATCAATATGTTTTAATACCTTAATTTTTTTGCCAATCAATAAACCAATTGTTGCCTCTTTTCTTTCAATTACTATAAGGCCGTATAATTCTTTTATTTCCAGCATTTCTTCTAAAGGATCAATAACAAAAGTTTGGTCACATCGATATAGTCTTATGTTAAGTTCCTCTGGAGGTTCAAAAATTTCAGTAATAAAATCTGCTTGTCCTTCAACTTGCGAAACATTTCCTGCAAAAAGCGCAACCCCATTTTTAGGGGCTCTTTTCATCTGCTTGCATACTCTAATAAGGCTTTCAAGAGCATCCTGTACGTTTTTTCTTGTTGAAGTTGATTTAATGTTGGCTGCAGTGGATTTCTCGCTTTCTAGCTGTTTGGTAATAATATTTATATCTAAGTCTTTAGGTACATAAACAGTTATAAGCTCGGTATGCCTTGCCCGATAACTTTTCATCCTTTCAACAAAATCTTCAAGTTTGAATTTTTCCTTTTCATCCATTGTAATTCTTTATTTTATTAATCTATTGAAGGACAGGTAAGAGAAGCAAGAGCAATTATTGCACTCTGAATATCACACCCATGCTATAATAAATTAATAAGTATTAATTAATAATTAAAAAGATAAAGGTTTTATAAGTATTTCTAAGCTAGACAAACTCAACCTTAAAACTATCCTCTTTTATCTCTTTAGCATTTGTAACATCTTTCAAATCCCCCAGGATATCCTTTAACTTTTTCATATTTTCTTTCTCAATGCTTAATATTATTTCAGCTTTCATTGATTTTTGTGCCTTTGTTTTTTCCTGCCTTACTTTAGAAAGAATTTCAATGAATAAATCCAGCTCATCGGTCTTTCCTTCTTTTTCAAAAGAAGGCCATTGAGAAATGTGTATGCTTTTTTCTTTTTCATTCCCAAGAAAACCACTGGTTTTCTGGGTCCCAAAATTCGAAGAATTTTTAGGATTCTTGAAATACAATTGATAAATTTCTTCTGTAATAAATGGCATCAGCGGAGCCATTAATTTCAATATGGAAAACAAAGAATGATAGAGTACATACTGGGCGGATTCTTTGTTTTCTTTGTTCTCGTAAATCCTTTTTTTAACAATCTCTAGATAATTATCGCAAAACATGCTCCAAAAGAATTTTTCAGCTTCTGATTTCGCTTTTGAATATTCATACTCTTCAAAATGTTCCGTGCAATTTTTTATGAGGCTGTTTAATTTTATTAAAAATAATTCATCAATTTTTTCAATTTTTTTTGGTTTTTTATGATTATAATCTTTGAGATTCATAAACACGAAATTGCTAGCGTTCCATAATTTTGTTATGAATCTTTTTCCAGTGACTAAGTCTTTTTCTTGATAATCTAAGTCTTCACCTAGTCTAGAGCCAGCGGCCCAGAACCTAAGCGCGTCTGCACCATACTTATCAATAACTTCAGATGGTTCAACAACGTTTCCCTTTGATTTGCTCATTTTTTCGCCTTCTAATGTGACAAAACCAGAAATCATTACATTTTCCCAGGGATTTTTTCCAAAATGTATGTTGCTTTTAAAAACTGTGTTGAACAACCAGAAAGTTATTATTTCATGAGCCTGCGGGCGAAGAGCCATTGGAAACAAATTCTTTTGGATACTATCTGGCATCAATTTTATCGCAATCTGTGGGCTCATGGAACTTGTGAACCAAGTGTTTAGAATATCTTTTTCAGGTATGAATTCGTTGTTTCCGCATTTACATTTTTTTAAAGGCTTGTCTTTCAAAGGATTTACTGGAAGTTGTTTTTCTTCTGCTAAAATGGCCTCTCCGCATTTTTTACAATACCATACTGGAAAAGGAACTCCAAAATATCTTTGATTTGAAATAAGCCAGTCCCACTGCAATCCTTTAACCCAGTTATCATATCTTGTTTTCATGAATTCAGGATGCCATTTTAATTTTGCACCCCATTTTAGCATGTCCTCCCTTAAATCTAGATATTTTACAAACCATTGCTTGCTTTTTATGAACTCTATTTCCTTGCCACATCTTTCATGTACATTAACAAAATGAGAGATTTTTTTCTGCTCGGTCAGTAATCCGGCATCCTTTAAATCATGAATTATTTTTTCTCTTGCCTCCTTGATATTTAATCCATTATATTTTCCTGCTAATTCACTCATTTTTCCATTTGGAGTTATTGCTTCTTTGATTGGAAGATTATGAGCTTTTTGCCATTCCATATCAGTTTGGTCCCCAAAGGTACAGCACATTACAATTCCAGTTCCTTTTTCAGGGTCTGCTCTTTTGTCTTCCAAAATTGGAACCTCAAAATCAAATAAAGGAACTTTTGCTTTTTTTCCTTTTAAACTCTTGAATCTTTTATCATCAGGATGATAAAAAATTGCAACGCATGCAGGAAGAAATTCAGGACGTGTTGTTGCAATCTTTATATTTTCTTTTCCAACTTTGAAAATTATAGTATTAAATGTGGATTCTATTTCCTTGTCTTTAATTTCAACTTGCGAAACACCGGTCTGACATTCTGGACACCACATAGCCGGAGCATCTTTTCTGTAAATCCTATTTTTCTTGTGTAAGTCCAAGAAACTCCATTGCGAGATTCTTCTTGAGTGCTCGTTTATTGTTGAATAATAAATATCAAAATCACTGCTTACCCCTATTCTTTTCCATCCATGAATAAATCTTGGAAGCTCTTCTTTTAAAAATTCCATGCATAATTTAATAAAATCTTCTCTGGACATGTCTTTTGCATGAACATTCTTTGTTTTCTCAACTAGTCTTTCAGTCGGTAGTCCGTTATCATCAGTTCCAAATGGATAGAAAACATTATCCCCTTTCATTCTGTGATATCTTGCAAGAAAATCCTGTTGTGAATAAGAAAATGCATGCCCAATGTGCATCTTCCCTGAAACAGTAGGGGGCGGGGTGTCTATTGCATAAACCTGGCCTTTTTTATTAGGATTAAATTTAAACACGTTTTCCTTTTCCCAAAATTTGATTATTTTCTCTTCAACCTGCTTAAAGTCATAGTTTTCTGCCATAACAACATTTAAAAATAACCATATGTTTTAAACTTTATGTCCAATACAGAAAATTAAGAATTTTCTCTCTTTTCCATTTTGGACAGAATCATACAAAAATGGCAAACAATATGATAAACATGCCCTCTGGAATGGGTGGTTTAATGCGTTATAATGAAGAGTATAAAAGCAAACTTATGATAACTCCTACACAAGTAGTTATTTTTATGATACTTATTGCAGTATTTGTTTTTATCCTAAAAATATTTTTTACAGCGAAATGAATGATAATTAACATGATAGTTTTCGAATCAAAAAGTGATTTGCAAGGAGGATTAGATCTAATTAACAGATGAACATTCATCTGCAAATCCCACTTGGAAAAAATCTCTTAAGATTTTTTCTATATTCTGTCCAATGTTCCCTTCTTTAGACCCAAAAAAAATGCAGGCAATGATGAAACAGATGGGTATAGCCCAAGAAGAGATTAATGCAAACCGGGTTGTAATAGAAACAGATGATAAAAATATCATAATAGAAAACCCTTCTGTAATAAAAATAAAGATGCAGGGGCAGGAGACTTTTCAGATTTCTGGAGAAATCAAAGAAGAAGAAAATAATTCTTCAGAAGAAGACATAAAAACAATAATTGAGAAAACTGGATGTTCTGAGACAGAAGCTAAAAAAGCACTTGAAAAGACAGAGGGTGATTTGGCTGAAGCAATATTGAGTTTAAGCTAGAGATTATTATTTAAAAAGCATTTACTAAACCTTTAATCTTTCAAACCATTCTCTTATTCCGTTGCTTTCATTTCTTCCTTCATAATCTCCTAGATGCAAGTCCATTCCATCATCTAAAAATCCCAGGTATAAATCTCCGCTATCTCCAAAACCCGGTTTAAACATTAAAACTCCTCTATTGAGTTTATAGCCCTTGTCTAAAACATCATGAAGATATCTTTGCCTGAAAACATCAAACGAAACTGTTCTATGAGGAGAATCAAATAAGAATGATTGCTCAAACCATTCTCCGCCGTTTCTAAAGTCAGTAAAAACTCTTGCTTGCAATTCAGGTTCAACACTAGTTACATCAAGAAAAAGAGTTGAAATACGACCTTCTACAGGAACAAACAAATCTGCTACACCATTATATGTAGAACTTAAGGTAGAACAAGGCATGATTCCATTACTTTCACATGCTTGAACATGTGCTTTCAAAGAATCATTATTTCTTGAAATAGGTGTTGGAATACTTTTATAACAAAAATGCAATGTTCCTATTGCTCCTAGGTTAGGCATGGTTTTTAATGCTTTTTCTAGATTTTCATTTGAAAGCCTGACTCTTGATTCTTGCACAGTACTCATAGAACATTAAGAAATAATTGATTTAAAACCATTATTGTTTTTCATTTTACATATAAAGATTTAAACAAAGAATTCTTAATCATTAAATGGACAAAATTCAAGAATTGCTCAACAAATCGATACATCATCTGCAGGTTGCAGACCATATGGCTTATGTTACCTATCCTTTGATAAATGAAAAACGCTTTTTATTAAAAATATTCGAACAAATTTATTTTTCAATAACAAATTGCCTAAATGCAATTATGGAATTAGAAAAAAAAGGAAATAATTTAAATTTTGATAATTTCTTTAAAAAATATTATAAAAAATATGATTTGACAAATAGTGATATTGAAAAAATAAGGGAAATTCTTGAGATAAGCAACAAACACAAAGAAAGTTCAATGGAATTTGTAAGAAATGAAAAAATTGTCATTTTATCAAATAATCTGAAATTCCATATTCTTGACATTCACCTAGTAAAAAGTTATCTTCTAATAGCAAAAGAGCTTCTGCTAAAAACGAGCATTAGAATTAATAAAAGTTAAAACACAAGATATTTTGTTATCACTACTCCGGAAACATTTATATACAAGTTATACCTTGATTGTAAACCCCTTTCTGTATATATTTAAGAGGTTAACTAAAAAAGGGATGTATGCGAAGATGTCAGAAGAGATACTTGAAAAGATAATGAAAGAAAAGATAAGTGCAGACCATTTGCTTTATGTAAGCATGAAATACACAAAGACATGTGATGTCATGATTAATCTAATTAAAAGATGGAAGATAATGATGGATTTTGCTTTTGAAGGCCTTCTTGAAAGGGCAAAAAAAAGAAAAATAATTAAGGAAATTCCTCACGCTCCAAAACTCAAAATTGATATATTAAAGAAAATTTTTGGAAAAAATCCTGAAGTGATTGAAGCAATTCAAGAATATGAAATGTTTAAAATGATAGATCTTTTGGAAAAATCAAAAGAGGCTGAATTCAGAAAAGGAGTCTGTTTAAGGGTTATTTATAAAGGTAAAGAAGTGCAAGTAAATTTGGATAAATTAAAGGATTATTCTCAAATTCTAGAAAGATTTATAAATTATACCAAACTTTTCCTCTTATCCAAACCCTAAGTTTGGAAGCAGAAAATTCTGGCTGCTTAAGTCAAATGGCAAAAGTTTATGCAATATTATCTGGAAAGGGAGGAGTTGGAAAAACTACCTGTGCGGTAAATTTAGGTGCCTGTTTTAATGATTTAGGGCATGATGTAATAATAATCGATAGCAATCTTACAACTCCTAATGTAGGTATTCATCTTGGTTCTCCAATTGTTCCTATAACCCTTAATCATGTTCTTAATGGTCAGGCGAGATTTGAAGATGCTGTTTACGAGCATGAATCCGGAACAAAAATAATTCCTGCTTCTCTTTCTCTAAAAGAGTCTGAAAGCGTTGATTACAGAAGGTTGTCTGAATTAACAAGAAAACTAAAAAGAATAACCGAAATTGTTTTTATGGATTCTGCAGCAGGACTTGGAGAAGAGGCAAGGGCTTCAATGGAAGCTGCCGATGAGATTATTATAGTAACTAATCCTGAAATGACTGCTGTGACAGATGCTCTTAAAGCAATTAAATTGGCAGAGGAGATGAATAAACCTGTTGCAGGCGTTATAATAACGAGATATAGGGGGAAAGGGCCAGACATGTCAATTGAAAACATAAAGGACATGCTAGAGATTCCTATTCTAGGAATAATTCCAGAAGATGAGGCAGTAAAAGAATCTCATTTTATGAAAAATGCAGTTGTTCACACTCATCCAAAAAGCAGGGCCGCAAAACATTATGTGTTCACTTCGAAAAGGCTTTTGGGAGAAAATGTAAGTTTTGATCCTTCTAATCAGGGAGTATTTTCAAGAATACTTATTGCGTTTGGGTTGAGATGAAATGAACCTCCACATTCTAAGGGGTGGCATTTAGATAAACTTTTTCACTTTGCCGACTTCGTTACAAGAAAATTCTTTTATGGAATTTTCGGTGCAGGAGAAAAACTTCTGAAAGTTTTTTCCTGTAGACAAAGCTTTTTCTTTACATAATCAACAACTAAAATTATTTGTTATGGCTTTAGAGATTTTAGGGGGAATTATTTAAAGCTTGTATCGCTCTTGCAAACCCAACACAACCCCTATTGCATAGACATTAATTAAATCGTTTCAAAAATTATTTTTTATTCTTAATTATTCTTAAAATTTTGAATAAACATTAATGATAAAATGTATTAATAAAAGATATCTGAAATTCTAGAACTTAGCTTCAAGTCTTATTCCAGAATAGAATGCATCTTTTCTTAAAGTGCTAGATTCATTATGAACATCTTGAGCTCCGCAAAATCCTTCTATGCCGAATCTTCCTTTTCTAACACCGGTTGTTATATCTCCAAAAAAATTAAATCCGTCTTGCCCAAAAAATTCTCTATCATAGCTAACCCCTAGTCTTGGAGTAACATACCAATTGCAACCGACTAAATCTCCTAGAGGTAATTCTTTAAAAGCAGTAACTTCAAATAAATCTCCATGATGAGCTACATCTCTATCTGGAAGAATATGAAGACACTTTCCTGCAATATCGATTCTACTTTCATGAGTCCATCCCGCTATTAGAACATTATCATCAGAGTCATTAGAGCCTAAAACTTTTCCAGGATATTGCCAATTTCCAAAACCAACTGTAACTTTATCTTTCCAGTCTGGATTATCATACTGCAGTAATCTTCCAAGAACTCTAACGGGGATTGTATATTCCGCAATTGTATCAACTTCGACACATTCTTGATTACCATAATCATAATTAGCCCAGCCTTTAAAAGTGAGTGAATCTTCTTCACATAGATTACCTTTCTTTGTTACAGTTACAAGTCCTTGTTGAACAGGTCCCTCCCCTATTACAAATCCTCCATTGCCGATGTAATTAGAAGCAAAAGTTGTTGAGACATAGACATCTAGATTAGGACAAGGTTTTTCTTTTAATGCATCAGAAAGAAGTTGGCAGACGGGTTTTTGGTCCTGCAAACTTTCTATAGTTAATGGTGGACAGGGCATATCGGGTCTAAGTCCAGGTTCTTGAGCTGTAGAAGGTAAAGCACTTGCCAATGCAACTAAACCGCCGAATAATGCTTTTTTTAATTTTTTTATCATCATATTAAATAATTTTGATTTATCAATTTTCATATTTATCAAAATATGAACTTGCTATCACAGAACTCTTAATCCCAAGGGGCTAAATTTAATTATAAAAGATGCTTTTTAAATCTTTCTTTTTGATAAATTTGTAAAATAAAAACATAAATTTAAAAATAATTGATTTTTAAAATAGACATGGATAATGTTTCATTTTCAGACTGGGAAAAACTTGATTTAAGAACAGGAAAGATAATAGAAATAGAAGATATTCCCGGGGCAGACAAGCTTTACAAACTAAAAGTTGATTTGGGAAATGAAAAAAGGATTTTGGTTGCAGGATTGAAGCAATACTATAAAAAAGAAGATTTGAAAAACAAAAAGGTTGTAGTATTCTGCAATTTAGAGCCAAGGAAACTAAAGGGCATTGAAAGTCAAGGAATGATTTTAGCTTCTGTGAATGAGGATCATTCTAAAGTACATCTTATACAGCCAGATGGCGATATTGATTTGGGAAGCAAGATAAGTTAAAAATTAAAAATGAAAAGAGGTTTATTTTTTATACTGATAATATTGATTAGTTTAAGCTTTGTATCTGCACATCAGCCAAGATTGGTTTTTGATAAAAATTTAAATGAAGATAATCCTTTTCAAATTAAAAATCCAGAAATTTCTCAGGCATTTTATGGAGAGCTGAAAGGGGATCCGGAATATTTTATCATAGAGTCCGATAATAGCTTTAATTTGTATATCCAAATCCTTTCACCAGATACAGAAAATGCAAGAAAAGATTTTTCAGTTGAAATAATTCATGATACTCAAAGAATAATCTTGGAATATAATCAAACAGAATGGGAAAATTTTTATGAGGAATTTGCAGGGGATAATTATTGGCAAGGTCCATCATTAGACAAACAATCTGAATCCGGAAATTATCTGATTAAAGTGTATAATCTAGATAATATTGGAAAATATGTCTTTGTTGTTGGAAAAAAAGAGGCGTTTCCATGGAATGAAATGTTAAATGCCATAATTTCAATGCCCCGGCTTAAGATGTATTTTGAAAAATCTCCATTAACCTCTTTTTTCAATTTAATAGGATTATTTTTGCTGATAATAATCATAGTTCTTATAGGGTTAATTCTGCTGATAATTTTTATAATAAGAAAATTGTTAAAATTTAAAAAATCTTAGGTTATTATCTTATAATCACAACTTGAAACTTGCGAGATTAATTTAATAGTTTTATCTAAGGCCTCATTAAGGTAATCTTCAGAAGTTTCTTTGTTTCCTTGAATGTAAAGTAACATGTCTATGGTATCTTTTGTAATTTTTGTTTCATCGCATTGTTTTATGTCTAACCGACATAAAACTTTTTCATCATCAACACAGGCATATTCTCCTTTATTAACCGTTTCATAAGTTTTTTTACCTAATGGAATAAATTTTTCATCACCTTTGGTTTCTATAAGCCTCAGATTGCCCTTAATTTTAGATAGATCATGTGCTCCAATTGCTAAAAAGGTTTTTGCAGATATTAAGTTATAAGAATCTACAATATTATTAATATTGGGAAAATTATTATTCTTTTTTACAAGATTTATCAATGCTTCTGCAGAAGGAATCAGATTTTTATCAGGATAATTTTTCTTGTATTCCAATAAGATTTTGTTTTTTGATAAGTCTATATTCTTTAAATCTTTAATAAATTGCTTTTTTTGTTCTTCGATTTCTTTATTTTTGTTACTAATTTTAACACTTCTAAAAATAACTGCTTTTATTTTAAATCCTTTCTTAATCAAATTTTCATCTATACTAAAATTAATTTTTTTGTCTTCCGGTTTTACAGCTCTAAATTCTATTTTCTTAAAAAGAATTTCACTTTTCTTAACATTTTTAATTTTTATTAGCGTTTCAATTTCATTATAATTAATATCAAATCCTATCTGCTTTGCAATCTTTTCAGAAGTTGAAGGCAAAAAAGGCCATAACAAAATTGCAATTGCTTTTATTGAGTCTAGAAGTTCAAATAAAACTTTTTTATCTCTAGTTTCCCATGGCTTTTTATCTTGAATATACAAATTGCATTCATCGATAAACGCAAAAATTTCTGAAATTGCTTTATCCAATTCAAAATTATTAAAATATTTTTTAATTTTTTTTAATCTAAATTTCTTCAAGAGTTTATTTGGGGTTTTTTCAAAGCCATTTTTCTCAC
>JAQTOY010000055.1 GCA_028713045.1 Candidatus Nanoarchaeia archaeon
TATCGTCGAAAATTTAATAAATAAACAGGCAACACCAATCATTGATTTACTGATAGGTAAGAAGCATGTTAATGAATTTTTGATAGCAAAAAAATTAGGTTTAACAATAAACCAAACGAGAAACATTCTTTATAAACTATCAGATTTTGGGCTTGTTTCATTCATAAGGAAAAAAGACCGAAGAAAGGGATGGTATATTTATTTTTGGACTCTTAATATATTTCAATCTTTGAATCTTCTTGAACAAAATTTGAACGATGAATTGATTAAGCTTGAGAATCAACTTAAGGAAAGAAAAGAAAGAAGATATTATTATTGCAAAACCTGTTCAATAGAGGTTGCAGAGGAAGTTGCTTTGCTTAATAATTTTATTTGTTCTGAATGCGAACAAGTTTATGATTTGTCTAATAATCAAGGGGCAATAGAGAATCTTGAGAAAAGCATAATAAGGCTGAAAAAAGAAATAGAATTGGTTGATTCAGAAAAGAACATTGAGGGAGAAAAATTAGAGAAAAAGAAAAATATTAAAATTAAGAAAGCTGAAACTGAAAGAGTGAACTTAAGGAAAAAGAAAAGGCTTGAAAAACTCAAGCTTACAAAGAAATTGAAAAAATCTGTGAAACCTAAATTAAATTCTAAAAAATCCCAGAAAAATAAAAAACGCAAAAAGATTTAATAGGATCTATATGCTTGTTAAGGGGATTATAAAATATGGCTGAAGAAATAAAAATATATAGAAATGAATCTTCTAGCAAGAATTTCAGCAATCTTTTTAGGAAATTCAGCATAACAAATTGGTTGATTATCGTTAATATTGTTATCTTTATAATAAGCTACCTTTTGATAAACAATCTTGGGGAAGAAAAAGTGTTTAAACTTTTTGCATTGCAGGCAAATTCTTTTTTTTCAGGAAATTACTGGACTTTATTGACCAGCATGTTTATGCACGGAGGTTTGGCACATCTATTGTTCAATATGATATCCCTATTTTTTATTGGAAATTTTATTGAAAAAATTATAGGCAGAAGAAGATTCTTCTGGTTTTATCTGATATCTGGAATTTTGGCAGGTTTATTTTATGTAACTTTATCTTATTTTTTTGGAGTAGGGTATCTTGGAGAAAAACTATTTGTAAACCCAAATATTTTTGCAGTTGGAGCCTCAGGCGCTATTTTTGCATTATTAGGTCTGCTGGCTTTGTTGACTCCATTTAACCGGGTTTATTTAATCGCAGGCCCTTTGATTGCAATAATAGTCCAGGCTATTCTTGCACAATTCCTTCCCGAAAGTTTGATTTCAGGTTTTGATATTTTCATAACGATCTACTTTTTTATTGCAGTTTTTTCAATGTTTTCATTTAACTCAAAATTAAGAAAAATTGCAATCCCTTTGGAAATGCCATTTTGGTTACTGCCTATAATTGCAATTGTCCCTTTAGTTATAATAGGTTTGTTTATTGATCTTCCAATTGGGAACACTGCACATCTTGGAGGTTTATTGATTGGACTTCTCTATGCTTATTATTTGAAGAAAAAATATAAAAAGAAAACAGAGTTGATAAAAAGATATTTTAGCAGGTAAATTTATGATGAAAAAAGAGGGATTTAATTTATTTTTAATTGTGATGGAGGTTATTCTCTTGAATCTAATCTTAATTTCTGGACAGGAACTTAACGTAACAGGAGAGCATCCGTTTTATTCTTATGAGGATAGCAATTGGGTTAAGGTTCAGGATTTAAAAATAGGGGACAAATTTTTGACTTCTGATGGAAAAACCGCAATAATAAAAACGATTAAACGGATTGTTCCTCTAAATTCAGTAAAAGTTTATAATTTACAAGTTGGAGGATTTTCAGATTATTATGCTGGAAATATCTTGGTACATAACAAAGATCCTCCTGAGAATCTTAGGGACTTAGGATTATCTGATAATAACATAAAAGATTTACAAGAAGGTAAAACTTTGGAGATAACTTATACTAGTAATGACCCTTCTTCTGCTATTGATGTTGGTTATAATCTTAAGATAAAAGATGGCGTACTTTATTTAACCATAGATTCATTAGGGAATTATTGTTTGAATGGTCCGGGTAAAAATCCTCAAATTCTTACTAAATACCTTCCTTTTGTAATTGATAACGCGTTAGTTGCTGGAAAAAACTTAGGTCTTAAAGGAATAAGCCTAAAAATGGAACGAATTACTAATAAAAGATTATATCAATTTTTTGAGAATCATGGACAAAGGGTAGGACATTTTACAGATCAATCTCCTTTTGAAGTTAAAACTATTCAAGAAAATCCTTATTTTATTGGTGAAGCAAAGAAAACTTTAGATCTGCCTTGTGAGAAAGCAGATGTAATTCAGCCAAAGCCTGGAAATTTGGTCGTTAGGGAAATAGATATCATTCCAGAATAAATTATCTATTGTAAGTTTCGATTAATTTAAAAACTGCAAGCAGTTTTTAACTATTCATTTTAAAAATGTAATATTTAAAAACTAAATTTATTTATTAAACTTATTAAAATGAAAAAAGGGGTTAGAAAGAAAAAGGAAAATTGGATTTATTCCAACTTTAAATTTAGCTTAAGGATTCTTATTCAATCAAAGAATTATGTTCTTTTTGCATTTCTTTTGTTGTTAATCTCAACTGCATTTGGATTTGCATTTCCCAACCTGTTTGAAAATCAGGTTTTAGAAATTATTAAAGAAATACTTAAACAAACAGAGGGCCTTGGGACTTTGGAAATGGTATTTTTTATCATTTTTAATAACCTTAAAAGCGCGTTTTTTGGCTTGATTTTTGGGATTGGATTTGGGATTGTTCCATTTTTTATGGCATTATCAAACGGTTATGTTTTAGGTTTTGTTATGAACAAAAGCGTATTAAATGGGGGAATTTTAACCTTATGGAAATTGTTTCCTCATGGAGTTTTTGAGATTCCTGCAGTGTTAATAAGCATGGGATTAGGATTAAGATTAGGAGTATTTTTATTCAATAAAAGATTAAGACAAAATGGATTTAAAGAATTAGTCAAGAGTTCATTGAAAATATTTTTGTTGATTGTTATTCCGCTTTTAGTTGTTGCAGGAATAATTGAGGGATTGTTGATTGGATTGCTTAAATGAAATTTGCATAAGAAACTTTATAAATAAAGATTATAACATTAATTCTGTAATAAATGGGATTATCGGAGAGATTGTTGGAAGGGGGAGAAGCATTTTTAGAAGATGAAGGTTGGGAAGAAGGCGCAAATGGGGATTTTAATTTAGCTTTTGAGCATGATAGAACCTCTTTGATATCAGAAAGGGGGGATTATTTAGCACCTATAAATCTTTATGACATAATTAATGAATTATTAGATAGGATTAGCATAGAAGAACCTTATTAAAACATAAAATTAGTAGATATATTTATAAATTTCTTTTAAAACCACTGACTCAGTCGTTTTTGCTTTCCAAACTCTTTTAATAATACTGATTTGTTCTGAAAAACTGAAACTGGCAGTTTCAATCTTGATTGTATGGATTTTAATGCCTGGCTTATTTCTGTAAATTTTTCTGGTTCATGCCTGAATGCTTCTCGAGTCACTTCTCTTAAGATTCCAACTCCCAAGGGAGCATAATATTCAGGCCTTACTTCCCTGAAAAAAATTGCAGTTGCCTGTCTTTTTATTTTTTCCAGATATTCTGTTAACGCCAATCTGTTCGCATAATAGGCTCCAGTCACTTCATCTGCATAATAAGTCCTGCCATGAAAAAACTCATAATCCTGCATGATAGAGACATTATTTGTTTGGTTCCATAATCCTCCTCTCATTTCTGCCTCTAAAACTTCAAAAGAATATTTATCCGGCAAAAGCAGGATTTCATAGTGATTTCCAACGTATTCAGAATGAAATACTAGAATCTCGCTTATTTCAGGATAATATCTTATTTTTTTAAGGACATTTTTTGAAATCGCGTCATCAACAGCAGTTATTGCCCATCTTGTGGGAACTAATCTTCTTTGTGTTCTTAATCCTAATAATCCGGCACTTAAAATCTTGTTTATGTTTGTTATTTCTATTTTTGATTGATAAAGTTCAATTATGGAATTTGCTGCCTTTGAATCTATGTCTGAGACAAGGTAATCCACTTTGGGCTTTACTTTTGGATTTTCCTCTAATCTCGCAAACTGCAATGGGGCCGGATTTCCTATTAATGGAAGATTTTTGTTTATCTCTAAGGTTTGTTTAGGTGGCTTTTTAAGGAAAAATTCAGTTGAAACGGATTTATATGACATAGATATTTCCTGCATGAGCGACAATAACCTAGGCGCATTCCTTATCTGTTTTACACTTGTACTAAATCTTCCATAAACCATTGAACCTCTTTTTGAAAGTATCTGTTCAATTGAAAATTTATTTTCATGCCAATCTTCTGGCATTGAGAAAGACTCAATTGATGAATTATCGGTTTTTGTTAATTCTGAATTGTCTGGAGCAAGAATTCCGGTGTTTATATTTGGGTAATTAAATCTTCCGACAAAGATTTCGGGAGGTGATGAACCTGAGAAATGGGTTTTTGTCTTTGGAATAAAATCTTTTATCTTTGAGTAAATTCTGCAGGGTCTTTTACAAAAACCTCTGCCGCGGCATTTTGCACACAATTCTGTCTGAAAAAATTCGTTAACCATCTTATTGCTCTGATAAAATTTTAAAGAAGAGAATGTCCCTCATTCCTCCTTTTATTAAGTTTAATCGAACAAATTTATCAATAATCAGAAGGTTTTTATTTATTATTATATTTTCTTATATAATTTAATTATAAATATCCAAAAATAATTCTTTTTATCTAGATAGTTTTTATCCCTTAAGATCGCTTATTCCTAGCATA
>JAQTOY010000056.1 GCA_028713045.1 Candidatus Nanoarchaeia archaeon
TCAATTATATTTAGTTCTGGTTTAATTGTTTGTTCAAGATGCATTAATAATCTGGAAAAATCTTTTGGGCTTGGCAGGATTTTATGAATCTCTGATTTTAATTCTCCAGGGATGGTTCCATACAGATTTTTTGTGCATAATGTAACTTGAGTTAATCCATGGGTTTTCATTTTTGCTATATTAATTACCAAATCTACTGAAAAGAGAATTTTTGGCAAGGGAATTCTATGCATTTTTCTGCCAAAATCAAAGAATTTCTTATCCTCTTTTTCAAAATTTATTATTTTTGCATATTTTTTTAATTTAGATATCCCGCATACTTGAAAAGCAGAATCAGTTTCCATCGCAGAACTTTCTCCAATATATATCTCGCAGTTATATTCTTTAAGGATTTTACAAAGTTCTTCTATGATAATTGGATGAGTTGTGATTGCTTTTTTAGGATGCATTGGAGAGAGAAGATTCGGCTTTATTAGAATTTTCGAGTTCTTCTTAAATTGAAAATTGATATTTTTAAGATTTGATAGGAGTGCTTTTCTTACATCTGAATTATTGTAGCTAGCGCATTTCACAACCGAAACAGCATATCTTTTTTTATTTATCATCTCTTTTTATACGATTTATATAATTTCAATTAGCTTTGCCTTTTTTATTAAGAAAGTTCATTATAAAATCTTTTTTATCCGCATAAATATAAAAAAGTCCGGCTAAAAAAAGGATTATTCCCAAAAAAATAAATGGAACTTTAAGTCCATAGTATGCAGAAACCCCATAGAACAATGGACCTAAATCAAAACCAAGGTCTTTTGCAGTTATGAAAATTCCGGTAAATTCTCCCTCTCTATTTTTTGGGAGATATTTTGATATAAAAATTTCACTCGCGACCCAGGCCATATTTGTAAATAATGTTATAAACACTGCCAATAAAAGAAGTAATTTGAAATCTTTTAAAAAATAAAAAACAACTAAAAGTACAGAAGATATCAAAAATCCATAATGAATCATTTTTTTTCTTGTTCTTTCAGAATTTGCCATTCGGCCGTAAATCATTTCCAAAAATGCGAAAGGTATCATAAAAAAGAAAGTCAACAATGCACTATGCAAAAGATTTCTCTCTTCATGAAAGAACAATAAGGGGGCCCCAATCATTATTGTCATGAACCATAATCCAAAAACAAAAATATTTATCATTAATGCTATTTCTTTCAAATTCATCTTTCGGATATCTGAAATTTCTTTTTTCAATATTCCATCTTTAACAATTACTTCTTTTACTGAAGAAAACAGCCCCCTATTTTTTCCTTTAACAAAAACAATAAGAGGTATTGCAATCAAAACCATAATAGAAACAGAAATTATAGCATTATTCATTCCAAAATATTTAATTGCAAAAAATCCGATTATAGGGGCAAACGCATAACATAAATCATATATAAAATTCATTATTCCATATGCAGAACCAATGTATTTTTTAGAAAATGATGAAAAAATATAAGTATCTGCCGGGACTGTAAGCATTATATAGCTTAGACCCCATAAAAAAACTCCAAAAGTCATTATCCAAATATTTTCAGACATCCCAAATATAATTGCTCCAGCAAATGCAAATATGATGCCTATTTGTATTGTTTTTCGAATTCCTATTTTATCTGTTAAATCACCAATAGAAAAATTAAAAAAGGAAGTTAAAATCCAGGCAACGGTTACCAGTAAACCCATTAAAGGAAGATTTCCCAAAATAACATCGTATTTAAGAGGTATAAAAAAATCTAGCAATGCAATATTCATTACAAATGGAAGAATTGATAATGCAAATGTAACTGCTTTTTTTCTTTCTGACATTTTCTCCTCTTTTTCCAATAAGTCAAGAATTAATTATTTTTATATTGTTCTGTTTTTAGAAGTATTCAACTTTGGCTTAATGTTTAACAAGTGATTAGCATTAAAAATCTTTGAGGCCCTAAGGATAAACGCTCCCACGAGGCTTGTTTAATTTCAGACTTATTTTTTAAAATTCTTCCACCCAACCTTTTTCTCAACAAGCTTTTTCAACTGGGGCCATTCATCTTCCTGTGTTTTTCTGTTTTCCTGATAGATTATTCCAATAGGAATCTTGCCATTTTTACTATTGTAATCCCATTCATCAGCGAGTTCCATTGCTTTTTTCATTCCATCTTTATTATCAACTTTGTACATTATTCTATCCTCTTCATTTGTTTCAATGTTAAATGCAAGACAATGTTGCATCATTTCAATATATGCAAATCCTTTATGCTTTATCGCCCTTTCAATTATCTCTGCAGTATGGTTAATATCTCTTGGATCGCATCTTGCAATAAAACTCATTCCGCAAGCCAATGCTAATTTAATGGGATTAAATGGCTTGTTAAATTCTCCCAAAGGTTCTGCTTTATTTTTATACCCTTGTTGTGAAGTCGGGGTTGCTTGTCCTGTTGTCAAGGCAAAATTCTGATTATCTGCAACAATATAAGTCATATCAAAATTAAATCTTCCTGCATGGATAAAATGTTCCATTCCTTCTGCGTAGGCATCTCCATCACCTGCAAAACCTATTACAGTTAAATTAGGATTTCCTAATTTCATTCCATATGCTGTTGGAATGACTCTTCCATGCAAGCCATAGATTCCATTTATGTTAATATAATCATAAATTTTCTGATGACATCCTATTCCAGTGGCCATTGCAAGATTTTCATGTTTATAGCCTTCACTAATAAGTTTAGCCAAGGCTTTTTTAACCGCTTCCAGAATAAGGAAGTTCTTGCATCCAGGACACCAGGTTATTTCTTCCTTTGTTCCAAGTTTTTTCTTTAGTTCATCAGTATTTGTCATTTTATATTGAATATTTTACTTTATTTTAAGGAGGTCATTTTTTAATTCATCGCTTGCAAATGGTTTTCCATCATATTTTAAAATCCTATTTTTTATTTTTATTCCGGTTTTTTCCCGGATTAATCTTCCAAGTTGTCCAGTAACATTTTGTTCAATCAATATTACCTTATCTGCTTTTTCAATCTCTTTTTTTATTTCATCAGACATAGGTTTCATATATAATACTTGTAAAAATTTCCAGTTTCCCTTTGAAGGATTTTCAATTGATTCATCTATAGAATCAATGGCATCAAGAATTGCTGTTTTTGTAGAACCCCATCCAATAATTAAATTTTTAGCATTCTTATTGCCATAAGTTTTTATCATCTGGAATTTCTCAGATTCTTCCTTTATTTTTTCATATTTTTTAGTCCTGTCATCAGCATTTTTCTTTGCAATAGCCGGAATTTCAGTTGTATTTCCAAATTCATCATGCTCATAGGAACTTGCTTTAACAATTCCCTCTCCAGGAATTTTCCTTTTGATTTCTAAATTCAGAATTTTATTAGGTTTTCTGTCAGTTGAAAATTCACTTTCAGCTAAATGCTTATCAGAAAGAATTATAGACAAAGCTCCATATTTTTCAGATAAATAAAAAGCCTCGTTAGTTTTTTCAATGCATTCAATTGGGTCTCCAGGAGCAATCACAATACGCGGAAATTCTCCGTGTCCACCCCTTAATGCAACATCCAAGTCTGCTTGTGTCGAGTAAGTCGGTATTCCTGTTCCAGGTCCTGGGCGCGAAGCAAGATAAACAACTAAAGGAATTTCAGAAATTCCTTGCATGCTTAATGCTTCAGTCATTAAGTCATAACCTCCACCAGAACTTCCTATCATTGTCTTTGCACCAGCAAAACTAGCACCTAAGCCTGCATTCGCAACAGCGATTTCATTTTCAGGTTGAAAAACAACAAGATTATTTTCAATTTGTTTTGCAGCAAGTTCATGCATGACTGCTGTAGCCGGAGTCATTGGATAGCTTAAATATAAATCAATTTTAGAATTAACTGCTCCTTCTGCAACACCCTGACTTCCACTCATCCGTACAATATTGTTCTTTAATTTTTTTAATTCAAATTTTTTTTCTTTTTTATTAAATCCTTTTTCAGCAGCATCCAATGCCTCTTTATTGTTAAATTCTTGTTTTATTCTTTCAACTAATATTGCTTTTTCAATTCCGAATATTTTTATCAATGCTCCTGCAAGGGCAATGTTCAAATTCCTTCCAAGATTTTCAAATTCTTTAAAGTCAATAATAAACCCATTTTTCTTTAATTCATTCTTATGCAATAAAAGAGTTTTTTCATCCATTGCAATAATTCCATCTAACTCAGATTCATAGCTTCCAACTCTTTTATCGCTTATAGAAAGAACATTAAAATTATGCCCTCCTCTTATAAGTGAAGGATAATCTCTATAATTAAATGTAAAATATCCATGTTTAGTGAGTATATCTGAAACAATTTGTGATACTTTGTTTATACCCTGTCCTGCCCGTCCACCAATTAAAATATTAAATCTCATCTTTTTACAATAAATTAGTATTTATGAGTATGAAAAGGGATTTTTAAAACTTCCGAATGTTAATTCGGAATGTTCCTAAGAATTATTTCATAATTCTTTAAATGTTATGAACAAGCGAGTTTATAAGAACTTTATATCTGCAAGTTTAAATCCATATCCTTTTGTATCATAGACTACTGGACAAGGTTTTCTAGCTCTCATGATATACAAATCCTGAGGAGTTGCGATCCAAATTCCATCAAACAATACTGATAATAGTTGCCATCCAGGAGGTTGAAAAGTT
>JAQTOY010000015.1 GCA_028713045.1 Candidatus Nanoarchaeia archaeon
ACTATTGCTATCTCCTGCAAAAATCCCATCAACATAAAGTTTAGCTGTTGTTCCATCATACGTTTCAGTTATATGATGCCATTGGTTATCATTAACAATATTAGAGACAGTTATATAATCATAATTTAAAGTTGTACCTATGTAAAACATTACATTTCCAAAACGATTTATACCAATCCAGTATCCTTGAGGATTAGCATAATCAAGATTTCCAAAACCAGCAATGAATCGCTCATTTCCAGAACTGCTTGTTTTAATCCAGGCACTTATTGTAACCTTTTTTGGTTTTAATGATTCTTGATTTCCTAAATCAACATAGCTATTTACTCCATTAAAATTAAAGGCATTTCCGATTTTTCCTAAAACCGAACTTGCACAATAGACATATCCATTATTGCCATTTCCGCTTATGTCGCTAATGTTTTTAGGAGGCATAGAATCATAATTGCATTGGGCATTCACAGTGTTTCCATTGATACAATGCCCTGGACTAACCTGGCAAATACCTGGAGAATTGCAATCTGCATCAGTTCCGCATACAACCTTTAATTCGCACCCATTAGCCCAGTTTCCATCTGAATCTGCATAGCTATCCTTGCAACTATCAATAAAACATTTTACCATGCCTACTGCATATTGTCTGCACCCAGCAATATCCACATGTTGTTGATAGCAGTTATAACAGGAGTTAGAGCAATGGCTTGGATCATTACAATTGTTGATGCCCGAACCGCAAGTAGCAGAACCGCAGTTGGTTATCGCTAAAACCAGACCCGAAGACAAAATACAATATGAACCAATTATAATTAATAATAAAAACTTTTTACAAATTTTTTTAAATATATTACTTGCAATCATTTTAAAATCTAGTTTAGATTTTCTTCAAAAGCATAATGTGCGATTAAATTATTCTCTTCTCCTTTTTCATATATAGTAAGCTTATCTGAGCTTGGAAAATAATCCATTTTTGCAGTATAATTTGGATAGGTTCCAACACCTTTGTTTATTATCAATCTGACATAATTTAAGTCATTTATCCCATCGGAATCTGAATAAGAAACATTAAGACTAAATCCTGTTTGAGGATAAGCTTCTATAAATTGAGGACTCATCAGACTTACAATAGGGGGCGAATTTCCTCCAGAATATAGTTCTCCAATCTTTCCCTTGAGTACTGCCTCTTTTTCAGGCTCATTTGAAATTTTAACATAAAATCCCGACAGTGCAATAATCACCAATAAAATACCTGCAGAAATGCTTATCAAAAGGTCTTCTTTTTTCTTCCTCTTTTTCATTTAATATTCAATAAAAACAGATATTTAAATGTTTGTTGAAATAAGAGAATTTATCTCAGAGAACTTGATAAGGTATGCCTAATCCGTCTGCAACTTGTTGCATAATATCAATTTCTCTTTCTCTAAGCATTTGTGCCTCAGGAGTTTTTCTAAAAGGTGCTCCAGAATTATCTTCTCTTGGCACATTAAAAGTCACACCTGCTTGTTTTTCTATATTATGATATACTATACCTTTTTGTTTATCATGGTCATAACCTATAACAAAACCAAATTCTGGAAGAACTTCATTCTGAATCCTTTTTGCAACTTCTGTTTCAAAAGGACCTTTTAATGCAGTTAATAATTCTCTGTCAAGTTCTGAACAATAATTTTGAGTTTCTCCTGTAATTACGTTCACATGTATAGCACCATTTTCTGCCAATAATAAATAAGGATTTTCTTTTAACACAATATTTTGTTCCAATCTTTTATCAAGCCCATATTGTTTCATAAATTTAATGTTGTCTTTTAATCCTGAACCTGTTAAGATAGTAGAGATTGGGTTTCCATCTAGACCCATCACTAATGCAAGTTTTGCATATTCTCCACCCCAATGTACATCTCCTCCATCTTTTAAAACACCATCTTTATCAGTGACGATTAATCTAATGCCCTGCTGTTTACAAACATCATAGAAATCTCTAAATCCATCATAAACTCTTTGGTTTGAAACATAACCTTGTCTTTTAGATTGCACAAATTTAATTACTCTTTGTTGAGCGTTTGCAACAGTACCGATTCTTCCAAGTCCAGCTATTTCCAGCATCGGAATATCAACAATTTCATCACCTACTGTTGCAACTTGTTCAAGCGAAAAACCATGTTTATTCCTAATTCCATCAATGGCCTGTGCTTTAGTTATCATTACTGCATCAACAGCAGCATTGTTTGCTATAAGATATATCAAATTACTCATACAAAATCCAAAAATGTAGATTTTATAAATCTTTTTGTATGTAATTACTTAGAAATAGTAAATAAATTCAGCACAAACTCCGGTTTTCCAATCATTGAATTGTTCTCTGCAGATGAATTTGCTATTTTATATATTCCAATGAATTTTTCTTTATTGAAAACCGAAATCAACTCTGAATTTGGCAAATCTCCCTTTATGTCTTTTATGAACAGAGGTTTTCCATTCAATAATTCTTTGACAGATTCTTCTTTTATTTGAACAGAGGTTATTAATTGTTTTATTATTTCAGCAGGAATCAGCAATTTTCTCAATTTCTCTTCTTTTCCTTTTTTATATTCTTTAAAAGCCTCTTCAATTTCTTCAAGCTTATGACTTTCTTTTTCCAAAAATATTCCGGCTCTTATTCTCCTTAATTCAGCCATATGGGCTCCACCGATTTTTTCACCTAAATCTGAAATAAGTTTTCTTATGTAAGTTCCCGCCTGGACATCACTTTCAAATTCAACAATTCTTCCATGTTTTTTTATGATTTTGAATTTGTTTACATTTCTTTCTCTAAAAACTCTTTTAACACGCGACCGAACAGGGGGTTTTTGCATTATTTTTCCAAGAAATTTATCCATCTCTTCTTTTAATTTTTCCTCAGAAACCTCAGAATGCAACTGCATTTTCCCAACATATTCCTTGTTTTTAATCATAAAATAATTGGATAAACGGCAGGCTCGGTTTAAAGCAACAGGCAGAACACCAGTAACCATTGGATCCAAAGTTCCAAAATGCCCTGCTTTTTTAGCACCAATCATATTTCTTACTTTTTCACATACCTTAAAGCTGGTCAAGCCCGCAGGCTTGTCAACATTTATTATGCAGAATTCCAGGAGTTCTGAGATTGGTTTTTGAGTATTGTTCATATTAAATATTGTCAAGCGGGCTTTTTATATTTTTAATTATAGATATAATGCCAAAACTATAACTTATCAGAATTGAAAACTATCTAATCACGTTTACTTATTAAATCATAAATTCTTTGGAAATGTGCAATTGTTACTTTATCTGGCTTAGTTTCTGCAACCCTTCTAGCTTCATAGTATGATTTTGATGCAACTCCCTTGGTTTCAACATAACTTGGATAAACAACAGACTCCGGCCCCTCAACATTGACTATTCTAGTGACCTGAAATCTATCTGGTTCATCTTGTACTGGTTTTCTAATCTGAACCTCATCAACAACACCATCTCCATTAAGGTCTAAAAGGTGCGTTTCAATAGCAGTTCCAATTTTAGGATTATTGGTTTTTAGAATCAATTTATTTTTATCAATAAAAATAGTATCTCCTCCAACAACATATCTGGCATATTCTGCAGAACTATCCCCCCAAGAATAACCTTTCGGGGTTTTTGTTGCTCTTCCAAAAATATCTGAATCTAGAATCTCTCTTGGAACTCCAATTGATTCTAGATACCGAATAGCTTCACTATTGACTTCCTGCGGGTCAGGTTTTGTTAGTTCCTCACCTCCAATAGAACCTGTGACTAAGCAGGAAATTCCAGCAATTATTGCTAATAATGATTTTCTAAATACCATGCCTTTCTTATAGAAAAAAATTCTTTTTTAAACATTTCGGTTAACTTTTAAAAAATCTGAATCATATTTTTCCCTTAAGATATTTTTGTCTTTTATTATATTCAAATTTCTCAATTGCATATCTTAGCATGGTTCTTGGCATTTTTTTATAATGCTTTTTTAAAAAATTCTCTAAAATACTTGTATCTCTTTTTCCAATCTCCCTTAACATCCATCCAACTGCCTTATGCATCAAGTCATGCTTTTCATTTAATAATATCTCTGCAAGTTTTAAGCTATCTTCAAATTTCTTATTCCTTATGAACGCAAAGGTACTTATTATTGAAATCCTTTTTTCCCAAAGGTTTCCCTTTGTTAGTTCATATAAAATTTCTCTGTTTTTATCAAGTAGATATTCTCCAATAATCTTATGGGATGACAAATCAACTAAATCCCAGTTGTTAATTTTGTTTTCTTTAGCTTTTTTTAGATAAAATTCAAATATTTTTTCTCTTGCTTTTTCATCTGCTTTTTTGAATTGCTCAATAAGAATCAACAATCCTATAAGTCTTTTTTCATGAATCTTGGAATTAATAAGGGTCTCAATATCGTCCAAGAAAATATTCTTAAACTCAACAGCAATTTTCCTTTGTTCTGGAACCGTTATTCCTAAGAAGACATCTCCTTCCCCATACTCTCCCCTTCCAGTCTTAAAAAATCTCTGCAAATCCTTTGCTTTTGAGGGATTTGCCTTTTTTGATATTGCTCTTTCAAGTTCTTGATTCATAGAGATTCTTATTATACGAGAATTATAAAACTTATTATTTCCAGAAAAATAACTTCTTTAACTTACTTGAATTTATCTGCCTCAATTTCCTAAAACTTTTGATATTTTCAGTAGCAGAATTAAAAGCAATACCTGATAGATTATCGTTCTTGATTAAAAATCTTTTAAGAATCTCCGGATTCTGAACTCCTATCTCTTTAAGCAAAAGCCCAACTGTTTTTTGAGTAGGCTCTTCAATATCATTCATGTTCATTTTTATTAAGATGAAGGCTAATCTAAATTCTTTTTGTCTTATCAAGGGGATTGTTGAAACTAGAGCCATTCGTCTTATCCGAAGATTTTTATTTTGGGCAAGGTTTATAATTTGAGGCTCTAATTCAGGGTATCTTAAGAGTATATTGCCTAAAATTTCAGAGCCTATGCTGTCAACCTTATCTAATCCTCTTATCTCTCTTAATTTTGGCTTTAAAAAATTCCAAGTCTCAACATTAAAATCATCTTTATAGAATTGAAGAGCAGTTATGGCTAATACTCTGCTGTTATGATAATTGCTTTTCCATAATTTATTAAAAACCTTATAAAAATCATTCAGCTCATATTCCTCATGCAATTTTTTAGCTAAAATGATTATCTCTGGAACTTTTGTATGATAGAAATCATAAGAATAGCTTATATATTTCTTAATATCATCAACACACTGGCGGTTATTAAGCCTTACTAATTTCCTCTTTATTTCATACTCCATCTTTTTTTCTTATCTCGACAAAGCTTTTCTGTGTATTAAAACCTTCTTATCCTTAGAAATATGCTTTTGTTCTATAGCGTTTTCTTTTGATATTTTCAGATTGCTATCTTTGGAAGCCTCTTCTTTTTCCTTTGTTTCTTCTGCCTTTGGACTTTCTTCAGCAGGAGTTGTTTCATCAGGTTTTATAGGCTCAGGTTTATTTTTCTCAATCTTCATCTTTCTCTTTTCTTCTCTTATCTTTGCAAATTTAATATGTTCCGGTATCTTCACTAATTCAACAATGACATTTCCATCATCCATTTTCTTAGCCTTTACATGGACTTTTGGAAGAGGTTTTTTCATACCTCTAAATCTCAGCTCGTTATTTAAAACAACATCCAATTTGATTTTTCTTAAATCTCTATCATAAACCTTCATATGTCTTGCAAGAAATTTTTTTAATTCTTTTACTGCTCGGTTTGCTCTTTTGAACTTGGCAACTTTCAACCATCCTCTTCTAAGTGGAACTATGTATTCTCTTTCCAAAATAATTTTTGATTCTGATTTTTTTACTTTTTCTGTTGCCATTTTTAATTTTTTTGTATTTTAGTTTTTCTACCTTCCTAGATTTTCTTTTTTAAAAAAGAAACTGTAGGTTTTATCCTAAATGCTTTTTATGCAGTTTTCTTGGTTTAATTTTTAATTTTGTTCTTGTCCAGCTTCTTTTAACATGAGTCACCGCAGAAGGATGAACCTTTTTCCCAGCCCCCATTTTTTTCAATACCACCCAGACAGGAGCCCATCTAGTCTGCCTAGCTGCCCTTGCCAATTTTATTTTCTTTTGGTATTGTCTCTTATGTAGCATATTACTTCACTCCTTCCAAAAGTTCTTTTCCTTGTTTAGTTAAGATTCTTCCAGCTCTTTTTCCTCTTTCATTGAACTTCTCCAATAATCCTGCTTTTTCAGCCTGTTGTAGTATTGTTCTTATAATTTTTCCAGAACCTTTTCTAAAATGCTCGGGTTGCATACCTCTGTTTTTCAGGCTGCCATATCTTGTTTTTAATCTGTTAACTCCAACCACCTTATGAGTATAAATCTGTCTTAAAATGCTTGCAGCTCTTTTATACCAGAAATCATTATCTTGAGGAGGTTTAACCTTAGCAGTTCCGGTTTTGATGAAATAACTCCATTCTGGCTGTTTAAATTCAGGCATTTCTTTAAGTATGTTTGCTAATTTTGTATTATACTCATAAGAGTTCATTTCATAAACTGCATTTGATTTCATCATATTATTTGACCGTGCTTTACAGCACTAGATCGGTAATAATTTACCTTTTAGTCATAGTTAGTCAAGAAAACAGGTTTATAAACCTTATGCAATGCTTCTTGCAACACATTGCTCATAAGATTCTATATCAAATATGTTTCCAAGCCTGCATAAAATTTTTATGAATGTTGCTTTGAATCCTTTTGCATTTTTAATCATTGTAGTTATCTCAAGGCATTCACCGCTTGAACAGAAATTGCTTTCACATTCATAATTATTCTGGCATGTTGCCCAGTCTCCGCCAGGAGTTCTCATCTTCTGCCTTTCAATTCTTCCAGTATAATCGCAGTAGGCATTAAAATTTTGCAGAACCGTTATTGAGATGTATCCATTCCTGTTTTCAGTTGCAGGAACAATATCATCAACTCTGAATCTTATAATAGCACCTTCTCCAGCATTAGTAAGGTCAATTTCATATTCATTTCCAACATAAATATTGCTGTCAAAAAAGACAATATCTCCTTCTTTTAAATAGAAATAAGCTTCTTTATTGCTGTATATTGTTAGATTCATAGCAGAATTTGGACCTTCATTATAACCTTCAGGGATGTCTCCGTCCTCATCTGTTTCAGTGTGAGAAAATCTTGTTCCATAAGGAATACATACATTATTTCCTATGTTCCAACCATACCATCTTGGAACATAACATCCGGCACAGATTCCCGGAGAGCATTCCTTTTCTTCAACATGAGAGGGTTTATTACAACAACGATCAACACAAACCTTGTTTTGATATCCATGAGGCGGACATATGGCGGGTTCAGTTTTGCAACTCCAGCAAGAAATACATTCACCTGCAGGAATATCAGATTTGCATTCTGATAGCGCTTTTTCAATCTGAGCAGATAAAGGATAATCAATATTAAAATTATCACCTCCAACACCCTTAAATTCATTATCTTCCAAATTACGTATAAAAGATAAAGTTTTTTCATTTATTAGTTTTGAAATTTGTTCATCAGTTAATTCTTCTCCACCTTCCCAGTGGGAAATATAAGATTCTATCAAAACATTATCTTTTGCCCACATTATTTGCAAGCTTTTCCCAGTATTAGGCATATCTTCCATAAGATTCCATGCGCAAATATAAACTCGTTGATTTCCTCCTTGCCAATCTTCTCTTGCTTTACAATAAGGATTTTCTTTGATTTTTTCAACATATTCATTCAGATTTAGATTTTTATCATCTGCAACAAAGATGCTGTAGGAAAAGTATTCGCTTACCTCTTGTTGATAATAATTCCATGAAGCATAATAATTTATCCCAGGTTTTTCCTCGCCTTCCATCCAAATGCTTCCCGGAGCGATTGAGTTATAATTTAATTTGTATCCTCTGTATCCTTCTACAAAATCTGTTGGATTTTTTACCCGGTTAATTAAAACAGGACATACTTCTGGTTGAGGAGTCAAGCATTTTCCATCTGAACATCCATTTGGACATTTATAAACTTCTTCAACAGGCTCACCATCAGACCTGCAATAAAACTCATTTAAATCAGTACTATCATTGCTAGGGTTATCATCATATAAACCACACCGATCGGTTTTAGACCAATTACCATAACTAACAGTTCCTTTAACATAATAATCCTGTCCTCCATCGCTATCAGTGCATGTGGGTTCTGAAATACATGCTCCATCTGAACATCCATTTGGACAGATATATTCATTTTCTTTGCCATAAATACCCTCGCAACTATATTCTTTTAAAGAATAATTAAATTCACAATAATCGTTGATAGTCACATATTCTCTAGTAGGTTCATCATAACCAGAGGTAGTTCCTTTAAGATAATAATTTAGACCATTATCGCTATCAGTGCATACAGGAGCAACGCATTGTGCATTTACATCGCAAGTATATCCTGTTGTACAAGTTCCACAACTTCCTTCACACCCGTCACTTCCGCATTGTTTTCCAGCGCAATTTGCAGTACAACTGCCACCTCCACTACCAACTGTTGCATCATATTCTGCTTTGATTTCATTATCTGTTAAAATATCATTCAATACTTTTACTTCATCAATAAGACCTTCCCAAGGACTAATTGAGATTATTGCAGAATCAATTTTTCCGACCTTAAAACTACTGAGCCCAGTATACGCTATATCTCCATTTGCGCTGTCAGTTGAACCGATTAAAACTCCATCAATATATATTTTAGCCAACATTCCATCATAGGTTCCAGCAATATGATGCCATTGGTTATCATTAATCCTGTTTGCAACAGTTATGTAATCATAATTTGAATTTGTTCCTATGTAAAGCATTGCGTTTCCATAACGATTTATACCAATCCAATAACCTCTAGGGTTAGTATAATCAAGATTACCAAATCCGGCAATAAACCGCTCATTTCCAGAACTGCTTGTTTTAATCCAGGCACTTATTGTAACCTTTTTTGGTTTTAATGATTCTCTGTTTCCTGCATCAATGTAAGAATTTACTCCATTAAAACTATAGGCTTTTATCTTTTTACCATCTACCAATACTGCACCATTTACTGCTCCATTATTCCCATTCCCACTTGCATCATTTGCATTTTCATCAAAAGGATAATATGCAACAATCTGCCTTTGAGAAGGACTTGAATATAATTCTCCATAACTTTTTTGATTTTCAGATGGGTTATTCATCCATTTACTCATATCTCCAAAAAATGAAGCAGAAACAAAACTTATCGTCAATAAAAAACTTATAAATACTACAAAAACTAATCTAACCCCCTCTTTTTTCATAAGTAATCTAAAAATCTATAGTATATAAATGTTTTTTAAAAATAATCTTTTTCATTAATTTTGTTCTTTCCTATATTTTTTTACAAAGATAGAAAATCCTATTACTCTATAATTAAATTTTTTTCCTAAAAATTTAACAATCTCTTCTGCATATTTCTTAACGTCTTCTCTGCTGTCACGTGCACTTTGAAGAACTTTTATCTTGATATTTTTTATTTCCGGTTTTTCAAATCTTTTTTTCAATCCATCTAGAAATTCACCAGTGATCCCTCTTTTTCCAAGTTGTATTTCGATTTGAGATGTCATGATTGTTATAAGAATTTATTGTTTATAAATTATGAGATTATGCTGCTCTTCTATCAGTTAATTTATTTTCCAGTAATGCTTTAGCTTTATTAACCCGGCTTTTAATGGTTCCTTCTGGAACATTTAAAATATCTCCGGCCTCTTTGTAACTAAGTTCCTGAAAGCATACTAATTCTATAGTTTCTACTAAATATGGGGGCAATTCAGAAGCAGCTCTTCTAACTTCTTCTCTTTTTTCTTCTAATTCCATTGTTTCTAAGGGAGATTTAGCATAATCTTCTAAGTCGATTTCAGAAACATTTCCATCACAATCCAATAACCGAAGTTGCGGTCTTTTTTTATGGACTCTTTCATAATCTATATATGTACGGGTTGCTATTGTGTATATCCAAGGCTCTAATCTTTGGTTAGGATCATACTGAGCACGCCCCTTCCAAACCTTAAATTGGACTTCGGCCATTATGTCTTCGGCATCTTCCCAATTCCATTCCATACGCTTTCGAACATAATTAAAAACAGCATCGTAAAGTTTTCTGCCTTCATTTCTGTAATCGATAAAATCATCTAAAAGCCTTGTATTTTGATTCCTTCTTGTTTCTAGAATCAATTCTTCTTCAGTTACATCAATTATTCGATTTTCAATCAATTCAGTCATTCCAGTTCCTATCTAACCTCTAATTTGTCGCTTGGAATCGCGCTCATCACTTCTTCTTTTGAAAATGGAAAATGATAAATGTTTTTTATTTTTTTCAGTATTTTTTCTGTTGCCTGTTCTTTTTTCAGCTTTCCCTGTTTTATCTCAGCTAATTTTTCTTCCCTTGTTGTTTTCGGAACAGCCCTTAATTTTCCATTCTGAATGACCAACACTAATTCGGGTTTCACTTTTATTGTTTTCTTGTCTCCTTTTACTCCAAAGGTTCCCGTTTTCATTAACTTAGATTTATAGATTTGGCTTCCCTTAAAAATATCCACGGAAATTTCTTTTTTGCCATCTTTCCACTGTTTTGAAAAACAAGCACAGAATATTCCTGCTTCTTCAATGTCCTTTTTGCTTGGATCTTTGGAAAGCAGGATTATAAAAGGGCTTCCAGGCTCGGTTGTATGAAGGATTGCATATTCTGGCCTTAAAAAATTATGAATAACTGCTTCATTCTGCTCATCAGATTTCCCCCCAACCGCTAAAATGCCGCCAGAAGTATAGAACCATCTGTAAGATTCATATTTTCTGTCTACATTAATAAGTTTCTTCATTATTCATTAAGTTTTAATGTGTTTTTAAGTATTTCTAGAATTGTAACCTAAAACTAAATATCAAAAATAATCTTTAATTGGGATAATCTCTTGAACTCAAAGTCAGCTTCTTCCAATTTGTTCTTGGGCTTAAGATGATTATACTCTCCATGGTTTCTTAATGCAGAATATATGCCTAAACTATTTGCCGAAGAAATATCTGAATCTCTTCTATCACCAATCATCATGACCTGATTTGGTTTTAAATTATGGTCTTTTAGTATTTTTTTCATAACAGTTTTCTTGTCAGCCCCATGATACACGCTCTTAAAATAAATCCTATCAAAATTATCTTTGATTCCTAATGAATGGATCTTTTTTTCTTGTGTTTTTTTAATGCCAAGAGTCAATAAAAATAATTTATATTTCTTTTTTAATCTAGATAAAATATTTTTTGCATCTGGAAAAAGTTTGATTTTTGGATTTTTTATCCGAAAATAATTATAAAAAGACAAATATCCTGCATTAACTATAGCTTTTTCCAATTTCTTATTTTGTAAATTAAAACTTTTGACAAGTTCCCTATAAATTCTCTCTTCTTTGTAATCTTTTGAATATTTATTTCTTTTTTTTAATAGGCAATCAAATGGCACATCTAATCCAGCATCAATCATTTGGTGTAATGCAAATCTTCTAGCAGGCTTTACAAGCTGATCAAAGCAGTCATATAAAGTATCGTCAAGATCAAAAATTATCGCTTTTAATTCTTTGGAAAGGACAGTTTTTTTACAAGCCATCTTTTAAATTGACAACCAAACCCTCTTTTGCAATCTTAAAATCAATAATCTGACATTCTTTTTCTAATGCCTTGATTACATCTTGTTTTTTTCCTTTATTAACAAAAATAACTACGCAGCCTCCTCCTCCTGCACCGCATGCACGTCCAGAAATCGCCCCATTTTCTTTAGCAATTCTTAATAAACCTTCTATTTTTTCACTGGAAAAATTAATAGATAACTTTTTTCTTTTTTCCCATTCATCAGCAATAACCTCGCCAATTTTATCAATTTCTTTATTTTTGAGAACCTTTTCCATTATTCTAGCATTATCTACTATTGCTTGAAATTTTTTTGGAACATTATCTTTATCATCAATAACATTTCTTACTGCGTCCCAGTTGTTAATACCTGACATTCGGGGTTTCCCAGAATATAATAGAACAAATCTATCTTCTAATTCTTTATAATCGAGGTTTAATTGTTCTGTATGCACCTTATCCTTTTCAAGATGTACAATATTTACCCCCCCATACATTGCAGAAAAATAATCCTGGGGCCCTGTTGGAACTCTTATTTCTATTGTCTCAAGATTTTTTCCAAGCCACAACAATTGTTCTTTAGTATAGCCTTTTTTTGTAAGTTCGTTTAATGCTCCTTGAAGCGCAACATTTAATGCAGAAGATCCTGCAATTCCTGCTCCTGCAGGGGCCATACAGTCAACAATCATATCAAATCCAATCCGAGGAGAATAAAATTCAATACTTCTAGTAATCAAACTAAGGGGATGATTATTATGTATCTTGGTTATATCTTCAAAATCAATCTCGATATTTCTATCTTTAGAGATTATATTTATCTTTTTATCTTTTCGCGTCTTTATTTTTACACTAGCGAATTGATCTATTGCAAAATTTACAGTAACCGGATCATTATAAAATAAATAAGTTATTCCCACATCAACAGTACTTCCTGCCAGATCGACTCTTGTTGGGGCTTTTGACTCGATTATCATATCCTTTATTTTTACCTTTTTTAATTTAGATTAATATTTAGAAAAATTTATATATATAAATACTATTAAAAAATCTATAGTACTATTAAAAATTTATTTTTAGGAGTCAAAAATGTATGTTGTTAATAAAAACAAATCAGGAGTAACTTCGCTTCCTGCAAAAGAGATAAGTCTTGTTAATATAGGGAGTCTTGGATCAAAGCTAGCGCAGGATATTTTAAAGATAATTTCAGAAAAGCCCATCTATCCGAAAGAGATTGCAAGAAGATTAAAAGTTAATGAGCAAAAAATATATTATCATATTAGGAATTTAGAAAAAGCAAAAATCATTGAGATTATTAAAAAAGAAACAATGCAGGGTGCTGTTGCCAATTATTATGTTCTAAAAGCACCCGCTTTTATCATTAAGTTTAAGGACTATCAATTAACTCAGAAATTATCTGGCATTGAAGAAAAAGAAACTAGCATAAAATTTTTAGAGCCCTTTATTGAAGAGGGCAGGTTCAATTCAACAATAATTACTGGAAGTCCAGATCCCCATGGCCCTGAAAAAGCAAGAAGCCGAGATGGGTATTATGGAATGGATTTTGCATTGTTTCTTGGAACATTCCTAAATTATGTTCCAGATTTATCTGTTAAATTAGATACCGAGGTAAGGTCAGAAGATTTGCAGAATAACCTTATACTTTTCGGAGGGCCGGTTGTAAATCTTATTACTGGAAAAATCAATAACAAATTGCCGATAAGATTTGATAAAGGTAGCCATTGGGGAATTTATTCCAGTATTTCTGATAAGCTATATAGCTCAGATGAAATAGGAATTATCGTAAAAATTAAAAATCCATTTAATCCAAAAAAATATATAATGGTTATTGCTGGAAAAAGATACGCCGGAACTAAGGCTGCAATAATCTCCTTTTTAAAATATTTCAAAGAAATATCCAAAGGCAACAATTTTAACAAAAACATTGATGCAAAAGTCATTGAAGGCATAGATCTTGATTCAGATGGGATTGTTGATGATGTTGAGATATTAGAGTGAAAATACTCAAGACCTTGGAAGTTTGAGAATTCTATTTCCTTTTAAATAGTTCCCCTATAAAATAAAACGGATGGTTAATAAAGTAGGAGGTATCATACGCACAATTGGAGAAACACATTTTCTTACACCAATTAAATTTCAACTGACGTAATTTTTCCATAGCTTTTAATTTGTTTTTATCAATATCAAAAATACTTATATCTTCGGCTTTAAGACCTGCACAAATCTGAAATTTTCCATCACAGTCTACCGAGATAAAATATTTTCCTGCATGACAAGACCATTCGGTATAATTTTCTAAATGATTCTTAATTCCATCAAAATAATCATAGGGATCTATTAAATTATATCCTTCTTTTTTAAGTTCTTTTAAGTCCTCCAATAATTTGTATAGTTTTATTTTGTCTTTTTTGCTATTAAAAAAAAGAGATTTATCAAGAGGTTGATTGGAATAAGTATTTTGTGATATCAATCCAACAGCTATAGGAATTTTATATTTATCAAATAATTTAACTGTTTTAACTACTAAATCCATATTTTTTCTAGTTAAGACGAGACTAATATTAATCTCAAATCCAAATTTCTTTCTTGCAGTAATTAAATCTTCTAATACTTTTTTACTTCTTATATAGTCCTTGGTAGAGTCATTAAATTCAAAGACAGAATCAACAGAAAGATTAATAACATCGATACCTGCTTCTCCTATTCGTTCAATATGTTCCGAGGTTAATAATATTCCATTTGTTGAAAAATGAGTTATCATTCCTTTATTATTGGCGTATTTTAATAAATCGACGAAATCCTTTCGGATAGTTGGTTCTCCCCCGAAAAATGAGATTAATCGGACTCCTAAAATATATAATTTATCAATAATTTTTTTCATATTTTCTTCATCAAGTTCTAGCTTATTATTGTCTCTTACATAACAATATTTGCAATTCAAGTTGCATCTGCGAGTTACAAAAAGATGTGCCCAAATTGGTGCAGGCCTAAAAAATAAACCGGTATATGCCGGTAAAAATATCCTCAAAAATCTTATAGATTTTTTAAAATTATAAATTTTCATAAAATTATAGAAACCCCGGAGGTTATAAATATTATGTAGGGTCCAACTTGAAAAATTTAACTATCTATCCAAGGAGTAAATATTTACTTAACCCATTTATCCAAAGCAGCTTTTAATTCAGCATGTTTCTCAGAATATTTTTTTAAAGAAATATTCTGCATGGTTGCATTAACAGCCTGCCTCATTGCTCTTGCTCCTGCAGAAGTTCCAAGAGGATTTGAATGAATCCCACCACCAGCTTGGATTATCAAATCCTTTCCAAGATGTTTTATTAAAAATGGAACATGTCCTGGATGAAGCCCTCCACTTGAAACAGCCATTACCGGTTTTATTGTACCCCAGTTTTGTTCTAGTCTTATTTTTGTTTCTTTTACATATTTTTTTTCAATCTCTTCATCAATCTCTGAAATTTCATTCAATCTTCCTTCCAACTTTCCAACAACAGTTCCAATATGAAGGCTATCACACCCAATTAATCTGACAATATCTGCTAAAACCATCATTGAAATCCCATGTCTAGGATTTCTTGTGAAAGCAGCATGCATTGCCCTATGTGCATGAATGGCCATATTAAAATCAGCTTCGCGGAGCGTTTGCAAAGCTCCAAAACCTTCTGTAACAACATCAACCATGACAAATTTTCCTCCTAATTGTTCAACAAGCTCTGCTCTTTTTATCATTTCTTTTGTTTCAGCGGTTACATTAACCAGATATGCTTTTTTCTCTCCAGTTTCTTCTTCTGCTTTGTCAGCTTTTTCCAAGGTTCGTGCCAGTCTCTCTTCAAATTTGTTGAAGTTTTGGGAAGAAAGATTTTCGTCATCTTTTACTAAATCACAGCCGCCAAGCCATGCATCATAAGCAACTTTGGCATGATCTTTTGTTTTTAATCCTAATTTTGGTTTTATGATTGTTCCAATCAAAGGCCTGTCATAAACTTTCATCATTTTTCTTATCCCTTTTATTCCATATTTTGGACCTTTGAAAGAGTTTAATATCTCATCAGGAATCTTTATGTCATCAAGTCTTAAATTTTTGACAATTTTCATTCCAAAAATATTTCCGGCGATGGACGAGAGAATGTTCGGAGCATTTCCTTTTTCAAAAAGAGAAGAAGGGTATGCGATTTTAACATTTTTTCCTTTAATCAAAAAAACTTTTGCACCTAATTTTTTCATATAATCTTTTTCAGTCAAAACCTCATCCCAGGTTCCTGTGGAGGATTCAAGAGCAATATGCTCTGCTGCCTCTTTCAAGGAAACTTTGTTAGGTTCAACTCTGAACAAGCATACTAAATCGCTTTTTTTAGGCTTATACTTCAGATTCAGGAAATCTATTGGTTTCACTTTTTTTCCTCTTTTAATAATTATATATAGATTAGAATTATTGTATTTTAAACCTTTTGCTATTAAATATAAAATAAAAATAAAAAACAAAATAAAATCTTTATCTCTTTTTTTTCTTAGCTTTTTTCTTAGTTCCGCAACATCCGCATGACATCTTATTTTTACCTCCGATTTTTATTCTTTTTATTTTTAAAATTTTGTTTTTTCTCTTTTAATAATTTTAAAATTCCATAGAATATTGAAATCGTTGCAATAAAGAACAGGACGTACAATATATCATTATTTACAATACTGAATTGTTTTGTAAAATCATAGAAAACATAAATCGCGAATGTTATGAAAATATAGATTCCAATCTCTTTCTTTTTCTGGAAAAAAATCAACAATCCAATGACAGCGATAACTATTTCTAATGCAATTGATAAATATTGTAATATCTCTAGCATTTTTCACCTTTTTATGATTATTAGAATCAACAATAATTTTTAAATCTTCCTCAAACACACAGGCAAGCTCTTATCATCTTTATGATATTTAATACACTCGCAACAAATTCCATGGTTCTCACAATCTTCATCTTTGCAGGGGCAGTCCTGCTCATTCTCCCATTTGTTGACGCATTCTTTTTTCATATCAAGAAGAATTTTTCAAGATTTTTTTAATATTTTTATCAATTTTCTCTTTTTCCTCTTGTGAAAAATACCCATCTATCTTTCCAATAAATTCACCATTTTTAAAAAATAAAAGTGCTGGAAGTTTTTTTACCTTATATTTTTCTAAGAGTTTATTTTCATTTAATTGAATTTTTCTATAATCTATGCCTTTAAAATCCCTAAACAATTCTCTTATTACAATGGAGCTTAATAAACACATTATAGAATTATCATTAAAAATTTCAACAGCAATTAGTTTATCAGATTTGAGAATCTCTTCATCAAATTTATCCTCGTTAATCAAAAAACCGGGATGTATTGGCTGTGCGCCATATCTATCAACAAACAAATCCACTCTTTTTCTTGGATCATCTTCAATTATTTTTCTGAATTTTTCATATTCTTCAGCAGTCTGAGTAACTTTGACTGCATCAACAGGGCATGCATCTTCACATAATCCGCAACTTGTGCATTTGGAATTATCTATTTTAATTGTTTTATTTTTTTCATCCCAGGACAAAGCTCCAGTTTTGCATACGGCTATTCCACCACATTCTTTTGCATTGTCGCAAATTTTAAAATTAATTAAAACTGCCATTTTAAATCCTGCTAACTTTCATACCATCGCTAGTATCATCAACTTTAAATCCGAGCTTCTGGATTTTGTCTCTCAAGTCATCGGACTTTTTCCAATCCTTATTCTTTCTTGCATTTTCCCTCTCGTCAATCAATGCAAGAACTTCCGCAGGAACCTTTATCTCATCTTTTTTTAAAAGATTCAATCCAAAAACAGAATCAATTTTTTCAATTGTTTTTATCTTCCCTTCAGCTTTTTCATCTCTTATTAATTTCCATAATATTTGTAATGCCTTTGGAGTATTCAAATCATCATCCATTGCTTTTTCAAATTCAGTTAGGTATTTTTCATTAATCTTTTTATCATCTTTTATTTCATCAATAATTCTCTTAAGACGTTCATATCCATTTTTAGCATTCTCCAAGGTTTTTTCAGAAAAATCAACCGGTTTTCTGTAATGGGAAGAAATAACAAAATATCTTATAATTTCTCCAGAATAATTTTTTAATAAATCTCGGATGGTTCTAAAATTTCCAAGACTTTTTGACATTTTTACCCTGTCAACATTGACCATTCCATTATGCACCCAAAAGTTGGAGAATTTTTTGCCAGTTGCACCTTCTGACTGAGCAATTTCATCCTCGTGATGTGGAAAAATCAAATCCTGCCCGCCCCCATGAATATCCAAAGGCAGACCTAAAATAGATTCTGACATAGCAGAGCATTCAATATGCCAGCCAGGTCTTCCCATGCCCCATGGACTTTCCCATTTTGGTTCATCAGGTTTTGAAAACTTCCATAAGACAAAATCCTCCTTGTTTCTTTTTTCTTCAGAAAGTTTTTTTCTTGCATTTGTCTTTAAATCTTCAATATTCTGATGCGATAATTTTCCATAATCCTTGAATTTTGAAATATCATAATAAACCCCATCCCCTTCAATATCATAGGTATATCCTTTTTTTTCCAATCTTTCTATAAGATTAATCATCTCTTTGATATAAGCAGTTGCATGAGGCTGAACATCAGGTTTACTGACATTTATTTTAGAATAATCCTCCAAATGTGCATTAAGGTTTCTTTCAGTCAAAGTTTTTATATCCTCATTTAATTCTTTTGCCTTGTTGATTATCTTATCCTCTATATCAGTTATATTTGAAACAAATTTTACTTTGTATCCTAAAAAAATAAGATATTTTCTAAGAATATCAAAAGTAATCTGTTGTCTGGCATGCCCAAGATGAGGTACATCGTTAACAGTAGGTCCGCAGACATACATCCGAACAAGATTCTTGTTTACAGGCTTGAAAATCTGTTTTTTCCTTGTCAGAGTATTATAGAGCTTTAATGCCATGAATAAATCACAGAAATATGATTAATAAAGATTACTGGTAAAAAGAACTACTTAGGCTTAATAGTCAAAAGCATCTGATCAGCTGCATAGGTGCTTCCATCAGCATACTTAATATCAACAACAAAAGGAATTGTACACAAAGGAGCATTTTCAGGCATATTAAATGTTACTAACCTAGGATTCTCCATGGTAGCACCTCTTCCAAGAATTATGCTTCCAGTATTTACATCAATCCAGCCTTCTGCATCACTTGCCTTTATCTTACATTTTGTAATAATATTAAATTCCTTGTCAACATAAATGCTGTATTTAAACGTTTGATCCTCGTTTTCAAGATTTCTTACTGAAAAAGCAAAGCCATCTCCTTGAGTTCTTTGTTTTATCTCAATTTTTCTTGCAGTAGGATACATCACTAGCTTTTTATCAGAATCTGCAAATGCTTTTGAAATAGCATCTTTAACGCCCTTGTCAACCTCAGTTATAGCCCCAGTTGCACTTGAAAAAATGGTTCTTATTAAAACCAATCCTAAAATCAACATGCTCATAGCTAGAACTAAAACAACAATTGTTCCAACAGATAACTCCATAGCCCCTTTTTTTGTCATAATAAATTAAATTAAGAGATACTTATAAATGTTTTGAAGTTTATTTTGAAAATCAATCGTCTTGCGACAGCTTGATTTTCAATTAGTTTAATAATGTTAATGGTTTGAAATTAAGGGGGAGAGGAAGTAAGAATCTTTTAACAATCAAGCTCTAGTTCAACCCCTCATAATTATCAAAGGAACAGACATTAGCTATAAATAAGAAAATAATTTTGGACTATGGGCCTAGCAATTTGTTTTTGAGTAAATAATTAATAATAACAAAAACAAATTGTGAGCCATTATTTTTAAAGACTGCTACCAAACAAGCTCTTAATAAAAAATTTCAATAACCAAATATTTCCAAGAAAAAGATTGATTATTATCAAGATTAAAAGAACAAAGAGTATTATTTTGATTACGGTTCCAAAAATGCTTTTTTTCTTTTTCTCAGGTTTTCCAAAAACATTTCCAATGACTTCATTTACATCATCAGATATTTCTCTTTTAAGTTTCTCGCGCTTTTCCTGTCTTTTTTCCTCTTCAACATCGTCCATTGTTTTAATTACCATTTTAATTATAAGAATTGACTGGATTTAAGTTTTGCGAATTTTATTTTTTTCTTGGTTTATCTCTTGGAACAACCACGATGTAACCCT
>JAQTOY010000057.1 GCA_028713045.1 Candidatus Nanoarchaeia archaeon
AAAGAAGATTTTTCATGTGTTGAAAATCATCAATAACTAGTGCGGATTTTAAAATTTTTTATAATGCCGGAGAGTAAAATTTTCTTAATTCTGGAGGGGATTGATCATAGAATCCATAATATCCTTCAAAGTATTCTGGAAAGATTTGTCCGGCTGTTCCATCGGCTATAAACCTTGCTGATGTTCCATTTGGAGTTTCAATCCATTGATGATAAAACAATTTATGATTAAGGAGTAATTCAGAGTCGAAATTAAAAACCGTTCTTTTTTCAAATAAATATCTTAATTCCAAGGGCAAAAGCTGTAAAGCATCATCACACCAAAAATCACAAAAACCTCTGCCAGTGGTTCCATTTACCCTTGTTCTTTTTCTTAATTGTATCCAAAAATCCTCTGAAGATACTACCATTAAACTTTTCATAGAAACGAACAATCATCTAGATGCTATTTAAATCTTGTTAAATATTCTTGTCATTTTTCAACCACTCATTAAGATATTCAAAATATTCATGTAATTTCGCATTTGCCATCTTTTCAACAATAAGTTCCGGAGTTGAATTTGCTAGTCTTCCTAAAACCGGATTATGGTCAACAATAAGTTCGTTGTTTTTATCAAGCCCCTTTGCCTCAATTCCGTCAATCCTTGCCTTTTTTGGAAGGACTTTTTGTATTTCATAGCCAAGATGCGTTGCAATAACCAAAAAACAATTCTTTTCAATAAAATACTGCGAAGTTGCAGAGATTATTTTTCCAGCAACTCCGGGTTCAGTAACTGCCTCTATTTCATCCGCAAGAACAAGAGTCTGGTTCCCGGGTTTTATTCTTGACATTTGGGTCAAAAGATTTTCAAAAGCCCCTTTGGATGCACTCCCCTTATTTTTTGCAAAATAATAAATCTCTGAAAAAACCGGTATTTCTGCCTTTCCAGGGATTGGAAGTCCTAGATTGAACATGCTGATTATTTGTATAATATGTTCAATCAGAGTAGTTTTTCCTCCGCTGTTTGCTCCTGTAAGAATAGAGCATTTTTCTTCATCATCAAGGTAGAATCGGACTGGTTGAGGATTTTCAAGAAAAATATTTTTTGCTCCTTCAATTTTAAAACTTTCTGAAAAAATAGGCCATTCATAATCTTGCCCAATAAACTCTCCAATTCCTGCAACAAAATCATAGACCAGCATCAATGCAGACAATCTTTCTAATTTCTCTGGGACTTGTTTTAAAAGACTCGAATTTCTTTTTATTTTCTCAGCAAAATCCGTGTTTTCATTAGCATCCCGCAACCTGATAAAATCATTTAATTCATTTTCATTGATTTTGACTGGAATGCTTAAGTCCAAGATCTGTTCTGGAATTCCGGATATTTTTACTTCATTTTCAACAATTTCATTTAATTCCTTTGGGAGTTTATTTTGGCTTAGCATTGCAAAAAGTGATTCTCCAGAAATATTCATTTCCTTTACCTTTTTAAAAATCTCTTCATTTATATCTGAAATTTTTTCTTCTATCTTTTCTCTGGATATTTTTTCAGTTGACTTAATACTTACAAGATTTAAAACCGGCATTAAATCCAATATTATTTTTTTAATTTCATCTACCTCTATATTTTCTAGTATTCTAAAATTATCATACCATCCGGATAGTGTTTCAAGATACCTTTCAAGATAAACGTCTTCAACAGAGTCAATGAAGACCGATTGTGGAAGTTGTTCAATCGCCAAGCTAAAATTTTCAATTTCAACTGCCTGTACAATATCATAATTTTCTAAATCTCTGATATCTTCTTCATTCAAAATAAATTTTACGGGAATATCCAGATTTTTAAGCTCTTTGAAAACTTCTTCATTGTCAGTTACTGCGATTATTCCATAGTTAGGTTTCCATTTCACAGCAGGTTTTTTTAAATCCTTAAGAAGATCATGCCTTAATTTTTTTGGAATATTCTTGAAAAAATCTTGTCTGTCTTTTATTGTAATCCTGTCTTGAGTGAAATTAAAACAGCTAAGGAGATTTGAACTTTCTGAAAAATAGAAGTAATTGCTTATTTTGTTTAAGACACGGTTATGAACGGCCTTACCCTCTTTAGTCTTAAAAATACTTTCCCCATCAGTTTTAACCGGAGTTTTATAGAGATTGAATGGCGAAAGTTTGTTCTCAGTGATAAATTGGATTAGCTCTTTTTCCATCATAATATATTCTTCCAATAAAGGAAGACAAATATTGCATTTTTCAATATCTTATGAGATATTGAACTTGCTATCTATTTTAAAGATAATTATAGTTAAGGATATATCCTAAGAAATAATAATCTTTTTGGATGATTCATTTATTCTTTTTTCTTAAACTAATAATAGCAGAAATCCCTAGAATTGCCTCAGATAATGCCCCGCCATAAGAACCAACAAGTAAATCATAAATAATCCAACTTAGGTGTGAAGGTATAAAAAGCATCCTAATTCTATTTTGATTCTCTTGCCAGCTAGCGATTATAGCAAATATTCCTCCTGCCAATGCAAAAAGACTCCAAAAGGTGGAAAAAGTTAGGATGGTTGAGATTATCAATAATCCTATAAACGACCAAAAGACAAGGGGCTTACTAATCCAATTATTTTTTTTCTTAAAACTAAAGATCGCTAATCTTAATGCAGCAACAGTTGCTAATGCTGCTCCAGTGTATGCCTCTAAAAGTATAAAATGCGCTATCCAAAATACGAAACTTGATAATTGTATTAATAGAATATTCTTTCTTTTTTTAAAATGATAAGATGCTGCCCAGATTACTAATCCAAGAATCGCCAATGCCTGAATAAATATCTGAAGATACATATCAGCAATTATCTTATTTAATATATTAATGTTTGCTTTAATTACCTCAACTTTTAAAAAATTTGATAATAATTTTTTAACAAGTTTTATAAATATTCTAATTTTAAAGAAAGCATGAAAGATTTCCAGGTTTTTTCAGAGGCTCCCGAACTGTTTAAAAGCATGTTGAAGGACATAGAATCTGCGAAAGATTTTATTTATTTAGAGACTTACATTTTTGAAGATGACCCCATAGGAAAAAAATTCATGGAGCTTTTTGTTAAAAAAGCAAAAGAAGGGGTCAAAATAAGATTATTAATCGATGCTTGGGAATTATCAAAAGACAAGACTTTTTTTAGGGATCTGATTAATTCTGGGGGGGAGGTTAGGTTTTTTAGGGAATTAAGGTATGTTATAAGATTACTCTCAAAGAATCACGAGAGAAATCATAGGAAATTACTTCTAATAGACAACAATATAACCTACATTGGATCTGCAAACATAGGTCATAGGTTCATAACCTGGAGGGAAGTGGTATTAAGGCTTTTGGGAGATATTACTTTCCCGTTTGTTAAATCCTTTTTAAAAAGCTGGGAATCCTTCGGAGACTTTAGTTCAAAAAGAATCAAATCATTTTTTCATAAAAGCTATCATATAATACAGGACTTTCCATCTTCAATTCATAGGGTGACAGAAAAAAAATTTTTAGGTTTAATAAATCACGCCAAAAAAGATATAATGATTGAAACTCCTTTTTTTATACCAACTGAACGAATCAGAAACGCACTAGTTAATGCAATAAAAAGGAAAGTTAAGATAACTTTGATAGTCCCGGTAAGAAGTGATAAGTTTTATGTAGATGTCTTAAGGGACCGATATTTAGGAAAGTTACATAATGAAGGAGTATCAATATATTATTACAAACCAAGTGTCCTTCATGCTAAGCTTTTGATAATTGATAACAGCTTTTTCATGCTAGGTTCTTCAAATGTAGATTATAGAAGTTTTATCTACCAATATGAAATCAATTTCTTTGGAAAAAACCAGGACATAATTCATGCTCTGAAAAATCATTTTAATGAAACTTTATCGAAAAGCGAACTATTCAATTATAACGAATGGAAAAAAAGATCATCTTTTAAAAAAACTCTAGAAATTTTTATGCATTTTTTAAGAAAATTTTTGTAATTTCCTTATTATATCTTTAACATCAATAATGCTTATAAAAATCCTTGTTATCTGTCCTGAATGGAAAACTTGGAAATTAATACCAATCAAAGTAAAATACTGACCGGAAGTCATGATTTGAATAACTGGCTTGAAGGAGGTTATGAAACCGGAGTTATAACTTTGCTTTACGGGCCGCCTGCAAGTGGAAAAAGTAATTTTGCAATTATGACTTCCTGCCACCAGGCAAAAAAAGATAAAAAAATAGTTTTCATAGACACTGAAGGAAGCTTTTCAATAGATAGAGTTAAACAGATTTCAGGAGGGGTTCCAGAATTCATTCTTAAAAATATTGTTATTTTAAAACCCGTAAATTTCAATGAGCAAAAAACTTGCTTCTATAAATTGTCTAGGGATTTTAAAAGCAAAAATATAGGCTTGATTATAGTCGATAGCATAACCATGCTTTATAGATTGGATTTGGCTGAAGCAAGAAAAAAGGGTATAGAGCAGATTAAAAGAATAAACTCGGATTTGGCAAATCAGATGTGAATTTTGTACGAGATTGCAAGAAAAAAAGAACTTCCAGTTTTAATAACAAGCCAGGTTTACAACGATTTTCTGACTGAGGAGGAGTGG
>JAQTOY010000016.1 GCA_028713045.1 Candidatus Nanoarchaeia archaeon
ATAGACTGTTTTTGAAGTGCCTATGCGCGCTCCTGCTAAACGATAATCACTATCACTTAAACCATAATTTTTTCCATACCCTCTCTCTAAAACAAGGCATTCTGGATGTTCAACTTGAGACTTTATGTCCCAAGGCAATGTAGCTATCCTTCTTTCTTCATTCATTCTAGGTTTTGGAAAACCAAACTCTTGAAATTTTTTCATAAACCAAATATAAAAAAATCATTTAAAAACTTAACTATACTATAATCATTTTGAAAAATTTCAAGACTATCTATAGACGAAATTTTTTTGTTTATACTGATTATACATTTTTAGGGGCAGCTTTAAATTGTGCAAAGATACTCTCTTGAATTTGGAATCTGGAATCCAAAACCTTTTAAACCTACATTTCCCTATTTAAAAAATGAATACAAAACATAGATTCATTAAAGTGAGATGCCAATCTTGCAAGAATGAACAAACAATATTTGAAGGTGCAACAACCAAAGTCAAATGCCTTATTTGTGATGCAGTTCTAGCAGAACCTAAAGGTGGAAAAGCAGATATAAAAGCAAGAATTATTGAAATGTTAAACTAAAATCCTTAAAAAAGAAAAGTTTTATTTTCCCAATTTCCTACTAAATCCCATATTAATTCCCGTACCACTGCCTACTCTCGCAGTAGTGTTTAAAGTCCAACCATTATCCATTATATAATCAAAACCAACTATTGCTTGTGCTCTTGCTTTGTTTCTTTGATTAATAAGTGAAAATCTATCAGTTATTTTTCCATTGGAGTCTGTTGTATATGTAAATGCATCTCCTGCAGCATAATCAAAGCCAACTATGGCCCCTAAGTTTAATCTCAATTCTCTATCTGCTAAACTAAAAGGTTGTTCAAACCAAAGTTTTGCATCAATGCTTGTTATTCCATGAACTTCAAAAATTGAAACACTTTTATCTGGCCAAACAACAGAATCTGCAAATTCTGATAATCTTGAAACTTTTAAATCTCCGCAAAAACTCAAACCCGAATCTTGGTTTTCATAAAATTTTGTTCTGGCACCAATACCTATGCGAGGAACAAAACAATTTGGGCTGATATCTGCAAAATTTTCAGAATGTTCTGGTTGAATAAAACCCGCATTTATTACTGGAAGTTGAACCCCTGCTTCAAGATAACCCGTAACATCCCCAAAACCTCTTCCAATCTCAGCATAAGGGCCATTACCGTTAAATTTAGGGCCATAGGTCCAAGATTCATTATCTATACTATAACCCATTTTAAGCACATTTTCATTGGGTCTTGCAAATTCCTCAGAATTTGTTTCACCAGAAAATCCAAGGGCTAAAGCTCCTACCAAACATAATTTTTCAAGTCCTTTAAATAATCTTTTTAATACCATCCTAGATAGATACAATAAACCTATTTAAAACTATTGTTTTTAGCTACTATATAGTGATGAACAATTTAGAATATCCTTTTTATTTAATTCTATCAATAGATTTATAATCATCTATTTCTCACCTCTTGTATGGAAAATGAATTTGAAGAAGGACAGATAGTCCTATGCACAGTAGAAAGAATAATCGGAACAACCGTATTTGTAAGAATAGAAAACAATGGTGAGGGGACAATAACTTTTTCTGAAATAGCTCCTGGAAGGATAAGGAACATAAGAGATTATGTCATCCCAAATAAAAAAATAGTCTGCAAAATTCTAAGCATAAGAGAAAATAAAATGCAGCTTTCCTTAAGAAGAGTTAAATCCAATGAAAAAAAAGAGCTTCTAGAAAAAATTGCAAAAGAAAACAGCTATAATGCAATATTAAAAACCGTATTAAAAGAAGAATTTGAAAAAACTGTTGAAAAAATAAACAAAGGGTTTTCAATAAAAGAATTTTTTGAAAAAATAAAAGATAATCCAAAAATATTAGATAATTACATGAATAAAGAAGAGTCCGAAAAAATAATAAAGATTTTAGAATCAAAAAAAGAAAAACCAAAAGAGATAAAGCAGATATTTAAGCTTTCAAATAAATCTTCAAACGGCATTAAAATAATTAAGAATATTTTTGAAAATTCATGCAAGGACACCAAATGCAACATTGTTTATCTAGGAGCTGGAAGATATTCAATTTCAATAATCGGGGGAGATTTTAAATTTTTAAAATCTGAGATAAACAAATCCTTAGAAATTATAGAAAAATCTGCAAAAACAAGTCATTCAGATTTTTCAATGGAGAAGTAGATTATATTAAAAGGGAATTTAATCTGAAAGTTGTTTATTTTTTCTTCATTAAATCAATCTCGCTATGATTATAGTCTATTTTTTCACCCTTTTTATGCAATACTTTATCATAATTACTATAAAGATGAGTTTTAGCAATCATATTAAGAAACCGAGATCTTAACTGCCTTTGAGCAATGAGTCTTTTCGATGGTTCAAGGGATAGAATAAATCCAAGAAATCTATTCAAAACTCTATGAGTAATCACCTCGTCATTTTCAAATAGATAATTCTGTAATTTTCCTTTATTCAACGCAGTCAAAATTATTCTTTCAAAAGTATCTTTTGGAACAATTTGAATATCCTTTATTCGCTCTAAGGATAATGATTTTGAGGGGCAAAAATGCACACAAACCCCGCATCCGATACATTTATTCTTATTTACAAATGCACAATCCTTGCCAGAAATTTTTCTCATTTTAATCGCCCCAACCGGACACTTTTCTAGACAAATCTTACACCCCAAACATACATTTCTGTTATTTAATGCAACAAAATTACTTGATAGATGAGATTTATTGCCGAGCTTTTTATAAGCATTCAACGCTTCACAACAGCAAGAACAACAATTGCAAAGCCAATTAACCTCCTCTTCCACATTGTCTCCAATTTGAACAAGTCCAATATCCCTGCATCTTTTAAGAATTTCCAATGCTTTTTCCTTTGTAATTTTTTTTGCAAGATTATGTCTAATAGCACTTTCAGCAGCTTGATTTAAAGTCATACAAGTTTCTTGAGGGTACTTGCATAATTTTCCTTGATGTTGCATTTTATGTCTACAAAAACACCTGCCCAAAGTAATCACACTTGCACTTTTTATTATTTTTTCTGCCCGTTCATAATCCAAGACAACACTTTTATTATTTAAAAAAACCTCTTCATTTGGATAAACTCTCGCAATTCCCGGATTTGAAATAAATACCTCCTTAAGATATTTTTTATCTTTATGAAGATAATTCGAAAGTAATTCTGAAAAAATTTTATGATCCCTATTATTATCTGTCCTCATCAAAGTAAATTCAAAAAAACCTGCCATTGTTGGAGCTAAAAAATAAGCCTGAGTATCCTCAAATTTAAAATCAAATAAAATGCCCTTGTCCGCAAGACCATTCAAAATTTTTTTGCACTCGGTTTTTGTTTTACCAATTTTTTTTTGAACATCTTCAATTTTAAACATATTTAATGGAAGAATAGTCACTACTTTTGCTTCTTCTTCACTAAATAATAAATCTAAAATTTTATGAAATATCTCAGTATTTGGTCCGCCCTGAACTGCATCATTTAATCTCTTTTGGAGACTAAAATAGCTCTTTGAAGTTAGATGTCCCATTTTAAAGAACAAAATAAAACGTATTTATAATACTTATTAAAATCTTATTTTCCTTTAGCATTCCTCCAAACCTCCTCAAAAAAGTCCTTATAATGCTGATAAATTTGATTGGAGTTAATCTCAATAGCAGTCGGAAGCTCACCCCATATCAATTCAATAACCTTATTTTTTATAATTATAACTCCAACCGGAATATTCTGTTTAACAAAGCGCAACTGAATATTCTTATTATCACTATAAGCTAATAGAACTTCTTTTTTAACTGATTCGTTTGCAATTGCATAATCCAGAATATTTTTCTCTTCCAGTTTTTTATGAACTTTAGCAAAAAACAAAGGGGCAGAACCTTCCTTATAAGATTCTTTTAAAGCAAAAACATAGTAGAAATCAGATTTTTTTAAATCCGAAATTATCCGATTAAACAAAGCCCTAACTGCATTATACCCCTCATGCATCACCACCTCCTGTTTTTCCAATCCGATTTTTTTCTTATACTGCAATTCTTTAACTACTTCAATAACTTTTTCCCGCCTATCATCAAGAATATTAACAATCTCTCTAGGATCTTCAGCCTGAAAATATTTTGTCTTTGAAACAACAATATAACTAACAAGCCCTTTTTCAACTAATCTTTGTAAAGTATCATAAACCTTTGTATGAGCAAGTCTTGCCCTTGAAGATATCGGTCCCGCAGTAGTTTTTCCAAGCTCAAGCAATGCCACATAAACTTTAATCTCTCTTTCAGTAAGCCCAATTTCTCTTAGTATTGAAACTTCCATAAAATAAAGTCTCCTAAGATATTAATATATCTTTCTATATTGTACCCCCTAATAGGGTAACAAGAATTAATATATCAATCTCTCAATAAGAGATTATCCTTATTTGGGGAAAGAGTTCTGATAAATAAAAAAATAAAATGGAAACAATCGAAAAACCAACTTATGTAGACCTATTAAAAGAAGGATGGTATATTCTTTATTACCCTAACAGAGAATATAAGCGATTAGTTTCATATTTATATGAATGGATAAATCCAAAAATAGCTGAAAGTGCAGATCGCCATATTGCAGTAATGGGTTTTAAAGAAGATGGTTTTTGGGTAACTTTTGGAATAAGTCTTCCTTTAGCTGGATATTTTAATAGACCATCTAGAGCAGAAAGAATTAATAATGAAGAACTTGAAAAAGAGATAGAAAAAATTAGAGAAAGGGCAAAAGGATACTCAAAATTAGCAGAGGAAACTAATGCGAATGTGATGCAAATGACATTATTTGCAATGAGAATGGCAGATCAAAGATTAAGAAACTTAGAAAAAAGATTGGAAAAAAATTAGCTAAAACAACTTTTTCTGAACATCTTTTTCCTTTTTTATAATTTGAGATTTTTCCGGAGAATCTTCCTCAATGCCAACTTCTCTCCCACAGATGACTGCCTTTCCATAAACTCCATCATAACCGGGCTTTACTTCAATTTTACCTTGCCTGTTAAGCAGGATTAATTCAGAAAGCAGTTTGTTTCCAATTATATTATATACCTCATCATAGCTAACCTTAAGCAGAACATTAAACTCATTCTCAAATTTATTAATTAAATCATAATAAATCTTCCAAACTCCTTTGCTATTAACCCCCATATCAAGTGCAAGAGCAATTATCTCATGTAAAGGCAATATCTTATAATAAAATTTTTTATCAACATGATTGGCAGCTCCTAATTTAGATAATTCATTTACCCTATAATCAACACCCAAGGTCAGCATTTTGCCACATATCGGACATTTCCCATTTAATTTTTTTGTTTCCTCATAAGAACACGAAAAATTGCAGTTCCTATGCCCGTCAAAATGATATTTTCCATAAGCCGGTTCTGCTTCAATCGTCCCAAAAAAACTTTTTTCCCTTATCTGATTGATTATGGAATCATAACTTAGTTTATCACTTTTATAAAAAATAGTTGCTTCTCTTCCAAGACGCCAGGGCCAAAAAGAATGTGCATCCGAAAAACTAACTAGGGCTTTGTTATCTAACTCCCTAATCTTCCAGTTCATCTCAGGATCGCTTGAAATTCCAGTTTCAATTGCATGAATCAGATAGGTTTTATCCTCAAAAGCATCAGAAAGTTTGTCAAAACCTCCTTCGCTTCCAAAAATACCAAACCAAGGAGTCCATGCATGCGCAGGTATAACTTCAATTTTTTCATCAATCTCTTCCATTTTAGCTGCAAAATCCTTGCAAGAAATTCCGAATATAGGCCTTCCGTCATAATCTCTCCTGCCCTTTGAATCAAGCCAAGAATTTATCTTTTTCACAACTTCAAGAGAAGGTGCAAGATAAACCAAATGAACCTTTCTTCCTTTTCCATTCTTAGTATAAATTAAAGATATTTCTGAACTGAGCATAAAAGGAAATTTATCATTTCCATTAAGATACCAATAAATTCCATTATCCTCTTTTAGTTTCTCAATTTCTTTTATCCATAATGGATGCGTAAAATCTCCAGTCCCAAGCAGATTCAATCCCTTTACTCGGGCCCATTTCACAAGATTTTCTATTGTTAAGTCTTTGCTGCAGGCTCTTGAATATTTTGAATGTATATGTAAATCTACAAATATCAGCTTAGAACAATCGATATTATCCATTTTAAAGATTCTTTTCTACCTCAAGGTTCTTTTCTTATAAAGAAAAAAGGGTTGTTTTTATAGATTGTTGTTAATCATCCACCAGAAATAAACCTGACCAGCTGGAAAAAATCTCCGGAACTATAACTTACGTTTGAAACAGTTATCTGAACCAATGCCAATAGCCACATGAACAATATCCAATTAGTTGCCATAATCCAAGTTAGATTATAATTTTTTTTGATTTTTACTTTATAAAAAGTATAAACATTAATTAAGGCTAAATAAATTCCTATTAAAAATAAAAATCTCAAATCTGAAAGAATTCCTGCCAGATTAACTCTTGCTTTGTCATAAGGCGCGAGTTTTTCATAATCCTCTAAACTAAATCTAGTAACTCCTAATTTAGTTACCCGGGGATTAAAGAAATTAGGGATTGTTGCTAGAAGATTTATTTCATAACCAGATTCAACCCCCAACTCTGCTAAAACATCTCTATGCGCTTTTTCATGAAAATAAGTAGATATTTGAACCATATAAGGGAGTATAAAAAATATGGTTATAAATAAAAAAGAACCTACATGAAAAATTCTCCACAAACCTTTTTTTAATTCGCTATATTTCTTAACCATTTTAAATGTCCATTATGACTCTAAAATACAAAAATTTTTAATTTCTGCATCTCTTTTTTGATTATTTTAACTAAAAAGAAAAGTCAGTTTATAAATATTTGTTAATTATTTTAAATCAAGAATTTTTTACCCTTCATCTTCATCGCTAACACCCTTGCTTCCAACAAAAAAAATGCATTCATTATCTGGAAGGTTGGGGGAGTCAATAAGCTTTGCAACTCTGCTGCCCTTTTTTCCTCTCCTCAGATACAGTCTAAATGTTGAAGCATGTCCAACGATATTGCCCCCGATTGCAGTTGTTGGATCTCCAAACATCATTGCAGGATTTGCCATCACTTGATTTGTTACATAAACTGCTAAGTTATACTGCTCGGCCATCTTCATAAGATTATGCAGATATCTGTTCAATTTTTGCTGCCTGTCCGCAAGCTGCCCTCTTCCTGAAAATTCTGCACGAAAATGGGCAGTAAGAGAATCAATAATTACAAGTCTTACTGGCTCTCCATTTTTTATTAATTCTCCGACCTTATCTATTAATAATATCTGATGATCTGAATTAAAAGCCCTTGCAACTAAAATATTCTTAAGAACACTTTCAGGATTCGCCCCTTTTGCTTCTGCAATCTGCCTTATCCTCTCAGGCCTAAAAGTTCCTTCGGTATCAATAAAAACTGCTTTTCCTTCTGCCCCTCCTTTTTCAACAGGCATTTGCACATTAACTGCGAGTGAAAGTCCAACCTGCGTTTTTCCAGAACCATAGGCTCCAAAACACTCAGTAATTGCTTTTGTTTCAACCCCTTTTCCCCCGAGCAGATTGTCAAATTCTTTGCTCCCTGTTGTGATTCTGAAAACTTCCTCTCTTTTTTCAGCAAATTCGAGTCCATCTTGAAAACCTAAATCAAGCATTTTACGTGACGCCTGAATTGCCTTTCGAGCAACAGCTTCTCCAAGCCCAGCTAATTCAGATAATTCCTTTGGTCCCATCACTGCGATTCCCATTAAATCATAAATTCCAGCTGCTTCAAGTTTCTCAACAGCTGCAGGCCCTATTCCCGGCAATTCAGAAAGCTTCATTTCCTCTTTTTCTTCTTTTTTCTTACTCTTTTTCTTCTCTTTTTCTTCTTCAACCATAAATCATTTATCAGTTTTTAATTTATAAGCATTACCTAAATCAGTTATATATGTTGAAAAGAACAAAAGATTAACTCAAACCTACAAAACAAATCGCCGTTAATTCTTTCTGAGCATTTAACTGCTCTCCGCGGTTTAATCTATCAACCAATTCGCCTAAAGGATTTTTTTGAGTTCTTTTTCCATTTTCATCAAATCCAGTAATTCTATTTACCTGACTATCATCCACTCCGAATTGCTCTGCAACAATTTCTATTCCATGTGGTAATGCAATCTTCTTAAAACCCCTATAATTTTCTCCACCTGCTCCAATCAAAGAATAATAATCGCTCGCAAAAAATTTTGCAATAGCAACATACCAAGTTTCATCTGAAATCATTAGATGATTATAATAAATCTCTTTTTAAATAGTTATATACTGAAAAATGCAGATTATATTTTTAATTATCTCCATGAATTTTTATTTTTGTCAAATCACAAACCATACTAAGAACAAAAAAATATTTAAAAAAACCAGCAGATTAAACAATAAATTCTCAAATGCCCCTCCAGTAGTCAATAATCCACGAATCCTGAATTTTAAAGGCCATAGGACTATGATTCCTTGTTTAGTAAAACTGTCTGTGATTAAATGAAGAGAATATCCAAGTAAAAGCGGAAATGCAATAAAAGAATAATATCTGTTTAAAATAAAAAAAAGAATTAAAACAAAGGTGAAAGTATGCATTATTCCCCTATGCTTGACAAAAAACTGAAACGGCCTGAAAATCAGCCTTTTCCCAAACTTTGAACAACTGCTGTCCAAATCAGGAATTATTGTCCCAATCAACACCAACCCTAAGAAAACAATTTTATTGTTTGCGTAAGGAAGCATGATTATAATTAAAAGAACTGCAAACATCAAATGAGTTTTTAATAACATCTTTTAATCACTTCTTTTTTATTTTAGTAAAAGTTTTTATTAATATTTAATCAGCAAGAATCCTTAAAAAACATTTATTGAAACTTAAGAATAATAAAAATAATTTCACTTCTCAAGTTCTTCAATTAATTTGTCCAAATCAATCTCATTGACATCTGAAACAAAAAATTCATTGTTATTATACATATCATTCTTTCTAACCTGCCCCGTTAGGATAATCTCCTTTCCAATCAGCTCTTTCTTCCTTCCTGAAAACAGTTCCGGGGTTTCAAGCTCTTCTCTAGGAATCAATTTATCAATTTGTTCTGAAAAAATAACTGCCCTTATTGAATCAGTCCCATCGTCAATGACAAAACTTAATAAGGCTCTTTTTTCAGGAATAACTCTTCCATGCTCCAGGCACTCCCCAATCTCATTGACTTTTTTTCTGCATTGAGGGCAGGTCTGAAAAAATCTGGGCTCAAACATCTGGACAATAAAGGCCCGGGTAGAAACTCTTTCACCAGGATTAAATTGATTAATTTGCTTCTTCTGAAATGATTGGCTCGTGATAGGTTTTTCAATAGATTTATTTGAAACCTTTATCTCGGAAAAAGAAGTAAGATGCAGTTCCCCGTTCCTCAAATTAGCATTATTTATTTCAAGCACACAATCATTAAAAATTTGTCCGTTAGCAATTAAATCAATATGGTTTTCGTCCCATAAAACTGTCCGAATATTACTAGTTTCGTCTGCAAGAATAAATGTTCCGATTCTACCGCTTCGCCCGTTTTTGTTGTATTCCCTAACAGGAAAAAGATTTATTACCTTCCCGACTAGATTAATTTTTCTCATTCCAGGAACAATCTGAGAAATTTTTATTATTTGCTTATCAAAATTTATATTTAATTCAGCGGCAACTACCTGTGCAGCTCCTTCTTTGCTTATCAAACCCGCAAGCTTCGCTTGCTTTGCCTCAATTCTTCTTTCAATATCTTCCCGAGACAGTCCGGAATTCTTTGAAATAAATTCAACCAGCTGATTATAATTATCACTCATTTTAAAACCTCAATTTTTATAATACAAAGTTAAAAAGAGCTCTATTTTTAAGTATTATGGTAATAAAAAAAGGGTAATAAAAACCTTTATAAAACAAGATTCTTGTTAATAATCATGGGAAAAGCAATACTTAAGATAAAAATAATGCCTGAATCTCCAGATTCAGACTTGGAAAAGATTGAAATAAAAGCAAAAGAAGTAATTGAAGAAGAGAATGGAACTAACTTAAGATTTGAAATAGAACCCATTGCATTTGGATTAAATGCTGTAAATGTAATTTTTATAAGGGACGAATCTCTTGATTCAGATATCCTTACGGACAAGCTTAAAAAAATCAAGCAGGTTAATTCTGCAGAAATAGTTGATTTTAGAAGAGCGATAGGATAATTACTCATTTTTATGCATAAATAAGGTTATCACGAGTTGGGTGTTGGGATAATCTAGCGAATTCTTACTTTTTTTACTTCAATACATTAATAAATATCCGAAAACATTAAATAAGAGGTAATTTAAAGATCAACCTTTATCGCTTGGATATAATCTTAAAGGAGTATATCTATATATTACAATCATGGCAATCACACCAGAAGAATCCGAACTAATAAAGAAACAGCTATTGGCTCAAGTTGACAAACTTCCGCAGGAAAACAAGGAAGAAATAAAAGAATATATTAAAAATCTAAATGAGGAACAATTAGAGGAATTCTTAAAGCAAAATCAAATCCAAATGCAATCTTCATCGTCTTCTCCAGATGATAGGTCCTCGCCACCTCAATCCTTACCCTCCCAATGCATTTTTTGTGCAATAGCGAAAAATCAAGTTCCCTCCTACAAATTATCTGAAAATAAAAAATCAATGGCAATTTTAGAGCTTAATCCCCTGTCCAAAGCCCATTCAATAGTTATACCCTTGGAACATTTAGCTGTTGAAAAACTTCCAAAACCTGCAATGTCTCTTGCTCAAAAATTAACAAAAAAGATAAAGAAAAAATTTAAGCCAAATGATATTAAGATAGAAACAAGCAATTTCCAGGGCCATGCAATGATTAATGTCATTCCTATCTATAAGGGTATTCCATTAAAAAAACAAAAAGCCGATGAAAATGAATTAAAAAAGATTCAGGAAAAGCTCCAGATTAAATCAAGGGCAAAAAGAACTGAATCAAAAAAATCTCATAAAGAAAAAGAATCTAAACTCCCTGTTATAAGGATGAAAATTCCGTAAAAAATATTTTTATTAAAAATCTAAAATTTAATCTGCTTTCAGCAAGTTTAAATTTTTAATATTCCTTGTTAATGTTACAGATTAAAATTTATGCAAAGGGGGAAAAGATTTGTTTTGATTGTTGATTTCATAATATTGAATTGTAACACTAATAATAACCCTTCAGAAAATAAAATCTTAAAGAAGTTTAATTTTATTTTCATAAATAGATTTACTAAATTTTCTTCAAACCCAAAATCCTTTCCAGATTAACCCTAACAATATCAGAAATCCAATTAAAAATGCAGGAGTAAACGGTATTCCATATTTTATCAACACTTTTTTCTTGTAATTTTTTTGAATTAACCTTAATTCCTCTCTTGAAACTCCTTCCCAGTTGGCTTTTATTCTTTTCCCATTAACAATTATGTCCCTATAAAGCCAGTCTCCCTCGGTAACTTGCAGAGGATTTACAAGTTTAACCATAGAACCTTCTTCAACTGACTTTGCTAAGACAAACAGAACAGGAAAGAGCAGGATAATAAAAGCTAAGGATAATAAGAATATCTCTGAAATAATTAAAACAAAAATAACCCATAAGATGCAAAAAATCATGCTAATTAAAAATAATTTTTTATATTTTTTTGCATTCCTAGAAAAATCTTTTTTAAACTTATTAAAATTTCTAATCATCAGGCATAATACCCATATAAGCGAATAGATTGAGCCACCAACAAAAGAAGCGACCAAAAAAATACCAAATATCTTGAAATTGCCCATCCATTCATAACTAAGTGGAAGTATCACCCCCAAAGATATAAGCATTTTAGCATCGCCTCCTGCAAACAACCTAGAATAATAAAACAGATTTCCCAATCCCAAAAATATAACAAAACCCAATAAGCCATTTAAGATAAACCAATAATCATTGTTATACACTGAGACTACTAGCCTGTAAGTAAACGCCACTGCAATCAAAGAAAAATTCCAAAGATTATCCACCTCTCTTCTCTTTAAATCCTGCAAAACACCTCCAACAATCCAGATTATTCCTATCAGTATAAGAAAATAATTTTCAGGGTTTATTATCATTTTAATTCTCCTCTTTTATAGCTAACAAAATAAAGATTATTTATTAAGGTTTCTAAGAAATAGGAAACTAACATTTATCTTTCTTAACAACTCTCAAAGCTCCGCCTTTTTTGTATTTGTTATAACGGGTTTTCGCCCTCTTATCATTCTTATTCTTTCTTCTTTCACTGAATCCATAATCCATGTTAAATTAATATAAATTTAGAAGTTATCTACGGCGTTGCAGTAGGTGTGGTTATTGTTGAAGTTTCTGGACAAATAACTGCAGCACAACTCATTCCAAGTTCAGTTTTAGTAAGGGCCAATTTATTGCAAGTCCAAAGATTAACATTATCGGGATTATTCTTTCCTTGGTCATCAAAGATAACCTTTCTAGGCAGGGTACAATAATCATAAACTGAAGATGATGCACATGCAACTTGGCACGCATTTACAATAGAGCCAACATTAATTTTTCCCCCACCAAAATTCCGAATATTTTCCCATAGATTACCCCAGCCAGTTGTAAATCCATAGATTATTACTGCAAGAACAACTAAGGCAAGGATTATTATTATAATTGTTCCAATAGTCATCTCTGCCGCTTTTTTATTTTTCATATTTTTCCTCTCTTTTTAATGAATTATTTAATCTTTCCTGATTTAAAAAGGTTTTCTTTGCTAATTAACTCAAAAACCCATAAAACTCTTTTTCATAGGAGTAAACTCCGGTCATTTTTTCAGAAAATTCTTTGCCAATCTCAATTCTGAAAACAATGCTTACCTTGGTACCATTAATTTTAATGTTATTTGAATTAACTTGACTTTTTAATTGTCCTAGTTCCTTGACATAAAATTCATCTCCATTTTTATAGGTGTTAAGCTCTGTATTAAAATTATCAATAAATTGTACTTTGACATCACTGCCTTTCAAAATCCCCGAAATACTGTTTTCAACAATATCATTTATATAAAAATTAATTTGTTTTTCTTTAATATTCATATCATCCAATAAAGTATAATCCCCAATTTTGCTTGCAACACCTCTAGAATTAAAATTAAAAACAACCAGGGCAGAGATAACTAAAACGATTGTTACTAACACCAAAAGAGGTATTGACAGTTCCATCGAGCGTTTTGAATTAGGTAAAAATTTAATTTCAAACAACTGATTAAAAACGCGAGCAGAGCGTTTTGAATCAGGCAAATATTTTATATTTAATAACTGATTCGGGACGCGAGCAGATTTTTTGTCCATTTTCAGCATTCCCCTAGATAAAATTTAATTTTAATTACACCTTTTTCTGAATAGAGATTAAATTTGATAGATTTGCTTAATAACCTAGATTTATATTGGTCAACATATTGGTTAAAATCCTCATCTGTGCATGTAAAACTGCATACATCAAAACCTTTATTTGAATTTGAATCCGGATATTCTATATCAAAAATATAACAGGTTTTTTCATTATAATCTTCTTTTATTGTTCGATCAAGTTCTTCTTTTAACTTCAATTTTATGCTAGTTCTTTTTTCTTTATCCAAACCTTTAACAACTATCTTTTTTATGCTGGTTTTTTCATTATCAAATAATATTTTTTTATCTAAAAAACCTAAAAGAAATTCAAAACCTGCCAATTCTCCGGTTTTCTCTTCAAGATTTATGACATCGCTTTCAAGACTAATTTTTTTCTGGCTAGAAAAAATTATTGTTGTTGAGAGAAAGAGAACAATTATAAAAAATATGATTAATGTTGCAACAAACCAGCTCAAGGTTGCTCCAATTTGCCCATGATTATATTTTATCATCTTAAACAACAGAAACTTTTTCTCCCACCTGATTAGAGGCTGTCAAAACTACGAGTTTGATTTTCTCTTCGTTAGTATTTAAAATGTTCATCGTTCTGGTAAAGCACCCTGGAAATCTTTCTGCATCTATCTTTTCAGTTATCTGACAGTTTTTCTCAAAAGAAAAATCTCCATAAGCATTTTCATGAATGAGCCCTTTCTCATTATAAACCGAAACCTTAAAATAAAAAAGACTTCCTTTTGCAAAAACTTCTCTGTTCAAACCACAATTATCAAAAACATCAAAACTATCTTCAAAAATCCTCGGATTCAGATAACCTTTATCAACTAAACAATCAAAAATCCGCTGATTCAAACTTTCTGCTTCCACTTTTTTTACAACAGTTTCGGCAGAATAATAAATCATTACCCCTAAAACAATCCCTAATCCAATTATAAAAAGTACAAAAAACCACCAAACTGAAATCAATTTTTCCGCCGCTTTTTTATTTTTTACTAAATTCATCTCTTCCCAACCTCAATTGACAGCCAGTTATTGTTCAATTTAATCTCAACATCTTTTGAAAAATACTGAAAACCAAAAACGCTGTTTTGTTTTAAACTTACTAGAACTCTATTATTCTTTTTATCCAATTTTACTATGTTTTCAACAGGAAAATTATTCTTCTTAGCACTTTCAATCAGCGCATCCATATTCAAAAGCACCGACATACCGGGTTTACAATTATCAATTATCAGTGCTATCTCCTTTGCATAACTTTGTTCCTGGACAATAATATTATTTCCAGAGTTATAAACAAATATCAGCATAACTACAAAAAAAACTATGTTTAAAACCCAAAAAACTAGGTTTTCAAGGATTATAGTCTCTGCTGCTTTTTTGCACTTTAGTAAATTATAGTTATTCTTGAAGTGCGGAAAAGCATTGTCTTTTTTGTTCATTTTTAATTATTAAAAATTTATTAGCCTATACTTTCTATAGTTGAGCAATATTGAGATAAATCATCCTCTCCATAATTTACAGTTCTTACAACACTGCAACCGGTTTCTGCCTTGTCTCCAACAATAACATCTCCGCAAAGACCTGCCGCAAATGCATTATTAATGAAAACAGTTTGAAACTGATAGACTGCAGCAGTGGCTCCTAAAATACCGCATACAACTCCAAGAGGCCCTTTACATAAAACGCTGACAAGTTTTCCACCGCCACCGAGATATACAAAAGTTCCGCCACCTAATAAAGAAAAGACTGTATTCTTAAAAACCTCTCCATAAGTTGGTGCTATCACTTGCATAAACATTATCGCAATTTCATCTGAACCAGAATTCTGAGCAGCAGGATTAGCAACCTTGCTTCCAGAACTTTCATTTAACTTTCCGCTTAACCTTTCAGACAAATCCGTTAAGGTTTTTTCAAGATTAGCAGTTGTAACAGAAATTTGCCCTTTACTACCTCCCAAATAATCATAATAAGTTAGGTTTTTATTAGGAATCTTATGCTTCATCATATAATTAACAACATTAATTTCACTTGTATCTATCCCTTTTTTTGCCAAACTTTCCTTGTCAAATGCAATTCTTGAACAAACTACACATGAAGAGGCAATGCGATTAATCCCATAAGTTTCAGCCATCCAGTCATTGAATAAGGATAATTTACTTTCTCCCATCATTGTCCAACAATCAATAATTTCCCTTGCAATTGCCTGCTCAATCTGATCTTTATTACTAACCTTAAAATTGGTTACTCCAGGAGTATTCTCAAACACCTTGCATTTTCCTCCAACTACTCCGGAGGTAAAGCAGATTTTTTCTGTCTTGCATTTTAACGGAACAAAGTTCTTTGCATTAAATGCAGAAGTCAAAGTCGCCCTATAAATAACTGACTGGTGGCAGGTTTCTTGGTCAGCAGAAACAGTCCAATTAAATTGAGCATAAACTATTAAAACTATAACAAAAGCAAGAACTGCTAAGATTAATGTAATCAAAAATGCTGAAGATACGTCCCCTTTTTTTCCTTTTTTCATAATAATTTATAGTTTTATCTATTTTTAATACTTACCAAATTGAGGTAAAATTTTTTAATAAAAAATAAAGTGCAGTCAATAGTAATGCACTTAATACTATCCAAATAACCCATTTCAAAAACTTTTCCCAAAAATTTTCTGTTTCCATAAAATTATCTCTTATCCTCAGAACGTTTATAATCAATATTTAGTGTATCTTTATTTCTTATAAATTGCAATTCAAAAAATTCGCTTATCTCAAAACTGTATCCTGAAACTTGGCTGAATTCAAAAGAATTACAGACTCCTTCATCATTACAGCTCTGGGCATTCATCTCAGGACAAAAGCATAAACAGACTTTATTAGAACATGAAACTGGACTTGCAGAATTCTTGTTGTAAACAGCCAAAAACCAATCTTTCGGAGAAACAACTAAAAAATTTCCTGAGCCCCCATCTTCTAATTTGTTGATTATCCTTGAAATCTGATCTAAATTGGCTTTCGCTTGATCAAGACCCGATTTCTTTATCAGCATTCCATAAAGCTGAAAAGCAAGATAAAATAAGATTATCAAGCATAAGGCGGCTATTACCAAGGTTATAACTTCTTTTAAGATAATGGCTTTCTTTCCATTCGGCAGAATGGACTTAATGACATTTCCATTCGGCAGAATGGACTTGCTATCTTTATCAATAATTAGTTTTTTTATAATCATAAATATTTAAGTTTGCATTTATTTTTAATTAAAGTTTCCATCAAAGTAGGCTCTATTTTATCAAGATTTATTCCAACTGATATGAAGCCAATAAATCCCGTATAACAATCCAAGGCATGCCAGCTATTCTTTCCCTCATTCTTTAACTTATAATAACCATAGATTTCAATTTTTTTAGGATATTTATCAATCTTATAAGTTGAAGTAACAAGCCCATTTTCAAATCTAAACGGAACATCAGCAACATAAAATTCTCTTTCAGAGTCATATATGATTTCTTCTCTGAATTTTTCATTGGATGCAGGAGTTAATCCTTCAAAATCAGAATTCAATTTTGTTTTTACTTCAACTCTTTTTAAAACTTTTTGAACTGGATCTGTTGTTGGATCCCAAACCGCAATTTCAATGAATTTTTGATGTTCATCAAAAACCATAGAGAAAAATTTTGGCACCCCATTTTCCGGAAGATTATTATTGTAACCTATCTCAAAAATCTTATCATTGCTTCTTAATTCATAGCAAAAACTTTTTTTGCCCTCTTCTTTATATTTAGGATATAGTACTGAAAATCCTATAGACTGCACTTGCCCAACTTCAAATTCAACAGAATTATCTTGGCTTATTTTTTGGTTAGCATCAAAATAAGAAAAACTAGACAATAGCATATCTGTATCCTCTTTTTTCTCTTCAACTTTTTTAACAAAACACAGATTACCGTCCTTACAGAATACCCCTTCGAGAATTACCTCTCCATACCCAAACTTCTTGCATACTCCATTATGTATTTCACAACTGTCCACACATTTTGCTTCTGTTTTTAAATCCTCTATTTGTGCTTCTTTTTTGCATAAAAGATTGCTTCCAAGGAGAAATGCTCCATTCATTATCTTTAAATCCCCTACGCTTGGGAGAAAATCTTTGTATTTCAGATATACTTGAGAATCTTTATCTAAAAATTCCTGGTTGATTTTGATTATTCTATTTTCTATTGAACCAACATTAATAATCTCTCCAAAAAAACCTCCAGTGGCAAAACGAATTAATATTGTTGGTCCTAAATAAAGATAAAGATTAGTCTCTACATTATTAATAGAAACAAAATATTGATTTTGAGGGCGACTCACAATATTCCCAACTTTTGTGCATTCAAATTTGGCTAATTCGTCAGGTTTCATCTGGCTATAATCTACTTCTGTGTCATTCTCGCTTACAGTATATCCTGGAAGATTTTTTATATAATTCCATATATCCTCTTGGTAATAATAAAAAAGAACCAAACCTATTGCTAAAATTACAAGAATGAATATTATCACCTTACTTATTGCTAGACTTTCTGATTTTTTATATTTATATTTCATCTTAACCAGCGCCAAATCTGAATAGATTTTTTATAAAATCTACTCCCCCTGTTAATTTTCCAGTAAAAATTAAATATGCCAAGACCCCTATAACCAAGACTATAATGCCAATTATCCACCATGCAAGCATATCCAATTCTATTCCTCTTTTACATCCTTTTAGTTTTAATATCATTAACATTTCACCTCTTTACAATCCATAATTTTAATCCTATCCTCAATTCCATTATCCATTAATTCTCTGCAGCTGAACACTCCGATTTCTTTTTTTCCGTTTGCATAATACCTAACCTCAACTTTCTCGCAGCAGAAACTGTTCAATGAATTAGAATCTGCTAATATATTGCATCTTTGGACAATAGAATCAACATTAGAATATGAAAAATAACCCCTAATTGTATCAATAAAACTCCCAGAACTTTTTGTAAAAAACATTACTGCAAACAAAAGCAAAAGCACAGCAAGTATTATTATGACAATAGTATTCAAAGCTAATTCAAATCCTCTTTTTTCATTAATGAAATTATTCATCTATAATTGATAAGAAACTGGATTAATAAATATTCTGATTAAAAATAAACTCTATCAACGCCTATAATCATCCTGCAACGCCTGCCAATCCCCCAAGAGCAACTCTTGCCAATAAAGTCAATGCAATCA
>JAQTOY010000058.1 GCA_028713045.1 Candidatus Nanoarchaeia archaeon
GTTTTGACAGTTTCTCCTGATTATTGCGGAAATTTAAGAGATGATGAAAACAATGTTGCAGAAGATAACCCGGCAATAACCATTGGCGGTTTAAATTGGTATAATATTAATTTTAATTCAATCAATCAACCGATTTTGAATTCTCCCAGTGTTGCTGTGACTGATTGCGGGGATGATGATTGTTATAGAAAATTTGGTTCATGTGCTCCTTGTTCTTCAATTGAATTTGTCAACTGGAATTCTTGCTTTGATGGAATGGACAATGATCATGATGGAGTTGTAGATTTATCTGACGGTGATTGCAATGGAAAAATTGTAAACGCGAGAGGTTATAATCTAACAAATAATCCGACAACCGAAACGGATAGTGGAGGAAGCTGCGGCAATCAATATAATGACGATAATCTTGGAGATATAAGTTATATTCATCCTACTTTGGAATGCAGAAACGAGCCAATTGATTGCGCTGGGAAAATTTTTGGTTCAGATGGAAGAGTATGTCCCTCAGTTTATACAGAGAATACTATCTCCAGTTGTGAGGATAATTTTGATAATGATGGTATCAATGGTCTAGATTGCTATGATGTTAATTGTTTTGCGATTTGCGGGATAACTGGCTATAATGGGAATGGGCCAATTTATGCTCCTCAAAATTCAAGCGCGAATGTTGGCGTTACAAATTTAGTTTATTCAAAAATAACTAGAAAGGGGGTTGATTTTTATTATACTTATAGTTATTCTGGAACTTCCAATGGAGCAAATATTTATCTTGATTTAGGGCATGCCACTGATAAATCTAGAGATATTAATGTAAGTGTTTTTAATACTTCTGATGCAGTTATTTTGTCCAATAATTGCCCAACGTGCGGTTTTGTTCTTTTTAAATCTCAACCAGGATTTTTGCGAGTAAGAGGGACTACAAGAGGAAGCGGATTTTCAATAACTTTAAGAGTCCCTTCCTTGAATAACCTGATGAATCCTGAAAATATTTTGGCAAGCACGAGCATTGGCGCTGCTTTTGGTTCAACTTTAGTTCAAGCAGAGGTTGTTGAGAACCTATCGCCTATGATGGATGGAATTATTGTTGAACCTGAAGATGGAAAAATCTTTGTCGGAGATCCTATATATATGAGGGGCTATAATTTTACAGGATATTCGGGAGGACAGGTACATAGCGGGGGTGCTGGTTGGTGTAAAATAAACATTACCGGAGCAATTAATCTGGTTTTGGATAATCAGTATGGAAGTTCTGAAAGAAATTGTGAATATACTACTTTTGTTGATGATGCTGGAACTTATAATTTTGAGATTACGCCTTATGATTATAACGGAAATGCAGGAACTTCGGTTTCAAAATCTTTAGTTGTAAGTTCTGTTGCACCAATTATTTATTCTAAATTAACAAGAGATAATGGAAAAAGAATTTATTTTACAACAAATAATGAGAGTTTAGACTCTTTTGCAGGAATATTTAATGGAAAGGATGGTTTAATGAATGCTAGATTCAAGACGGCAATAAGTTATCCTTATAATTCTGATTCTTGTTATGCGATTATAAGAAATGAAACTTCAAATGTTGTTTCTATTCAAAAGATTGAATCCAACAGAGGTTATTTAACAACTTGCACTGCTAATGTGTCCATCAGAGGGTTAGATTTAAAAGACGGAGTTTATACCATAACAATAAATGCAACAGATGAACAAGGCTATTCTTTAGAAACTCAAAAACAATTGTTTTATGTTTGTAATAATCTTAGTTCTAAAGGAGAGGATTGGGATTGTAGTTATGCGGATTTCGATGTTGATGGTTATACCGAAGGCCTCATAAAACCATTTAATTATAGCAATGGAAAAATATTATATAAACTAAGTTGTGATTCTTGTTCTGGAAGAAACAATAGCGGGCAGGATAGTGATGGCGATGGTGTTGATAATGCCTGTGATAATGATACATTGACTATTTGTGGAAATGGTATTCCAGAATATTCAGAGGAATGCGATGATGGAAATGTAAATAATGGGGATGGATGTTCTGCTGACTGCAAGACTGAAACTACTACGCCTGGAAATGGTAAAGGTGGAGGCGGTGGTGGAGGTGGGGGTGGAGAAACCAAATGCAAAGAAAACTGGGTCTGTTTTGATTGGAGTTTATGTAAAAAATTAAGCGATGCTGGTGAGGAATTGGACAATGACAATAAAAATTATATTGGAAATCGGTGTAACTTATTTAGTCTTGATGAAGATTCATGCGGGTTTAGAATAAGGTTTTGCGAAGATTTGAACGATTGTAGTACAACCTTAACAAAACCTGAAACTTTGGAATCTTGTTATTATATCTATCAGCCTAATTGCAACGATGGTGTAAAGAATCAGGATGAAGTTGGAATGGATTGCGGAGGTGCTTGCGAGCCTTGTGAGTTACCTAAAATAGAATTAAAACCTTCTTACTGGTGGATATTTATATTATTAATCTTGGTCTGCCTTTTAATCGTTTGGTTGTTATATTTAATTTATCTAAGGAAATCACCAAAGATTTTTTTGGTAAAAGGAGATAAAGTCATTAAAAAATTAGGTCATGTCCGAGAAAAATATTTTAAAAAATTAGAGATTGGCTCTTTGTTTTCATGGAGATTCCAGAAATATAGGGTAATCTCAAAAAAAGATAATAAACTTTATGTAACAAAAACTTATGTAAAATGAAAGGATATAAACAAGCTCAAGGAAATATACTCGTTGTAGTTTTTATAATCCTAATAGTCATAACCGGAATCGTAGTTGTCTGGAATTTTGCATATCCTATGATTAAACAAAAAGGTGGAGAAGCAGACACTTCGCTTTTTAGTGTTAGCATGAATATTAAAGAAGTATCTTTGAGCAAAACAGGGGCTTCAAAAGTTATTGTCCAAAGAAGTTCTGGAGAAGGCGAAATTAGCAGTCTAAAATTTATTTTTTATGATGAAGATGGGCAGTCCTATAGTGCTTCACAGGACAGTGATATTCCCAAGGAACTTGAAACAAAAACTTATTTTTTTAGTCCTTTTTCAAATCTAAAAAATCTTAAAAGTGTTTCAGTGGTTCCTGTTGTTAATAATAAATTAGGTCTGGAATTCAAATTTAATTATGTTCCTATTTCAAATTTTCCCCCAGGATTAGTGTCCTGGTGGAGGTTCAATGACAATCGAGATTCTGTTGGGAATAATCATGGATTAAATCTAGTAAATATCAATAATGGAAATTTAATCTTGGACGGAAACAGTTACATGGATGTTGGAAATGACATTAGTCTAAGCATGAATAAGCAATTTGCTGTAAGTGCTTGGATTAAAGCCAATTCTTATGGTGGAAATATAATTTCTAAATCAACAAATTACGAAGTTAGCATAAATCCAGATGATTTAAATTCTGATCTTGGCAAAATAAGATTTACTTATGGAAGCGATGATTATTACATTGAGAGTTTTAACTCCATAAATCTCAATAACCCTGTGCATATTGTAGTCAGTATTGATTGGGGGGGAGTTTGGAAGATGTACATAAATGGAAACCAAGAATTTATCGGAAGCAAGAGTATTGTTCCTACATTAAATTCTGATAATGTTTTAATCGGACGGGGATTTAATGGAGAGATAGGAGATATAATGCTGTTTAATAGAAGTTTAAGCGTAGAGAATATAGAATTCTTATACCATAATCCGCAGGATTAGTTATAAATAGGCCTTAGGATATACATACATTATAAGTATTTTACATATATAATTGGTTATATCTTTTTTATAACTCTTAGGATATACATACATTATAAGTATTTTACATATATAATTGGTTATATACTATATTAATCCCTCTTTTTTATACATATATTTTAGGTATTAATTTTTACATATAAAATAAGTATTTATTGCATATAATTTGGGTTCTAAATTCAAAAAACAGAACATTTAAAAGTAATATTTTACATATATTTTAAGTAGTTTTTCTAATTTTTAAGATGGATGAAGAAAACAGAAAATTAAATAAAAGAAAAGAGGAATTAAAAAAGGCAATTGAAGTTACGAAACAGGACAAAAAAAATATAATCAATATTGTCCAAAAATTGTTATCTCAATTAAATTCAAGAGCAATTGACAGAAAAGAGTATGATGAAAAACTGGCAAAAGCCCTTGGAAATAGAACTTCTGAACAATGGACAAAATATTATGATGACTACTTAGATTATTACGACTATCAGCTTAAATTATCGGATAAACTGATAAAAGAAAAAGGTTCAGAGAAGCTAAAAAATGTTGTAAAACCTGGACTTAGGATTGTGATGATTTTTGCAATTATTGGCATTTTGATTTCTTTATTCTTTATATTAAAGCCTGCATTTTCAGATATTTCTAAGAATGGGGC
>JAQTOY010000017.1:0-6182 GCA_028713045.1 Candidatus Nanoarchaeia archaeon
GCAAGCAAGGGACTTTTACAATCGGCTAGGTTATCAAAACAGCTAGGGATGAATAAAAAATCAGAGGAAACTTATGATAAATTGATAACTGATTATCCAGATTCAAGCGATGCCAGTGAAGCGAAAATGGAAAGAGAATTGTTGACTAAATTTGATTCATATCAAGCTATGGCATTAGTTAATATAAATGGAGAAAGGTATTTTTTTAATCTTATAAATTTTGAGAAGCCCGGTTCAAGGGATTTGAATGCTCTTTTATTGATTAATGGAAAAGAGTTCACTTTGGGCATTGATGAATTTCAGGATGTTACAAAGGATAATAAAAAAGGAACTATACAAGTCAAAGAAATAAAAGAGGATTATGTGACGGTTAGGTATTTTAAATCAGGAACTTTGACTAGCATTTTTTCACAACCAGGAACAAGTTCGCAGGACGTTAGATTGAATTTAAATACACAGAGCGGACAGCAGACCCTGATTGATAATTTCATAAGCGTGAAACTTATAAATGTAACTTTCAGGAAAGAAGCTAAATTAACAATTGATTCAAAGAGTTCAGGGCCAAGAACTTCTACAAATTTCAGTTTTAGAATTGGAATAGAAAAAAGAGCGATTAAATTAAGCCCGGATAGAACAAAGGAGATTATCAATACTCTGGATGATACAATGAAAAAATGGGGAGATGCTAATAACAAACTTGGAGAGGTTGTGAAGGCATTGAAAGGGGTTTGTTTGGCAACAGCGGCAACTCTTACAGTAAAGAATCTCGTCTCTGGCTTTAGCGGGGTAGCGATGGCAAGAAGCGCATTAATGACAAAACAAGGCGGATGGAATGATTTTTGCAAAAAGAAAGTTGAAAATAAAGAAGCTGGAAAAGATGGAACTCCTTATTCAACTGTCCAGCAATGTTTATTGTCTTATAATCCTGAAATTGAGGAAAGTGTTAATTTATATGCAACTGCGATTGATAACACAAACAAAGATTTGAAAAAAATTCAAGAAGAATTGAAACCAGTCAGCACTGATCCTTTGGATATGGAGAAGCAAGTTGAATTTGAAAAAGTAAGGCAGGCTTATTATGAACAGAGATTCAAGAAGTTTTATAACGAAAATAAGAATATGAATATTACTCTTTCTAATGGAGAGAAAGCGATATTAAGCGATATTGCAGGAGGGCATCCTGAAAAAATGAGTTTAGATGATATGAAAAATTTAGTTACCTTTAGCCAGGTTAGTGGAACCGGAGAGGTTTTTAGAAATGTTGCAAACAATCAGCTTGGAAAGGATTTGCTTTACACCTATCAATTAAATCAGCAAACAAAGCAAAGTGAGGCTTTAGTAAACACATTTAAAACTAGATATAGTGGAACAGGAACTTATCCTGTTTTTGCAGCTGAAAAAGGAGTCAAACTTCAATCAATGTATACAATCCAAGATTCTGATACTCAATTAAAAAAAGATTTGACTGGTTCAGAAAAAATGTTTATTGATACAATTCCATTAGGCTATGCTGATTCTTCAATAAAAGGACAGCAGATAAGTGTCGGATTATCTAATGAGGGAGGAATTTATAAAATCAAAAGAGCAGTAAATGCATCTGGTTATGATGTTACGCAAGCGGTTTCAAAATATTATTCTAATTATCAGAAGATTGATTCTTTTAAATTAGCAAATACAAAAGCATACCAGAATAAGATAACTAATGTTGAAAATTTAAGAGTGAAATTTTTTGAGCAAGCGCCTTATAAAGGGATGCCTGCAGAGATACCATTTGATATTGAGAATGGATGGTATGCTGAGATGAGTTATGTGTTGACTGGATTTGGAAAACCTTATGATGAATCTGGAAGAGTGATGAATTTTTATATATGCAATGTTGGTGCAAATGGTAGGATTGAGTTCAAGCAAAGTGCAGATGACATTTGTAGATATTATAATGGTGATATAAACAGCATTGAATTTCCTGGAATGAGTGCCGCGGAGTCAAAATCCTTGATTACAAGAGCTCAACAGGCAATTGCAGAAGCTGCGAGACAATATGAGACTCGGAACAAAGGAGTTCAGATAGGAAACCGGGTTTTTAAAAGTGCAACTTCTCTTGCTGGAAATGAAGGAAGATGTTCGGATTTTATGAGTCCGCAGGATTGTAATATAATGTTCAATGTATGCGATCCAGTTATTTGTCCATCATCAAGATGCAATCTTGGAGGTAGTATGACTGTTGATAATGTTATAGCGACAGGAATTGTTGGAAGTCTTCTTTTATGTTCTCCTAATATAAAAGAAGGAATTTTTGTTCCTGTTTGCTTATCAGGAGTTCATGCAGGAGTTGAAGGATTATTAAATGTATTCAATGAAACAAGAAAATGCTTGAATGAAAGTTTGGCAACTGGAAGAAATATTGGAATTTGTGACGCTATCAAAAGCGTGTATCTGTGCAAATTATTTTGGGAAGAAGCAACTCCTTTTTTGAATGTTGCGATTCCAAGATTAATCCAGAGTTTTTACAGCCAAGGTGTAAGGGGTGGAGGCGAATACTTAACAGTACAATCGGCATGGAGTAATACAGAAAGCGCGATTGAATATTTTAAGAATGATTATGCTGTAAACTCAATGCAGGCGTTTAGATCACGTTCAATATCTGAAACCGGAGGAGAAATATGCAAATCTTTCACATCTATCGCTTACCCTAATGCTAAAGACTTTTTTAACAAGTTGTTGGAGCCAGACAGTCCAGTTCAGTTTACAGCATGGTTTAGTGAAGATATCTTAACAACTGCAACATTCCCTTCAACTTCCCATTATAAGGTTTACTATCATATTTATAGTGGCAAGGATCAGCCTGCTTATTATGCAGTTTATCTAAAAGATTTATCGCAGGCAAGTACAGGAATAGTTCCTTTATCACAGCAATATGTTGTTGATAGCGGTTATGTCCAGAAAGGAAATTCAATTGATAATGCAAAAGATTTTACAGCTGTTTCAGGATACAAGCAATTATGCCTTAATATAAATGGACAGGATAAGTGCGGTTTCAAGAGCATTTCGAGTTCATTTACCTTAACAGAAATATCCAATCAGTATGCTGCAGATCAGGTAAAAACAGATATAAAGACTGAAAAAGAATGCGTTGCAGGAACTCCATCTGCTTTGAGTTTGATTAATATAAATGTTCAGGCAGGAATTGAAGAGATGCTGAATTCAGAGCTATATAAAAGAGGAATAATAAGAGTTTGCGCAACTGAAAATCCTGGAAAAAGAGTCAATGCTTTTGGAGAGTATGATCATACAAATTCAACAACAGACAGATGGAAACAAGTGGGTTATTGTGATGATCCAACAATAAAATGTTGGTTGGATACAGTAAGTGTTAAGAATGTGATAAGCGATTTAGGGCTTTTGAATGAAACTCTTGGAAAAGTGGATATGAGTATTTTCAGCCAAGGATTATTAACCGATGAACAAGGAAAAGCAATTGCAAGCGAGGCGCAGAGCAAAATTGATAAATTGAAAATTGAGAAAAGCGATACTAATACTATTATACAGAATAAGATTTCAGGAACTGTTGTAAAACTGCAGAATCTTACGACTATTGGATTAAATAATGCACATAGGGCCAGAGGATTGTCTTTATTGGCCAATTTGTATAAAAAAGTTGCTGAGAGCTTGTATGGCGAAGAGGTTAGAAGTAATGCTACGACTAGCACAACCACACAAACTACAACAACTGCTTTTGCTCCTAGAACTGACAGTGATCTAAGAGATAATGTAATGATTAGTGTAAATTATATGGATGGAAAACAGATAAAATTTACATATGTTTTTGGAAGTGGATGGACATCTGAAAATAATTTTAGAGGCATAACTTTAATCCAAAACCAGATTTCTGGAATGAATTATATTAACGGTATTGATGCAATTGTTCAAAGCAAATTTAACAACACGGGGATTTATACAATTGAAATTGAAGGGCAAACATTAAGCTCTGATTTTCCAGAGGAATTGAAACAGCAGATTTTCAATATTTTGAAAAAATCAAATTCGGGATTTGTTGGCACAATATCTGAAAAAGCTGCAGTAAATCCGGAAAATTTTGTTTATATGATTTATGATAAAGAAAAAAAGATTTATCTTTTTTATATATATGATTCTACCACTAAAGAATGGAAGAATACTTATTATACTAATGAGAATTTTGACTGGGAAAATAATCTTGTTAATTTTAAGAAATCTTCAAGTGTAGCTAATTTTAAGGATATTTTGCTTCTTGTAGATACGTTTCCCAATAGATATACATTGTATTTTATAGATAAATCAACAAAAACTGTTTTTGAGATTTATGAGGGAGCTTCGGTTGGTATGACAACTGCTACAGAAATAAATGCCCTGCCCGCTTCAACAACAAGTAGTGGATCATTACTCGATCGAGCATTGTTAAATCCTCAAAATTATATTTATAGGGTTTATGAAAAGAATAGTGATAATTATACATTTTATATCTTTATGAATGCGATGTTAGAATGGCAGTATATTACTGTTGCCGACAAAAATTTTAATTGGAATTTAAATATAGAAAAATTTAAGGCATATTATTATATCGATGGCGAGACTGGCCTTGCGAGAATTTTGGATCAATTTAATAATCCTCCTAATTATGTTTTAACAATAATAGATATTAAAACTAAAGAAGAGCAAACTTTGGGAGCTGAAATAGTTTAGATTTATATTTAGATTTAGAAAAGAAAAATTTTTAAAATATTTACTATTATTATAAAAATGGAAATAAAATTAATCTTGCAAAGAGGAATGAAAGAACTTGATGAAAAGGAGAAAGTGATTTTTGATAAACTAAGTTCTGAATATTCTTTAAAAATTGAACGAATGTTGAAAACAGTGAATCTTGTTGAGGTTTTGATAAAAGATTATAGCAAAGGTAGCAAGTTCATTAACAAAGTTAATGAAGAGAAAGGAAAATCAAAGAAATATTCTGTTCATGTCAAGGTTTTTTCTTCAACAAGAAATTTTGATGGAGAGAGTTCGGACTGGGATTTTGCAAGGACCTTACATAAATCGTTCATTAAAGTTTTGAATGAGATTGAGCATGAGTTTCATGTTAGTGATAAGGGTAATGAATTTCGAAAATCGCAAAATAGAATTAAAAGGATTTAGATTCTTAATGAAAACCTTTAAATAGACCCTTTTTTGAGTTAGAATTATGGTTTTAATTCCGTACGATAGATTAGTTAGTCTAGATGATATATTAACTGAAAATGACAGAGTTTTTGCTGATACCTCTGCTTTAAGAGCCAATGGTAGTTTAGGAAAGTATCTTAATGATTATGCCCTGGGGAGAGATTGCGGAAGGGAATTTAATACTGCACTTTTTATGGAAAATTTTGCTTCAATGGATAGAATCCTGCCTTTTTTAAAAGACTCAAAAGTAATTCTTTGCAGGGCAGTTAGAGAAGAGATTAGGGATTTTGTTCAGTTTACATGCTGGGCCAAAAAAATGTATCAAGGACTGCCTGGAAAATCTCAGCCGCAAGTTCATGAATTATTACATGAATTTTATTCTAGGGCCATGAAATTTTCAAGGCTTGGAAGAAGGTCGCTTCCTTCTTATGGTTCTGAAGACTTGTTTTACGGATTAGTTAAGTTTGTTGATCATAATCTAGGAATTCGAAGCAAAAAATCTGATGGAACGGAATTAACTCCTACTGATGACCGGTTATTTGCTGCTGCTATTTGCAACTTAGTTGAAAGAGGGGAGAAAACCGGAATTGTTACATCAGATTCACATTTAGTTTATTTAAGAAGGACGGTTCCCGGAGTTTTAATAAGAGAGGAATTAGGCCCTGTTAATAGACAATTTTCAGAATCTTTTTCTCCAGATCTTTTAAGGGTTTATTTAAGGAGAGAATCAGAATATGGAGATAAATTAGCTGAAGTTGAGTTAGAAGATGATTCTGAATCTAGATTGGAAAATATGGGGAGGGTAAGAAAAGATTATTTCTTTAGAGCGCTGAAAAATCTATGGCAATCCCCTTCTAGGAATTTGCGTTCTTATGTTGCTTAAATAATTCGTCTTAGCAAAAAAAGCATTTTTGTAATGAGTTTATTTTTTAAGGGATAATTCTGGTACAACTTAGATTGAAATAAAATAGATTATGCAGGGGACAGGA
>JAQTOY010000017.1:6282-18596 GCA_028713045.1 Candidatus Nanoarchaeia archaeon
TTGTTCGCATTTTCAATCTGTTATTTATGATTGAATCAGTCAGATTAAAAATTCTCATCGAACCTTGGTTCTCATCCTGCCCTATAAACCAATACATCAGAAATAATATTATGCAGGGGACAGGATTGTTCGCATTTTCAATCTGTTATTTATGATTGAATCAGTCAGATTAAAAATTCTCATCGAACCTTGGTTCTCATCCTGCCCTATAAACCAATACATCAGAAATAATATTATGCAGGGGACAGGATTCGAACCTGTGAAGCACTAAGCAACACGGCCTAAACGTGTTCCGTTTGACCACTCCGGCACCCCTGCATACGATTAGATAGTTTGGGCATATAAAAATTTATCTAAGCAGGTTTAAAAATAAGTGATTTTTAAATTTTCAATGAGAGACTTAAAACAAGAATTTTATCGCGATTGTACTGTTGAGGAGCTATTTGGATTAGCTGAAGATTTTATTGCTGATACTCGAGCCCAATTAGGGTTATGCGCCCGTACTATTGGAGAGATGAAGGATGAATTAGATTTATTTGAGTATAGAAGTCGGCTAATTAGAGAAGATTATGGATTATACAGAAACTGACTTTAGTGTTATTTTTCTTTATTCTTTGCTGTTTTTGTTTCAGCTTCTTTTATTTTCAATTTGTCTTCTAGTCCTAGTCGGTCTAATAGTTCTTTGTATCTGTTTCTTATTGTTACTTCGGTGATTCCTGCGACATCTGCAACTTCTCTTTGAGTTTTCTTTTCATTGTTTAGCAATGCGGCGACATACAGTCCTGCCGCTGCAATTCCTGCCGGGCCTCTTCCAGAAGTCAATTCACTGCCCTCTGCTTTTTTTAATATTTTCAGAGCTTCATTTTGTGTTTTAGGAGAAAGTTTAAGAACCGAGGCAAATCTGTGAATATAATCTTTTGGAGATGAAGGAGTGACTTTGATTGCGAGTTTCCTTATGATGAATCTGTAAGTTCTTCCGATTTCTTTTCTTTCAACATCAGAAGCAGCTGAAATTTCATCAAGAGTTCTTGGAATATCATAACTTCTGCATGCAGCATAAATACAAGCAGCTATAACGGATTCCATGCTTCTTCCTCTTACCAAGCCTCTTTGCAGCACGAACTGATAGATTCTTGATGCTTCGTCTTTTACAACTTCTGGAAGATTGAGGAAAGAAGCAACTCTTCTAAGCTCGGTCATTGCTAATCTTAAATTTCTTTCAATTGAAGTTGAAACTCTTTCCTGCCATTTTTTTAATCTTAGAAATTTTCTTGTTGAACCTGCGTCTAATTTGTAAATATCAGAAATTTCTCCAACATTGGTTGTCAGTCCTTTATCAAATTTTTGCATTGATAATGGAGCTCCGCCTCTACCTTTTTTCTCTCCAGAATCAAAACTTCCTTGAAGCTCCTGAGAAGTGTCCACCATTTTTTCTTCAACAACAGTGCCGCAATCATTGCAGAAAATTTCTCCTCTTTGCTCGTCCCAAGTAAGATTCACACTTCCACATTCTGGGCATCTTTTGATGTTTGCCATAGTAACGTTTATAAACTTAATGGAGAAAGATTTATAAAGCTTTCTATGAAAACGAGTTTGCATAGAATTGTTAAAGAGATTTTCAAGAGAAGAGGCAGACAAGGATGGCGAGTCCTTGTAATTTTTTCAACATTCTATAAAATTTGATAAAACATTGAAATTTCAGCCTCTTTCGTCTACCTCTTTGATATATAGAGATATATCAGACAAACTCAAATATCTAGAAATACTTAAAGATTTCTGCGATTAAATTATCTTCAAATATTAATTAACAAAGAATTAGTGGTTTGATAACATTAGGTTCAGGTAGCTTCTTCTAATCTTTTTAATTTATTTGCTATAATGGTTTCATAATAATCATAAGGAGATGGAGGATTTATTCCTCTTATTCCATGCAATCTTCCATCACGTTCTAGATTTGCAACAACGGGGCTGTTTCCTGCAGTATTAAAAAATCTTTTATCACTAGGTCTTATAATTCCTTCATCAATATCAACCCATCCAAAACCAAACGGGGGCGAGCAAGATTGATAAATCCAGAATCCTAATCTTTCTAGAAATTCTTGTCCGATTTGATAATCTCTAAATTGGTAGTTTAATACCATAATCCTTTCATTGTTTTATCAGGATTGCTTGTACCATGCCTTCTTGGCTAGGCCTATTACTAATTCTCGCTTTTCCTAATTCTGTATCTATGATAGCAGATTTAACTAGAATATTTTGTCTTGCCAAGAATCTATCTGAAGGTGTTTCAACAACATTTTTTATTTTGACTTTTTTAGTTTTTTTTGTTTCTGGATTAAAAACATTTGCAATATTTGATGAAAGCAAAACTGTCCTTAAATTTCCGCCTAAACCTCGGATTATTTTTTTCTTGGTATCTCTAAGTTTGACTTTTCTTATTGTTCCTGGAAGAGCATATTTTTTGCTCTTTCTGAATTTTTTGTATTTTCCTCCAGTAATTTTTCTTCCACGTATCATAATAGTTTTGAGAAAAAATTCATATTTAAAGGTTTCGGAAATTTTTTATCTATAAATTTTAGTGTATTATTTTTTTATTCAGAGTAAAAAAGAAAATCGCATTCTAAATTATACAGTTTGAATTGCTTACTTTTTTTACTCAGACTCACAAAATCCATACGAACTACACTCATTAGTGTATGTTGAAATCCGAAGGATTTCGTGATATCCAAACATTTAAATACCTGATTAAAGATTTCCTTTCATGGTTAATGGAATTGAGAGACCGCTTGATGTGTTGAACAATGCTAAGGGTAGAGAAGTATTGGTTCAACTGAAAAATAACAGGCAAATGGTCGGTACTCTTTTAGCATTTGACATACACATTAATATTGTGTTGGATAACGCAAAAGAGATAATTGACAATGAGGAGAAGAGAAGCGTTGGTCTAACCTTTTTAAGGGGCGACACAATAATTTTCATCTCGCCTGCAGGTGTTGCAAAACGAGAATAATTGAGCTTTGACCTATTTTGATTAGCACGGTCGAGAGTTCTGATGTTTTTTATAATGATAGATGGAACTTTTTTTAACTTTTATAATTAGAAAAGAAATGCCCATTAAATTTCGATTTACAAAAAATTTAGAAAATTTTCTGTCCCATGAGAAATCTTTCTTCAGAGTAAAAAATAAAACTGCCTCTTTTAAGATGCAGTTTAAATTACTTACTCTTTTTTACTCAGCCTCACCAAATCCAAAACAAACTCTAAACTTTAGTTTTAGTACAAATCCGAAGGATTTGGTAATATTAAATTTCTAGGGTCATAAAATCTTCAGAGATTTTTGAGTTTGGAAAAATCTTTTTTGCTTCGTCTAACAATGTTTTTTCTTTATTATCATATCTCTGCGAGAAATGAGTTAAAATAAGTTGTTTTGCTTTTGATTTTTTTGCTATTTCAGCTGCCTGCTTTGCAGTCAGGTGCATATAGTCTTTTGCTAACCTGCTGCCATTTTCAGAATTATCCAAGAAAGTTGATTCAGCAATAAGCAAATCTGAGTCTTTTGCAAGTTTTATAGCATTTGGGCATAGCTTTGTATCTAAAATAAAACTTATTTTTCTTCCTTTTTCTAAATAAGTTACATTCTTGAATTTTATTGTCTTGTTATTTATCTTTATATTTTTTCCAAGAGTTAATTTTGATATTTCAGGTATGTTTGGAAGATTCATATTTTTGATTTTGTTTTTATCAATTCTTAACCGGTCTTTTTCTTCAAACAAATAACCATTACATGGACAATCATGATTTAATGGAAAGGCAGTTATCTGAAAGTCTTTAGTCTCAAGAAATTTTCCTTTAACTTCGTGGACATCAAACTTTATCCGGTTTGACTTTGGGATAAAAGTCTGGAAAATGTTTTCTATGAATTTTTTTGTTCCATTTGGTCCATAAATGTGCAAGGTTTTTTGATAACTGTTTAATGCCAAGGTCTGGAACAATCCCGGAAGCCCAAAAGTGTGATCTCCGTGAAAATGAGTTATTAAAATTCTTGTTAACCTACAGGGATTAATTTTTGCTTTTCTGAACTGCCTCTGAGTGCCTTCTCCACAATCTATAAGAATATTTTCTTCTTTATAATTTAATAAAATAGATATGTGATTGCGCTTTTCAGTAGGAATGGCGCTTCCGGTTCCAAGAAAGGTTATTGATATACTGTTCATGGGATAGCATATAGACAGAATTCTAATTCTGTCCAAGAGACATTTTCAGATGAAATAGATTTCATCTGTTATTTAAAATCTTTTTAGTTTAAATAGGTTTTTAGTTGGCGTTTTTTTAAAAAACTTTAAAAAGAAAGTCTTCTTTGTAGGAATATGATAAAAAGGGGGATTGGATTATTATCTGTATTGATTCTTTGCGTTCTTTTTCTAAATGTTTTTGTCAGTGCAGAAGCTATCGGAATTGAAACAAAAAAAATAAATGATGACGAGTTTAATTTTAAAATAACACTTTATGATGACAATAAGAATAAAATTGATGGAGAATTAGGTTACGTAGTGCAAGACTTTCATGCGAATATTGTTCAAGAGGGCAATATAAATTCTGGAGAAGGCATTAATTTTAAGCTTCCTAAAAATCCTTATCAGGGCCCTTGGAAAATTAATGCCCATTATAAAAATACAGAAACTAATGAATTATTCAATGTTGGCGATGTAAAAAGAGCATCCATAATTTTGAATGGAGATAGTTTGATTATTGAAAATACTGGCAATGTAGTTTATGATAAAAAAATACTGATCACAATTGGAAATGAGGATCAGACTGCAAATATTTTTTTAAATATTGGGCAGACAAAAACAATAAAAATATCTGCTCCCGTAGGAGAGTATACTATAAAAGTTGATGATGGTGAAAATCAAGTTACTGAAAAAGGAGTTTCATTGACAGGAACTGTTGTAGGATTGCGAAGCATTGCTCCTGGAAATTTTTGGAGTAGGTATGTTGTTGTATTATTCCTGTTAGCTTTGTTCTTGGCTTTTGTTATTGTAAATGCATTTAAACTTAACAATCTGTTTAGCAATAAATCTGGAAAAATTAAGAAGAGAAAGAGATGAAATATAAACTTGGGGTTTATTCGGATTAAAAACTAAAATTGCATTATTTATGGTATGGTTTAAATTGTTTGCTCTTTTTATTTTTTATCGCCAAGTTTAAAGGCAAAACTAAAACAAAAATTTTTTAGGATACAGGAAAAAAGTAAACCTTTGCCTTTAGGCAGAGGACAAAGCTTTGCTTTGTCTTTTTCTCCTGTCCCAAAACCTATGAAAATCTAAGAGATTTTCATGGCCGATAAAACCATAAAAGTTTTATCCGGAATCTAAAACAAACCCTCCCTTTTAAGGTGTGGTACAGAGATTTTTTGATACTTAAATTTAAATATGAAAAATATCTAGAAGGGATATGAAAAAAAGAGGATGGATTGTAGGAGCATTTTTGTATTTAATATTTATTTTGGTATTTGTTTCTGCTAATAATATTCAATATTCGGATGTGAATGTGAGAGTAATTAGCCGAGAGAATTATACTAATATTGTTACAGAAAAAAGTGGGTTGGATATATCTAATATTGAAAATATAATTGCCAAGAATGGGGAGAAAAAGACTTTAGCTCTTAATGTAAAGAATACGGGCCAGGTTCTTTTGAAGGATTGTAGATTACAGATAATTGGAGAAATAAATTCCTGGTTTTATTCAGATCAGGTTGGAACCATTTCTCCTGGAGAAAACAGAGATTTTATTTTTTATTTGAACATTCCTGAAGGAGCTGAAAAAAAAGATTATTATGTTAAAATGGAGTTGAAGTGCGAGGAAACCGGTAAAAGTAGTAATTTTACTTTAAGTATCTTAAAAAATCCAGTTGTAATTGGAATAAACGAGGTAGTAATTGAAAAAAACAATCTTAGGATAAAATATATTATAAATAGCGAGACGGAAATTTTTATTGATATTTGGTTGGTAGATAGTGATGGAAATGAGATAAAAAGAATCAGAGATAATGGAATTGGTGAAAGGAATATTGTTATGGAATTAGAACCGGATTTGACTGGTATTTACTCGGTTTATTTTGCGGAAAGTTTGGATTTGAGTAATTCTGTAAAACAATCGGTTGTTCTTGGAAAATCATCTCTAACTGGATTTATTATCATTGATCAACCTGGAAATAAGCTCATTGGATATATTGTTTTTGTATCGATAATTTGCGGAGGGGTATTTTTTATAGTTCGTTCAAAAAATGTGAAAATACCTAAATCAAAACAAAGAGTTTTGCACAATAAGAAGAGGTTCTAAGAAATTTATAAAATAAGAAGTTTTTTATAGCTACTTTTTTTAGACTAAATTATGGCGAATTCATTTATTTTATAAATGAATCTATAGCAAGTTCAATTATGTTATAATTGAAGAGAAAGCCTGAGTAGCTCAGCCTGGATAGAGCGACTGCCTTCTAAGCAGTAGGTCGCAGGTTCAAATCCTGTCTCGGGCGTATATAATATCGCCAAGCGATATTATTTTTCTAGATTACGATTTGAACCTGGAACAGGGCAAATCCCGAGCATTTTTACTTTGATAAATATTATTTAAATAACAAAGTGAAAGTGCGAGATGTCTCGGGCGTCCGACTAAAAAGTTAAGTAATTAAAAATACAAAAGATTTTTAAAGTTATATTTTAGTATACAATTACCCAAAAGGAAAGAGAGTTCTGATGATACTAAAATGACACTTGGACAATATTATGCTAATGCAACAATTTGTTTTCCAGAATCTTTTAATGATGCGGAGAATAAATTTGAAGTAAATAAGGGGAGTATCTCTCAAGGAAACATTTCATTTACAAGAAATGGCTTTTTAATTAGTGCACAATCCTGGCCATTTGTTATTCCCTTTCAATTATCAGATAACGAATTGGTTCAAGAACAAATTGTTAAACCTACAATAGAAACAGTTGTTTCAGATATAAAAACAATAGATGGTTTATTTGATCAACTAAGGCAAATGTCAAGAGCCGGATTACATTCAGATAGGTTTTATTATAGCAGAGAGTCTCCTGTATCTCCGACCGAATTTAGGGTTTATGATTACTCTCATTCTGGAGGACAAAAACTTTTTTCAATACTTATGAACTTTAAAGGTCTTCCTGCTACATTGCTTGCAAGAAAATATCAACAATTTGCAAGAATGGCAACCTGGATTCGCCAAGAAGATTATCCAGGAGTTATCCCCTATGTCCGAGGGAGAGATCTAAAGCACGCAACAGAAAGGGCAATTAGAATATATGGGTTTGCGGATGAAATAAAAGGTATAAGATTTGAGAAATAAGCATTATTGAAATGCTAAATTAATTTATAAAAAAAGTTTTAATCGAAAAGAATCTGTTAGTTATAAATACACAAAATATTAAACAAATAAATCTTTTTCCTGACTGTAACACTTTTAATTATGTCCTGTCTCGGGCGTAATTGAACCTTATTGGTCATCTCGGAACTTTGTTTTAATATGCGCCCCATCACAAAAAGGTTTGTTTGAAGATTTTCCGCATCTGCAAAGAGTAACTCTATTTCTAATTTCATACTTAGTGCCATTTTCAGATTTAATAGGTATATTTCCTTTTACCCATATTGGACCACTTACTCCTTCAGCTTTATCTTGAATTAGACTAATGGAAGGTTCAAATTTGGGTTCAATAGACGCTCCTGTTTTTTTATCCCAAACAATTAACCTTCCGGAAGGGCAGTTGCAAGCGGTTTCAATGGCAATTTTTTTTGATTTTGGATGATTAGATTTTCTTGTATGTTCCCAAGTCCCTTTGTTGCAGAATCTTGCGGATGAACAAAATTTTTGTGCATCTGTCAAATCAAGCTCAGGACCTAAAATTTTTTTAGCTTGTTCAAGATATTTTTTATTGCTTGCAGTTTCTGTCCCATCAAAGTTAATTTCAGTATGAGTTCCATCACAAAAAGGTTTGTTTGAAGATTTTCCGCATCTGCAAAGACAATAATTTTCGCTATCAGGATATTTTTCTCCTTTTGTCCAGGTTCCAGGATTTCCATAATTATCTGCATCTTGAATTTCCTTTGTTAAAGGCAATTTTCCTGAGACAATATATGGCCCGTTTTTAGAAATTAAAATTTTATAACTTTTCTTTTTTTTCATCTAATTGGTTGTAAATATTAGTTTAAATACTTCTTATGATGATTTAGTAACCAAAACTTTATAATACCTTGGATTATTAATAGAATCATGCGCGGGTGGCACAATGGTACTGCGTTCGCCTGCAGAGCGAATTTTCGGGAGTTCGATTCTCCCCCCGCGCTTGAGTTTTTTAAAATTTGTAATTCATAATCTTTATAAATAGTTCAAAGGTTAATAATTAAAATAAATTAATAAAAGGAGGAAAATTATGAATCAAAAAGTAATTGGTATAATCTCCGGAATTGTTTTGGCATTAGTCTTAATTGGAGCATTGGGTTTTGTATATGCACAGCAATCTGAAGATACTAATACTAAACAAATTAGGGGGACTGGCTTTGTAGATGCGAATAATAATGGCATATGTGACCATATTGAAAATGGAGATTGTCCAAGGAATAATATGGAAGGTAGATGTAATGGAAATACTGAATGTCCTATGCATAAACAAGGCAGAGGTTCTTGTCATGCAACCGTAGAATAATTTTAATTTTTTTAATTTTTTTATTAAATTCTTACAAAATCTTTAAAAACTGCTAGCAGTTTTTAACTATTCCATTTTAAAAAATGTAATATTTAAAAACTCATTTGTAATACCTAAATTATGTTTGTAACTAAAAAGAAAGTCAATGGAAAGGATTATTATTATTTACAAAAAAGCGTAAGGGCCGGGAATAAGATTAAGAGCGAGTGTGTCGCGTATCTTGGAAAAGATAAGGAAGAAGCGGATAAAAAAGCAGCGGAAATAATTGCTCAGGCTGAAAAGGAAGAGTGGAAAACCAAGGAAAATGATGAGATGGAAGGACAAAATAACAACAAAGACGAATCAGAGAATAAAAGCAATTTAACCATTGATGAATTGTCAAATTTTTGCAAGGAAAAAGGGTTTGTTTTTAGGAGCTCGGATATTTATGGGGGTTTTGCAGGGTTTTGGGATTTCGGGCCCTTGGGAGTTGAATTATTTAATAATATAAAAAGAGATTGGTGGAATTTTTTTGTTATAAATAGAGAAGATATGGTTGGAATGGAAGCCAGTATAATCTGCAATCCAAAAATTTGGGAAGCTTCAGGACATGTTGCTAATTTTAATGTTAATGATTATTTAGCCGTGTGCAAAAAATGTGGTAAATCAAGCAAGGTTGATAAGCCAGATTTGGGAAAGATTAAATGTGAATGCGGAGGGGAATATGATTGGGAAAATGCGAGAATGATTGAGCAAATGTTTAGGACAAGAGTTGGGGCATTAAATGCAGTTGATGCATATTTAAGGGGTGAGACTGCGCAAGGAATGTTCACAGATTTTAAACTTATTCAACAAACTTCAAGAATGCAACTTCCATTTGGGATAGCCCAGATTGGGAGATGCTTTAGAAATGAAGTTGCTCCAAGAGACTTTTTGTTTAGGAGCAGGGAATTTCATATAGGGGAATTTGAATTTTTTATTAACAATGAAGAAAAGAAATGTGATTTGTTAGATGAAAATCATAAAAATGTAAAAGTAAGGTTGCTTGATGCCGAGACTCAAGTAAAAGGTAGCGAAGAACTAAGAAATACGACTATTGGAGAAATGCTTGAGGAAAAAAGATTGGAAGAATGGCATGCCTACTGGTTAGCAGAACAGGTGATATGGTTTAATTCTCTAGGTCTTACTGAGATTAAGATAAGAGAACACAGAAAAGATGAGCTTTCTCATTATTCATCTGCGACTTTTGATATTGATTATGAATATGTTTTTGGAAGTAAAGAAATAGCAGGTAATGCGAACAGAGGGCAGTTTGATTTAACAAATCATCAAAAATCTTCAAGTGTTTCAATGGTAGTATTTGATGAAAAATATAAAAATAAGTTAATTCCAAGAGTTATTGAGCCAACTTTTGGAATGGAAAGAGTTTTTTTAGGGATTTTGACAAAAGCTTACAGTTATGATAAAAAAAGAGATTATGTTGTATTAAAAATTCCTCTAAAACTTGCTCCTATAAAAGCTGCGGTTTTTCCAATTGTGAAACATCCAGAATATAACAAACTCGCAGAAGATATTGTAAAAGATTTAAGGAAAGAGTTCAATGTTGTTTATGATAAAAGCGGTTCGATTGGAAGAAGATATGCTAGAAATGATGAGATTGGAACTCCTTATTGTATTACAATTGATGAGGATTCTTTGAAAAATGAGGATATCACTATCAGAGACAGAGATACAACTGTTCAGATAAGGGTCAAGATTAAAGAGCTTAAAGAGGTTTTAAGAAAACTGATTAATTCAGAGATTGATTTTAAAAAAGCTGGGAAAGTTGTTGAAACTAGGGTGAAAGAGCAAGAATGATTGCTGATAAATTTTTAGATTTTTTAAATAGAAAAATTTTATTTCATTTGAGATTTGACTATCTTACAAATATCTTAATCCCTTATCTAACGGGATGTAAAACTGTTCTTGATTTAGGAGCTTCTTCAGGAGAATTGGCAAAAAAAATTCAGGATAAGATTGGAGTTGAATTTACCGGAGTTGATACACATATCCAACCAAAAAGTTTTATTCCGGTTATTAAGTATGATGGAAAAAAACTTCCTTTTAGAAATAATTCTTTTGAATGTGTTATGATTATTGATGTCTTGCATCACGATACAAATCCTGAAGAGGTTATAACAGAGGCAAAGCGGGTTGCTAAGAAATATATACTCATAAAGGACCATTATTGGATAAGCCGATTTGATTTTTGGCTTTTAAAAATCTCTGATTATATAGGAAACCATCCTTATAAAATAAAACTACCCTATAATTTTTTGAAATATGGCGGTTGGAAGGATGTGTTTAACCAAAAGAATCTAAGGATTGTAACCGAGAAAAAATTTAGATATAATGCTTTCGATCCTTGCAAACATATCATATTCTTTCTTGAAAAATAGGTTTTTTATTTTATATAAAAATATTTAAACTTTATAAATCTTAAAAATTTATGAAAATTTCCGTGATTATACCGGCATATAATGAAGAAAAAAATCTTCCGGTTTTGATTGATGCATTAAGGAATCAGACAGAAAAGGATTTTGAGATAATTGTTGTTGATAATAACAGCAAGGATAAAACTTCAGAGGTTGCAAAAAAACTCGCGGATAAAACCTATGAATGCTATGAGCAGGGAATTTCTGCAACAAGGAATTTAGGAGCATCTAAAGTTCAGTCAGAAATTATTGCATTTCTTGATGCAGATTCAATTCCTGACAAAAATTGGGTTAAAACTATAAAGGATAATTTTAAGGATCCTAAACTTTCTGCTATAAGTGGATTAAGCATTTTTGAAAATGGTTTTTATATTACTAATTCTATCTGTTATATAGCATTTTTTACAATGAAAATATCAAATTTATTTGGAAATTGTCTGATTTTTGGAAATAATCTTGCAATTAAAAAGGAGATTTTTGACAAGGTTGGAGGATTTGACAAAATAATGCAGGAGGATTTTTTTCTTGCTAAAAAATTAAAAAAAATCAATGCAAAAGTCAGAAATAAAAATGTCATGAAAGTGACGTTATCTGCAAGAAGGATGAAAAAAGCTGGAACTTTAAATGTTCTTTTTATTTGGGCTAAGGCATCTTTTATAAAACAGCATTCTTACAGCTATCCTCTTCATGATTCTATTTGATTTTATGGATTAGAATAAAATGGAAAATCTTTATCTTTCATCTAAGGAAAAAATATTTTATAGAAAAGCTAATTTTAAAAAAGATAAAAATAGGCAAACGCTTGTTTTTTTGCATGGACATATGGGTTCTTCATCTGCTTGGATTCCATACGAAAAAATGTTGAAAAAATACAATGTTATATCCGTAGACTTGAGGGGGAATGGAAAGTCGTTTCGTCCCGAGTATTATGAAGGTTACGAAATAGACCAATTTGCTGACGATATTTATAAAATATTAAAAAAAGAGGGGATAGGAAAAATTATATTTATAAGTCATTGTTATGGAAACCTCGTTTCAATCAGATTTTTTATAAAGCATAAACAAATGGTCGAAGGCATTGTTTTTATTAGTTCTTATGCAAACCAGTCCGAAAGGAGCATACTTAAAAGTGTATTTC
>JAQTOY010000018.1 GCA_028713045.1 Candidatus Nanoarchaeia archaeon
GGGGGAATGGAAAGTCGTTTCGTCCCGAGTATTATGAAGGTTACGAAATAGACCAATTTGCTGACGATATTTATAAAATATTAAAAAAAGAGGGGATAGGAAAAATTATATTTATAAGTCATTGTTTTGGAAACCTCGTTTCAATCAGATTTTTTATAAAGCATAAACAAATGGTCGAAGGCATTGTTTTTATTAGTTCTTATGCAAACCAGTCCGAAAGGAGAATACTTAAAAGTGTATTTCCTCGAATATTTCCGCCAAAAGTTTTAAGCAAATTTCCTTCAATAAGAAAGAAAGGGTATGGAGTAGATTATAAAAAACATATTCCTGCAGAAGATATTGATATAAAAAGAATGGGCGAAGACATATTAAACACGGGTTTTAAACCTTTTTTGTTTATTTTGAATAGGATATTTGAATCAGATTTAAGTGAGGACATAAAACAGATTGATGTGCCGGTTTTTATTATTCATGGAAATAGAGATATTATAACTCCTTTGAAATCTGCTCTTCATTTTAAAGAACTTATTAAAGGGTCTAAAATAAAAATAATAGATAGCGCGAATCATCTTCTTGTTTTGAATAACCCTAAAGAGATCACTTATTATTTGAAAAATTTTTTAGATTCTATTAAAATTAGTCCTCAAATATAAATATTTATAAACGACTATGATTTTTAATAAAAATGGATAACTGTATCTTCTGCAAAATTGTAAAAGGTGAATCGCCTTGTAAAAAAGTTTACGAAAGTGATAATTTTTTTGGTTTTTTGGATAAATATGGATTAGTTGATGGGCATAGCATGGTTATTCCAAAAAAGCATTATAAAAATTTTCTTGATATGCCTGCGAGTCTTGGAAATGAATTGATTGATGCTCTGAAAGAAGTTGGTGTTAACTTGATAAAAGAAGGGAAAGCAGAAGCATTTAACATACTTGTTAATAATGGAGAAATCGCAGGACAGGTTGTGCCTCACCTTCATTTTCATGTGATTCCAAGAAAAAGAGATGATGGATTGAAGGGTTTTGCTCGAAATTAACTAAAATTAACGATTTTCTATAAGTATATTCTAGAATTCTTATTTTTTAAATATATAAATGGTTAAAAATAGATTTAAGGTTTATAATACAGAGTAAAAAAGTAAACCCTCACCTTTAGGTTATGGACAAAGCAAGCTTTGTCTTTTTCACTCAGTCTCACCAAAACTAAGTCAAACTCACACCTTTGGGTGTGAGTACAAAACCGAAGATTTTGGTGATAATTAAAAATGGTTAGTGAACAAGAATTTTTTGATAGACTAAAAAGCGCAGGAAATTTGGTTTTAGGCTCTGCTCCTTTTGCTGACAAAATAACTTTTTTTAAAGAAGTTTTAGCTACTCCAGAACCGGATCCTCATTGTAATGATGCACAAAATGAGGCCCATAAAAGAGTAATGGATGCGTGGTTAGCAGATTTTCAAAAACAAGTTGATTATACCGGAGCCAAGTTAGTTTTTCATGATATTCCTCAAAGCCATATGTTTGGGGGAGCTGGAGGATGGCTAATTAGAACAAGATTATATGATTTTCCAGTTAATGTAAACCTGCAGGATACAAGTTTATTTGATGCTTGTGAAGTTGGATTAGAATTGAAATTAGCAGAATTTAATGGTTTTTTAAGATTAAGACAACAGTATGGGGAACCTTTTTTAGATTATGTTTGTGTTACAAGAGATTTTTTGGATTCGGGTGATTTAATCAGTAAAGTTGCGAAAATACCAATAACTGCGGTTTCGGTAGTTGAGCCTGTTGAAGAGAAAGATAAAAGAGATTATCAGCGTAGATTAGATGGATGGTGCACTGGACAAGCTGTGGAACCTGAAGAAGAACCATTTTATTTTGAACCAAAAAGTTTGGGTTTATCGGATTTTCAATTTAAACCAGGTTCAAAAGTTGTTGTTCCATACAGACAAATCGTAACGGCATATCTTGAGCAGTTTAGATCTGATTTTTATGAGAGATTTGATAAACAAGATGTTCCTGAATTGGATTTTCCGTTTATTGATTTTGTTGGTGATGATGATACAAGAGAAGTTATTCAAGAGAGGTTTAGACGCAAAGTTCAAGGAATTTATAGAAGGTCTATAGATATTAGGAACTTTCATATTCAAAGATTAATTGAACTTGCAACAGAAAGGTTTAATCCCTTAGAAGGAAGTTTTTATGTATTATTAAGTCAGCCACATTCTCAGAATCATAGTGTTCATTTTAATCATTATCGTGCTGATGAAATGGATAGGAGTTTAAGACATAAATCTCTGTTTCCAAAAACATATGTTTTAAAAATTGGTCCAGGAAAGGAAGGTGATGAAAGAGATTATTCTATTCAAGCTAGAATAGATTCTTTTGGAGATTATTGTGTTTGGATGAGGGGCGATAAATGTCTTGATAAAACTCTTGATCATTTACAGAGCAGAGGATTGTAAATTAAGATTAATTATAAAAATTAAGAGGTATATTATGATTGATTCTTGATACATGAGAAGATAAAATCCTCTTTCAGAACATTAATAAATAACTAAAAATTAGATAGATATTAAAATGTTGACTATAAAAGCTATACAAAGGGTAAGAAGAATGATGGAGCAGACTGGAGGAGAAGGTAGGGGGTTTTATCAAGATCACCTTGGAAGTGAGCAAGGTCCGGCCTTGCCTGCAAATTATGTTCCTAGACCTGGACAGAGAACGATTAAACCTAATTTAGTCTATGAATGTTTTCCTGATGGAGATGTGAGAATTGTTAACAGACGAGATTAGAAGTAAAAACTTGCATATCCAACAACACTTGATTTGTCCCAAGTAACATCTCCAGAATTTTTATACTCAATCAAATGCGGCTTAGTTTTTAGAATTTTACATAAATGCATCATTATTAACAATGGGAAATAACCGCACGCATCAACATTTTTAAAATTATCAAAATCTAAACTTTCTATAATCTGGACTGTATTCTTGTCTGTTTGGACTGCGTTCTTATAGTTATAAAAATGGGACAGGTCCGTTGAGAAAATGTAGACTGCTTTGATTTTTGAGATTTTTTCTGCAATTTCTTTTGCTTGTTCATTATTAATATTACCTATCATCAAAGGCATTATTTCTTTAAAATTAAGTTTTTGGAGAAACGGAACTTGGTTTTTAATTGAATGCTCCGGTTCTATATCTCCCTCTGGAAAATTTTTATTAAATAATTTAATATTTCCTAGAGAGGTTTTCCACTCTTTTAAGTCTGAAGTAACTGCCCCAGATAAATTAGCATAATGCGATGGACCTAGAATAATTGCTTTTTTTATCTTTCTATTTTTTAATAAGGAAAATGCTTTTCCGGCTATTGCTCCAGAATATTCATAGCCTGCATGAGGGACTATTAGTCCTTGGATTTTAGTTAGGGGTTTGTATTTGATTGTTTTCTGCTTGAAAGACTGGTCTATAAAATCTTCTAGTTCTTGTTTACTTTCCGGATACCACATGAGATTTATACTCCTTAGAAGTATAAATATATTTTTAATTCTATATTTTTGATAATATTCATGTTTAAAAGTTGGGTTTTCTTGCTTTAATAAAATGAGCATGATTGATTATATTCAGGATATCTTAAAAAAAAGTTTCGGGGCTTTAATTAGGGATATTGGAGATGATATAAACTATGCAGTTTCAAGAAGACTAAGTCATTTGAAAAAACAGATAATACGAGAATTTGTCGGGTTATCTTTTATCTTGATGGCAATTGGCTTGCTTGCAATTGCTTTTATTTTCTTTTTAGTTGAATATCTAAAATTTGATAAAACCCTTTCATTTTTAATAATCGGTATTATAATATTAATTATTGGAATAGTGATAAAATTAATTAAATAAAATATTGAAAAAGGAGGTTAAGATGCCAGAAAAAGAAGATAGATTTAGAAGATTAAGAAACAGGGCTAAGAAGTCCTATGAACTTGCCGGAGAAAAAATTGAACAAGCTGCTGAAAGTTCTAGAGAGGTTGTTAGAGAGCATCCTTTGACTTCTATTGTTGTTGCATCTGCTGTTGGAGCCATTGTTGGAGTTGGTGTTAGTGAGATGATAAGAAGAGCAAGACAGCGGGATAGAAAGTCTTTTGTGAGAAGATTAAGAAGGATGTTTTAGTTAAGTAATTAAATTATCCTTTCTTTTCTTTTTAATGTTAAAAAAAGCCCTTTTTTATAAAAACACTAAAAAATCTAAAGATTTTTTGTGCCATAAAAATTCACATTTTTCCGGACTTAAAAATAAAATTGTTCAATGTCAGTTGTGCCCGCAATTTTGTATTCTAAAAATTGGGGAGATTGGGAAATGCAGAGCAAGAAAAAACAATAATGGAGAACTTTATTCTCTTACTTATGGAAAACCGGTTTCTATTAATATAGACCCAATCGAGAAAAAACCCATTTATCATTTTCTTCCTAGAACTTTCAGCTTTTCAATAGGTATGGCCGGATGCAATTTGGCTTGTGGATGGTGCCAAAATTGGAGCCTTTCACAGAAGGATGCAGAAGAATTTGATGCAGATTATATTCGTCCAGAAGAATTAATTAAAAATGTTTTGAAATCTGGATGCCCTTCAGTTTCATATACTTATAGCGAACCTTTGGTCTCTTACGAGTATGTTATGGATAGTGCAAAATTAGCAAGAAAGAAAGGATTAAAAAATATTTTAGTCACAAATGGATTTGTAAATAAAGAACCCTTTGAAAAAATTGCTAAATATATTGATGCAATGAATATTGATTTAAAAAGTTTTAATGAAAAGACCTATTCAAAGTTTTGCAATGCAAAACTTGCTCCGGTTTTAGAAACCATAAAATCTGCATATAAAAAAGGAATCCATATTGAAATAACTACTTTGATTATTCCAGGGATTAATGATTCTTCAGATGAGCTTGAAAAAATCGCGAAATTCATAAGTTCTGTTGATGAATCTATCCCTTGGCATATTTCAAGGTTTTTTCCATGCTATAAGATGGAAAATAAGGAAATAACTCCAAAATCAACATTGGAGAATGCTTATAAGATTGGAAAGAAATATCTGAAGAATGTTTATCTGGGAAATATTTAAGCAAATAACATTTATATAGTATTTTTATTTTATTAGTTTTAAAAAGATATGGCGTCGACATTATTTAGAAGTTTTGTAAAAGGCTGTAGCTGGGAGCTAATTTCATTTATTATAACTTTTATAGTGGTTTATGCAATTTATGGGAATCTTCAATCAGCTTTAGGATTAAGTCTTGCTTTGACTATTCTTAAAACTTTTTTATTTTTTCTTCATGAAAGAATATGGAAGAAAATAAGTTGGGGAAAATATTATGATACTTCTTTTTATAAAAATGCAAGAAAAAAAGGAAAAAAATGAGCAACTTTTGGAATTAGCTAGAAATGCTATTAAATCGCAGATTCATGGGGGAAGATTGGTTGTTCCCGAAAATATAAGAAAAAATTATTCTGAAAAAAAAGCATGCTTTGTAACTTTGACTGAAGATGAAGAATTGAGGGGGTGTATCGGAAGTCTGCAGGCAAATAAAGAGCTTTGGATGGATGTTATTGATAATTCCATCAATGCAGCTTTTAGAGATCCCAGATTTTTACCTCTTTCTTCTTCGGAATTAAATAATATAAAAATAGAGATTTCAGTTCTTTCGGCTCCAAAAAAAATATCTTTTAAAAGCTACAGAGATTTGCTTGAAAAGATTGACAAAAAGATGGGCATTATTCTTAAAAAAGGATTTTATTCTGCAACTTTTCTTCCACAAGTATGGGCGCAGATTCCTTCTAAAGAAAGATTTTTGGAACAACTTTCTTTAAAGGCAGGATTAGAGAAAGATGCCTGGAAAGATTCGGAAATAGAGTTTTATAGGGTTGAGAGTTTTCGGGAGAAGTGAAAAAATTGATAACTTTTTAAATAAATATTTTTTAATAATAAAATGTTAAAACAAAACAAGAGGATTAAATTTTTTTATGGTACTTCTGGGATAAAATACGAGAATAAACTGATAAGAGTTTCTAGAGCATTTTTCATATCAGGTCTTTTGCTTTTGATCATTTCTATTACTTTATCTTATTTTAATTCTTTAATTATTTTCTCTTTTGTTTTCTTTTTGATTGTTGCACTAATCTCTTTTTTAAGAATTAGATTCTCTTTAAGAGAATTAACAAAGCTTATTCCTAAAAAAAATGATTTAAAAATTTTTAAGGGTTGGGATGGAACTGGAAAATTTTTAAGATTTATGGGAATACCCTTAGATAATTATGGACTAATTCTGGGAGTAATTCTTGGTTTGTTTGTGGTTCCAAGATATTTTGACAATTTTGAATGGATTATTCTTAATTTTTTATTGATAATCCTCTCAGGGATTTTCGCAGGAATTTCTATTTTTTATTTTGTCCTAGAATTTAAAAATAGGTGCCGAATTTACTCTTATAGATATAGATTTGTATAAATCAGGGTTAGCTGTAAACTTTATTTTTAAGGTAGTTAATCTGGTAAATGTATGGCTCCACCGAGAGTCGAACTCGGGACCTCGGCCTTATGAGAGCCGCGCTCTACCACTAAGCTATGGAGCCATAAAAATAGGAAAAGAATCTGATTTAAAAAACCTCTTATTGATAGAAAATCCTTAAAAAGTAGATTTGCCTATTAATATTATGGCTGCCGTAAATATAACTGAGATGAAAGGAATTCTTGATTTAAATCCTTCCTTGATTTCAATGCCTCCAGAATTGGTTTCAAAATTTGCCTCGTTAATAACCCTGTTAAAGGCAGCAGGGATTATCTTTATAGTATATCTCGTTTTTTTGATTATCCGTAGCGTTTTGGGTATAATAAGAGGGAGAAAAATAGATAAAATTTATAATAAAATCAATGAAATTGATGGAAAATTGGATTTATTAATGAAAAGATTTAAGATTTATACAAAGGTAGAAAATTCTTCTAAACTAGATAAAACCACATTAAAAACCAAAAAATAGAATTCAAATCATTTAAAAATTTCCTTAAGAAATTTTTAATCAACAAAAATTAAATAAAATTTTTGATGTTAATAAAAAAATAAAAAATAAAAATTTAAGTTCTTTCAAAAGAACTATCTTTTTTTCTTTTTCTTTTTCTTTGCCATGTTGGTTAAATCACCTCTCCTTTTTACAATTTTGATATACTCTGAATATTTTTTAGAAATAATTCAAAGTATTTTGTTTATAATGTTAGGTAAAAAGAGTATTTAAAATTATTCTTTTTTAAAATTTTTTATTTTTTGGCTAAAAACTAGTTTTTTATTCTTTCACGAGGGAGATTTCTATTGTTGAGACAAAAATCCTTTTTCCTTCCTTGTTTTCAAATTGCTCGCTCGAGATTTTTATATCTTTTACACGAATGTTTTCATCCTTAAGAAAAGTTCTCCTTGCAACTTCAGCTATATCAACTGCTTTTGAAATAAATTTTCCTCTTGCAGAAATAATAACCTCTTTCTGTCCTTTATTCTGAAATTGCATAACAACTCCTGTAACATAATTCATAAATGGTTTTATGCCTACAAAAATTATATTATCATCACCTTGTTTTGGGGTTACTGGTTCACTCTTCGAAGTCTCTAATCTTTCGCTCATTATAGTTATAGCTTTATTTTATAGCAGCAGGTTCAAATTCTCTTGAATTTGAAAATTTGGAAGCCTGTTCAAATCTTGAATTTGAAAATTGCTTTGATTTTTTAAGTCTTGTAATATAGCCGGCTATTTGATTCCTTACTTTTTTGCTTGGCATTGAGTCTGCTAGTAGTCTTTTATTATCCTCATACTTTTCAGTAAACATATTATCCTCTATGTTGAGCAGCGTTTTTGCAGTTCTCTTAACGATTTTTGATTTTATACGACCCATGGTATTATAACAATCAGTATGATATTAACTTATTTTTAAGGTTTTTAAATATTGTTATTTTCGAATTTGTTTATTCTTATGAGGAGAGTTAGTCTAATTGCATTTTTCTGAGTTTTAATACTGAAGAATATTTTTCCGCATATTCTATTGATTTTTTTGTTAAATTTCCATTATAAAGCATTAATGCCGGTAGAGGTATTGATTGTGCATCAGACAAAAGTTTTTGAAGATCGGAATCATTAATTGTTTGTTTATCTTTTGCCTGAGTAAGAAAGGTTATCGGGCCTAAAGGAGAATCTACTTCCACTAGTGCCAGATATTCTTTAAGTTTATGTTCTTTTTCTTCAATTACCTTGAAATTTATCTCCTCTAGGTATTTAATGACATTTAGAACAAATTCTGATTTTGGGCTTTCCTTCTTGGGTTTCTCAATTTTTTTAACCAGCGGATTATCGAAAATTGGAGCTATAATCTCCGCAGGCTTTTTTGAATGAACTCGGATAATCCTTTTTATTTTTTTAACAATTGGTTCGGGTTTTTTAAAATCCTGAAGGTCAGTCTCTTTTTTTATATTTTCCAATTTTGGCTCTTCTTTGACTAGTTGTGTTTCTTCTTTTACGGCTATATTTTTTTCTTGAGCCTCAGGTTCTGGTTTTTTCAAATTCGAAGATTGCCTATTTTCTTCAGTTGATGGTTGTTTACTTTTTTTTTCTTTAAAAAGAAGCTCTATTTCTGAATTCGGAGTTCGGATAAGTTTCCAGTAAATCTCTTCATCGTCTTTGAAGCTTTCTGAAAAATCTCTTATTTCTTTTAACGCAACTCTTATTGCCGGTTCTTGTTCGGATTCTTTCAATATTCTTTTATCTTTTAATAATAGAAATGCCTCGGCTTCTTTTGGATGAAGATACTTTGTGAATTTTTCCAGCTGGTCTTCTTGCCCTTCTAGAAAATATAAGTGGGAGCCTCCGACCATCAGATGACTCACTTTTACCTGTTTTTCATCAACAAGTTCTGATAAAAATGCAGAGGTGAATATGGAATTCTGCTTTATTTCTCCGGCTATCTGAATTGGCAGGCTTGGACCTCTTCTTTTTAACGCTTCTACTATATGTTTTTTAATGATTGGAACATCGACCATGCTTAGATTTAAACAGAAAAGTTAATAAAATTAATTATAATTCATTCGTTTTATTAAGATTTGTAGGATGATTATGAAGTGGTAAAAATTATCCACAAATACAAAAAATTAAAAATTCTTTGAAATTTTTCAATAATATTTATATAGTTTAATAATTTTTGATTAATAATGAATAATGAAAAAAAAGAGGTATCTTTTAATATAATTGTGATTCTATTTTTAAATTTATTTTTAAATTTATTTATCATAAATTTAGTTTCCGGACAGGAATTGAAGGTAACTGGAGAGCATCCATTTTATTCTTATGATGAAAAGGATTGGGTTAAGGTTAAGGATTTAGAAATTGGAGCTAAACTATTGGATTCTAATAATGAAATGATTGTTATTAAAAATATTGAAAGAGTAACTTCGGAGAATATTAAAGTATACAATCTACAGGTAGGAGGAGTTTCAGATTATTATGCAGGGGGGGTGTTGGTGCATAATAAGAATGAAAAAGCAGATCAAATTAACGATTTAAGATTGAAAAATAATCAAGCTAAATCAGACCCAAATCAGAATGATATCTATAATCTTTTAGACGAACTTGCTGATAAAACTTGGGATCAATTAACCCCCGATGAAATAGATTTTCTTAGGGGTCCAATGTTATCTGATGAACAAAGATTATATTTGATTGAACAACAGGCAAAAAAGTTGGGAGTAAATCTAAATGAAGATCAGTTAAATGATATCCTATACAGAGTTCATCCAATCCCAATTGAAGATATTGCGGCAAAAGATAGATTATTGAATCAGATTGGCGTTCCTAAGGAATTAAGAGAACAATTAATTAGAAAAGGTATTACTGGAATAAAACTAACTGGAGAACTTATAGACTCAGCTATTGATGCAGTAGAGTCTGACACGGATATCTTATCTCCAATTGAAAAACAAATTTTAAATTTAAGATTAAATCAAGATTTGCCATTTGAGGAGATTGCTAGGATAACGGGCTTAAACAATAGACAAAGGGCAGAACAGTATTATTCTAGGGCCATGAGTTTTTTAGAATTTGAAAGATTACATTCTGGAGGAATGTTAAAGTTAATTTCAGATAACAGAGATTTATTAACAGATCTTCAATTTAGGATTATTAAAGAAAGACATGATATAAATCCCTTGAGTTTTGAAGATATTGCAAAAAATTTAGAATTAGAAGATGGTAAAAAAAGGACCATTGAAGATGTGAGGAGGACCTATAGGGCAGGGTTAAACAGGATTGTTAAAAATAATCCTGCCTGCAGTGTACAATTTCCTCTATTAAAAGGTGGAACTATTCAGATTAAAAATAGATTATTACAATCAGTAAGAGACTATTATAATAAAAATTATCCTGGAAATACCTGGATAGTTGAATTTGATGAAAATTATAAAACTCCGAGCAAAGTTTGTGAGGATGGAATTTACTATTATTTAAAAGTCACTCAGATACTTAAGAATTTACAGATTACTTTTGTAAAAAGAGTTGGTTCATCCAATGAAGTATTTATTGTTACAGAATATAATGTAGATACCCTTCCAGTTTTGTCTGATTTTGATAGAAATTATATAAAAATGAAATTTCAAGAAGGAAAAATACACGTTTCTTATATAAAAATTTTATACCAAAGGGATGGAGGATTTGTCTTTTATAGCAATTAAAACTTGTTTTTTACAGTTTTATCCAGTCAATCTCATAGAATAAAACATCATCCTCTTTATCAACAAAAGCAAGAAGGAACTTTTTTCCTGTTGAATGAGAGACTCTTGTTTTTGAAATTAATTCTTTAATGTCTATCTTTTCTGAATTCGTTGGATAACATATGTATTTAGCATGGTGATGGTTAGCTGAAAAATCCCTTAGATTTTTAGGGCGGGAATAGACTCTAAAATCTCCACCGAATTTTATTCCCACTTTAACAATATACCCTTTTTTTCTAAGTTCTTTGAAAACACAGTATTTTTCCCAAAAGTATTTATCTTTTGAAAAGAATTTTATTATTTCATTATTTGAAAGGGTTTTGCTATTTTTGATTATTTGGGCTTTATAGGTTTCAGCAAGATATAATGCCTCAAATTCAGAATAGACAATTTTATTGTCTTTTCTTTCCCCTAGTTTTTTAGTATTTTCCAAGGTAAAAGCTTTCTGCGAATTGGAAAAAAGCTTTCCTGCTAAAATATATATGGGAAATGTCATTATTATTTTAATAGAAGCGATATTTTAAGGTTTTGGGTTGATGCCTGTAAAAATATGCGAATGCTAATAGAAGTATTTAAATATCCTTACTTTTTATTAGCATTATGCAAAAGAAAAGCGTTCAACAAATTTTGAAATTGAATTCTTTAGCAAAGCTTCTCTTGCTCTTAAATTAAAGAGTTATTTTTAAATAAATTAACTCGGTATTTTTTTAAAATGATAAATAATATCTTACTATGCTTTGAATATATCTTGACTAAAAGGTCAAATTTAAAAATAAACCCTTATTATAACAAACATGGTAGAAATTGATTTTAAGGCTATAGAAAAGAAATGGCAAGAAAAATGGGAAAAGGCAAAGTGTTTTGAAGTTTCTGAAAATTCTAAAAAGAAAAAATATTATGTCTTGGAGATGTATCCTTATCCCTCTGCTTCATTTTTACATATGGGACATGTTAGGAATTATACTATAGGGGACGTTTATGCAAGATTTAAGAGAATGAATGGATTTAATGTTCTTTATCCAATGGGATATGATAGTTTTGGTTTGCCTGCTGAAACTGCTGCTAAAAAAGAAGGGATTCATCCTAAAAAATATGCTGAAACTTCTATAAAGATGATTATGAAATATCAGAAAGCTCTTGGAAACAGCTATGATTGGAGCAGAGTCATTGCAAGCCATGAGCCAGATTATTATAAATGGAACCAGTACTTTTTTTTGAAGCTTTATGAGAAAGGATTAGCTTATAGGAAAAAAGCTCCTGTTAATTGGTGTGAAAAATGCCAGTCTGTTTTGGCAAATGAAGAGGCTGAAAGCGGTAAGTGCTGGAGATGTGGAGAGGAAGTTGTTAAAAAGGATTTAGAGCAGTGGTTTTTTAAAATAACCAAATATGCAGACCGGTTAATTTCTGATTTAGACAAAATTGAGTGGCCTGAAAGAATCAAAGTAATGCAGAAAAATTGGATTGGTAAAAGCCATGGGACTGAGATTGATTTTTCTATCAATGGAGAGAAATGGCCCGTATTTACAACACGACCCGATACAATTTATGGAGTTACTTTTTTGGTAATCTCTGCACAGCATCCTCGTTTGATGGAACTTGTTAGTGAGAAACAAAAAAAGGAAGTTGAAAAACTTCTTGATAGAATTAAAAAAGTTAAAAGTCAAGAAGAGATTGAATCTCTTGAGAAGGATGGAGTTTTTACGGGAAGTTATGCAATCAATCCTATTAATAATGAAAAGATTCCGGTTTATGCTGGAAATTTTGTTATTGCAGATTATGGGTGCGGAGTAGTTATGGCTGTTCCTGCTCATGATGAAAGAGATTTTCAGTTTGCAAAAAAATATAAGATTCCAATCAAAGTTGTTATTAATCCAGATTCCTTTGATTTAAATCCTGAAAAAATGTCAAGAGCTTATACTCCTGATGGGAGATTGATTAATTCAGGAGAATTTAATAATTGGAGCAACAGGGAGGCAATGGATTCTATAACTGAGTATTTGGCTAAGAAAAAATTAGGAAGAAAAACAATTAATTATAAAATTCGAGACTGGTTAATTTCCAGACAAAGATATTGGGGGACTCCTATGCCTATGATTTATTGTGATAAATGCGGGATTGTTCCGGTTCCTGAAAAAGATTTGCCGGTTTTACTTCCAGAGAAAGTTGATTTTAAATCTGTTGGAAATCCGCTCGCTTCTTCAAAAATTTTTGTTGAGGTAAAATGTCCCAAGTGCAATGGAAAAGCCAGAAGGGAGACAGATACTATGGGGGGTTTTGTTGATTCATCTTGGTATTTTTTAAGATATTGTGATTCAAGGAATAAAAAGAAAGCATTTGATGAAATTAAGGTTAATTATTGGATGCCTGTTGACCAATATATTGGTGGAGCTGAGCATGCGGTTATGCATTTGATGTATGCAAGATTTTTTATCAAGGCCTTGAAAGATTTAGGATATGTTAAATTTGATGAACCTTTCACCAGATTGTTTAATCAAGGTATTGTTTACAAGGATGGAGCTAAAATGTCAAAAAGCAAGGGAAATGTTGTTTTTCAAACAGATATTTCTGATAAATATGGCATTGATACTGCAAGATTATTCTTGATGTTTGTTTCTTCTCCTGATAAACAAATGGAGTGGAGCGATGATGGTGTTGAAGGTGCTTTTAGGATTATAAATAGATTAATAAGGATTTCTGAAAATCTTACTAAAACTTCGGACAAACTTCAGGATCATAAAATAAATCTTGCAATTAAAAAAGTTACTGAAGCAATTGAAATTTTTGAATATCCTAAGGCAATAATATCTATTGTTGAATGTCTAGATAAATTTTCAGAAGGAATGTCAAAAGAAAATTTTGGGATTATTTTAAGGATGATCAGCCCTTTCTGCCCCCATATTGCAGAGGAGCTTTGGGAGAAGATAGGTAAGATAGCAAGCTTATCCTCGGATAAGAATTCAAAAATTCCTAATAAATTCTCTAGAGGATTTATTAGTCTCTCTGATTGGCCTGTTTGTGATGAGAAAAAAATTGATGAGAATCTTGAGAAACAGGAGCAGGCTGTTGAAAAATTAATCTTGGATTTAAGAAACATCTTAAAAATACTTGAGGGCAAAGGAGAGAAGAAAAGTCAAATCAAAATATTTGTTATTCCAAATGAACTTGAGATTTATAAGAATGCAAACAAAAAGATTGAACAAATATTTGGAATGAAAACCGAAATCCTTTCTATAAAAGAGGCTATTAGTACTGGAAAGAAAATCCAGGCGAAGCCTGGAAAGCCAGGAATTTTCTTAGAGTAATTTTTGGTCTTTGGTTTTAAATTAATTTTTTAATAGGATTATTACTGTTTGAGATTCATTATTTATAAAATCTTGTCTGAAATTTATATTCTATAATTTAATCATTTTTAAATAGGCTTTGAACCGAGTAATTTTATGGAATTGTTTTATCCTCAGTGTCCTTTATCATTGCATCCTTGTCAAAATCTTTATGAGGGTTTGATGGATATAAGTTTTTCACAGGCTAAGCTTGCAGATAGTTCCTTATTAACTAGGGCAATAATACAAAATCCCCGGGATTTTTTTACAGGGTTTATGGGCTCGCCAGGATTTTTTATTTGTGGAGATATTGTTTACAGCAGTGATGGAATTTTTCTTTGCTCTCCTGATTTTTCTGTTTTAAGCGTAAGATCGCAAGCAAGACAAGCAGTTGAAGCTCATAGAAATAGTTTGGAATACTTCTTAGAAACTAAAGATTATGGGGAGATCAAAGCTATAGCATTAAAAGATGAAACTGACCTTCCGGTAAGACAAAGGAGAGTTTATTATCTATCGCAACAAATTGGAAACTTTGAAATACCTTTAAAACTAGGTTCGGATCAAGATCCCCTATTAAACTGGATTTTTAATGGCAGAGCTGAAGATGTATCGGGAGGCCTTATTTCTTTTGGCATGGAGCAGCTTCTTTTTAGATTTTTAGATAAAGATTATATTACTCGCCAGGGCAGACCATTCGCAAGAAATCTGTGTATTGGTTTTCCAATTGAAGATGCGCATCTTCCTCAACAACAAAGAATGGCCATTCTTTGCAATCAACGAATTCATAAAAGGTTATGTTTGGGCGTTTATGATCCATATGCTTCAATATCGGATAGATCTGAAGAGGATGACTAGTTTAAAGAATAGATTATTTAGAAAAAATCATGAATAATTTTTTAATACCTGTGAAAAATCTCTATTCTTTAGAATGGAGTAAGATACTTTCGATTTTTCCCTGTTATCCCAAATTAAACCCATATATTTAGGTGTGTTGGTACAAAACCGAAGGTTTTGTGATTTAATCCAAAACTGCCTTTATCCTTCGGACTCCTGCAGAACTTGCTTCTTCTTTAAGTATTTTGAAATTTTTTAACTCGTCCGTATTTTTTACATGTGGGCCAGCACAAATTTCCTTTGAGAAATTTCCTGCTGAATAAACAGTTACAATATCGGAGTATTTGTTTTCAAAAACTCCTTCTGCACCTTGTTTTTTTGCTTCTTCAGGAGTCATTTTTTCACAGACAATCGGGATGCTTTCAACTATTTTTTGATTTACGATTTTTTCTACTTCTTTTAATTCTTCTTCTGTTAACCTTCTGTCAAAAGAAAAATCCAGCCTTAATCTTTCAGGAGTTATGTTGGAGCCTCTTTGATGGATATCTTTATTTTTTAAAACTTTTTTTAATGCTGCAAGAAGAAGATGGGTTGCTGTATGAAGCTTGGTTGTTGCCTCGCTGTTGTCCGATAATCCTGATTTGAATTTGCCTTCTGTTGCGGTCCTGGAAAGTTCTTGATGTTTTTTTAATTCTTTATTAAATTCTTCTTCGCTAACGCTGATATTTTTTTCTTTTGAAAGTTCTTTTGTTATATCAAATGGAAATCCATAAGATTGATACAATAAAAATGATTCTTTTCCAGAAATTTGTTTTTTATTTTTTGTTATTTTTTCAAATTCTTTTATTCCATTTTCTAAAGTTTCCAGAAATTTAATCTCTTCTTTTTCAAGCTCATTCAAAATTTTATGCTTGTTCTTTTTTAATATCTCATAGTCATTATAAATATTAAAAATAGGTTCAGCTATTTTTTTCATAAAATTTTTTAAATTAAGTTCTCTTCCATATCTTACTGCTCTTCTTATTAATCTTCTTAGAATATAACCTTGTTCAGTGTTTGAAGGAATAATCCCGTCTGCAATTATGAATACTGATGCTTTGATATGATCTGCAATTATCCTGAATGATTTTTCATTTCCTTTGTAATGTTTATTTGATAATTTTTCAATCTCTTTTATTATTGGAAACCACATGTCTGATAAGTAGTTATCTTCAAATCCATTTAATGTAGTTATTATTCTTTCTACTCCGCCTCCGAAGTCAATATTTTTTTGTTTTAATTCATCAAATTTTCCAGATTCATTTTTATCATAAGCAAGTAAAACATTATTCCCAATTTCGAGCCAATTTTCATTATCTGGATCAAAGGTTTTTGGAGGAGATTTATCATTTAATTTCCAATAAAAAATTTCAGTGTTTGGCCCACACGGTCCGGTTTTTCCTGCAGGGCCCCAGAAATTTGATTTTTTATCTAAAAATGCAATTCTTTCTTTTGGAAATCCTAATTGGATATAAACCTCTTTAGATTCATCGTCTTTAAGAGCATCCTTATCTCCTATAAAACAAGTTGCAGCTAATCTTTTTGCAGGGATTTTTAAAATTTTTGTTAAAAATTCAAATGTCATCTTTATTGCTTCTTCTTTCCAATAATCTCCCAAAGACCAGTTTCCGAGCATTTCAAAAAAAGTATGGTGGTAGGTATCCCCTATATTGTCGAAATCAACAGTTCTTATGCATCTTTGAACGTTAACTAGTCTTTTTCCTAGGGGATGTGATTGTCCTAATAAATAGGGAACAAGAGGATGCATACCTGCAGTTGTAAATAACACGGTAGGATCATTGTCTGGAATTAAAGAATGGTTTGGGATTTCTTTATGATTTTTGCTTTTAAAATAATCTAAATATAATTTTATCAACTGTTTTCTATCAATGGGCTTTTTATCCATGAAAATCTAAGTACAATTGAATTTAAAATCTTTTTGGATGTTTAAATAAAGAAAGATACAAGACGATCCTTTTTTTGCTTCTTTTTTGCCTCTTTTTTTGTAGTGCAATAGCTAAAAAAAGAGTTTTTTAATAGGTTTCTCATAAAAATATTTTTTCTAAATAATAATTATATTACTTTTTATCTTTTGTTTTACGTCGGAAATTAATGAGAAAAATAAATTTTTTTTTAAAAATTTGAATTTTACAAAAAAAAATCAAACAAAAATGTTTTTAAATGGCAAATTACATAATTAATCATATGAAAAGGGGTTTTTCGAAAAAGAGTATTGGTAAAAATAATTTTTTAAATAAAAATTTGTTTGTTGCAGTTTCTTTGATAATAATTTCTATTTTAATTGTTGGAATTTTTGTTTCAGTAGCCATCAATAATAATCTTCAAATAAAATCAGAGGAAAAAAATATAGATCTTGTCTCTGAGAGAATAGCTACAGAATCAGAGCAGTTGAAAGTAAAACCTGAGGAAAAAAATGCTTTTTTAAATACTTTAAATAATATTTTTACTTTTCTTGAAACTTTGGCAGGGATACCTGCTGCAATTAGTTGCACTACTGATGCAAATTGCCCATCCGGCCAGGTTTGTGCTCATGGAAATTGTGTTCTTGCTGTAGAAGCACCTTGCACAATTGCTACTGAGGATACAGATTGTCCTGATGGACAACAATGCGGGGATGGAATTTGTGTTCCTGGATGTTTAACCAATGATCAATGTGGCGGAGGTCTTATCTGTAATGGGCATAGTTGCGTTGGTTGTGATTCTGCTCATTGTGTTGATGCGAGTTATCCTGGAAATGTTTGGGAATGTTTGCCTGGAGATGTTAATCCACATATAAAAGTAGCTAATACTTGTCCTGGTGATTGTCCTAGTAATTCAGATTTATCTACAACACTTTGTCCTACAAATGGTTTAGGACAACTTTGGAATTCTATTTGTGGATGTTCTTCTAGTTCTGTTGAATGCTGTGAAAGCGGATGTTGTGCAACTTGTGATCCTAGTATTGGAACTTGTCCTTGTCCGGGATATGTTTGTGCTCCGGGCAGCATTCCTGGTCAGTATGGATGTGTAAAGAATATTCCAGAATGTACTGGAACTGTATGCACTCCGGATTGCACTGGAAAGGTTTGCGGAGATGATGGATGCGGAGGATCATGCGGAAGCTGTGATGATGGAATTGCCTGTACAACTGATAGTTGTGATCCAGCAACTGGAACATGTTTACATCCTTTGACTGGATGTGATGATTCAAACTTATGTACCACGGATAGTTGCAATGCAGATGGAACTTGTTCAAATA
>JAQTOY010000019.1 GCA_028713045.1 Candidatus Nanoarchaeia archaeon
TCCTTCATATACTGATTTAGCTTGACATAATCCTATCGAGCGTTCAAATATTCCAAAATCAATTATTGCTCTTCGTTCATTCATTTTATTTTTTAATAATTTTTATGTTTAAGTATTTTAATTCAATCTCAGGACTTTATAAACCTTTCCTTTTTGTTACCACTTACTAATGGTGTTAATAAATATGTCTTATAACTATTTATTAAAATTTCTTTAAATCATTAGCTCTTGTATTTTTAAATCTTGCGAATCCGCATTTGTATTCCCTCTAATCTCTATAAATAAAATCTAGATAATTATTTTTGAATTATGAGACGTAGCATACATAAATTTATAAATCAATTTTTTCATAAGATTATTTAAAATGAAATTTTTAAGAAATGTTTTTGCTTATACTGCAATAGGAATTGCTGCAATGACCTCTGGTTGTTCAGAAAACCTGTCAACTGCAAATGTAGAGTTATATAACCCTATTCATTCATCAAGGATGGTTGCTGGAGGCAGAGAAAAAACAACTGATTTTTTGGTGGATATTAAAGATTTTGGCAGGAGAAGAGATGGCAGGCTGTCTATAACTTATCATTCGGATAATTCTGCTACTCTTGATTTAGATTTAGAGTATGATTTTACAAGATCGTCAAAAAGAAGCGATTCTGGAGTATTTGGCCCTGCAAGAGAATGTTCGCAGGTTTCATTAAAACATTTTAGAAGTAATGCTGAGACAAAAGATATTAATTCAGCAACCCAATCTTTATTAGAAACTGCTAGAGGCTACGCTAATTCCCCGCAATATCAAGCAGATTTAGATGATGCTTTGAGAACAAGAACTGTATCTTTAGAAGATGGTGTGACTGAAACAACAGTTTATACTCCTCTAAAATCTAATTGAAAAGAATAATTTTATATTAAGCTATTAATTTTATATTAACTCTTTACAATCTTTCATCTCTTTCTTTTAAAATTCTTTTGAGAAATTCATCTCTTTTTATCGGAGTTACTTTTTCCTTATGCCTTACAGCCAGGGTGTCTGATTTTTCCTCCCTATCTCCGATGGTTATTATATATGGAATTTTTTCAATTTCTGCCTGCTTGATTTTTCCATTTATTGGCTCTGATTTTAAATCCATATCTACCCTGAAACCTTTTTCCTCTAATTCTATTTTTAATTTTTCGCATGCTTTGTTGTTTCGGTCGGTGAAATTGATTATTCTTGCTTGAATTGGAGAAAGCCATAAAGGTAAACGACCGTTGGTGTGCTCTAATAAAATTCCAATAAATCTTTCAAGAGAGCCATAAATAACACGATGAAGCATAATGGGTCTTTGTTCTTTGTTATTTTCATCCATATAAGTTAAATCAAATCTTTCAGGCATTGCAAAATCTAATTGAATTGTTGCACATTGCCAGGTTCTATTTAAGGAATCTTTTATGTGAAAATCTATTTTGGGACCATAGAAAGCTCCGTCACCCTTATTTAATTTGTACTTGATTTTTTTCTTTTTAAGGACAGATTCAAGAATGGACTCTGCCTTATCCCATAATTTTTCATCTCCAATCCTTTTTTCTGGACGGGTTGATAATTCTATATTGTATTCAAAGCCAAATAATTTGTAAAATTTATCTGTAAGTTCCATTATATTCATTATCTCTTGCTCTAATTGTTTTTCAGTGCAAAAAATATGTGCATCATCCTGTGTGAATTGTATCACTCTAAACAAACCTGCAAGAACTCCTGACAACTCCTGTCTGTGAACAATTCCCAGCTCCGCTGCTTTCAAAGGCAAATCCTTATAGGATTTTGGCTTGGATTTATAGACTAACATCCCTCCAGGGCAATTCATTGGCTTTACTGCAAATATTCTTTTTTCATATTCTGACAAAAATATGTTGTCTTTGTATTTTTCCCAGTGTCCAGATATAAGCCAAAGTTTTTTATCTAAAATTTGAGGTGTTGAAATCTCCTGATAACCTGCTTTCCTATGCTCTTCCCTCCAGAAATCAATCAATTCATTTTTTATTATCAGTCCATTATTATGCCAGAAAACCATCCCCGGAGCAACTTCTGAGAATGAAAATAAATCCATTTGTTTTCCTAGAATCCTATGATCATTGTCTTTCAGTTTGGTTGTGTCTAATTTTGATTTTGAAATTTCTCTTAATAATTGCTTATAATCAATTGGTTCTTCTTTTGAAAGAATTTTTCCAGATGCCGAAGCTGCCTGCTCATTTCCAATGCTTCTGCTTAGTTCTGAAAGAGGATGTCCCTTACATTTTAATTCAAATTCCTTGTAATATCCGAACGGCGCTCTTGTGACATTGTACTTTTTTAATTTTGACAATTCAATTTCTGCATTTTCCAGGGTTTTTAATGCAAACTGTGGATTGGATAATGATGGAGAAAGATGCGCATATGGATAAAGAACAATATTCTTTGCATTCACTTGAGAAGCAATAGAGATTATATTTTCAATATAATCTTTGATTATGCTTGGATTTGCTTCATCCTGCTTTTCAACTGCAGTTAAAATAACCAAAGGTTCCTTGACCTCTGTCAATTGCTCTCTTTTCTTATCAAGTTCCTCTGGCTCTTTTATGGCTTTTTTGACTGGCTTGAATTTAATGTAATCACAATGTAAGCTTAAAATCTTCATGAATATGATAAATAAGGCGGGTTTATAAAATTTAGGTATTCTAACTGTTTAATTAATATATAACTTGAGTTTAATAAAATTTAAAAACTTTTCAATTCTAAAATTGGATTATGCAAGAGATTCAGTTATTTAATGTGGCTAAAAAGATGGAATATGCTGTAGGAATACCTCCTGGAGCGGAAGTTGAACATTACTTATTTCTAGTTGATGATAGGCCGGAGAATGTAGATGATACTTTAAGGCAGTTAGAGCGATTTGCAACAGATTCTCAATTAAGCTTTACAAAACACGATGCTAATTTAGTTGCACAAGGAATGACGGGAATGGCTCTATTTTATGAACCTGAAAGTCCGGGAATGCTTGATTTATCCCTGAAGTCTAGATTTAAATCACGTTTTCCTTCAGATAAACTATGACTATCAACATATAATCTTTGATTCTGGAAATCAATCTTTTTACTAATATCTTCTATTATAGAAAAATATTTAAAACTTATTTTGCTTATAAACAATATGGTTACCCGAGAGATTAATGTTCTTGCTTTAGTTAAGGGTGATGAGAGGTATGTATTTATTTATGATGATGATAATAGAGTTGAAATGTTAAGGCAACTGGGCAGATTTGCAGCAAATCCCGAATTAAGCTTCACATGGTATGATGCTGCGGTAATGTCTCAAAGAGTAAGGCAGAGTTATGAGGAGAGATCTAAAGAAACTCCGAAATATGAATTGCGTTCTAGATTCAGTTTAAGACCGGATTTATTTGAAAGATTAAAGGATTCTTTGCCATTTGATGAAACGGGTTAAATAATTATTCCTCCAGGGGTTTAATCTCTTTTCTTACAAGTCTTATTGAACTAATTCCTGATCTTTGTTCCATTAATCTTACATATTTTTCTGATGAACCCCTACCCTCCGAGGCTTTATCTTTATCTACTAATTCTAATTCTGGATATTTTTGTTTAGGATCTCCTTTTGCTGGAATATTCAAATAAGCATCTCTGATATAATTATAAATTGAAATAGCATTTAAATCTCCTGATTGCAAAAGTTCTAAGAATAAATTGAGTTCATTTGTTCCATAACCTTCTCCCTCAACTGATTCAATATCAAGTATTTCATAAATCCTGAAATATCCTATTTCTTTATAGTGTATTTGCGCAGTTTCATATAATCTCACAGAAACATTAGGAAGTTCTGGATATTCTACTAATAATTCTTCAGAAGATAATAAGGGACAAGGGTCTAACAGATCTTTTAACCGCTTATACATTAATTCTCCTATTGAAAGACCATCATCAGATAATTCTTCTAATTTTTTTGCCATGGTGATAGAAGATTTATCAGGAGGTATAAAAACTTGATGGAAGAAATAATATTTTAATTTTATAACGATTACCTTAAAATCCTATTTCATCAAAAATTTCTCAAGCTGTTTTTTTGCCAGCTCTCTTTTCTTTTGATGTTCTTTTAAGAAAGCATTGATTTTTTCAATTGTGTATGCTTTCAACTCTCCTGTGAGCATTTTTCCAGATTTGTAATCATCGCGAATATTTTTCAGTTTCTTGTCATCATCCTCAAAAATCATTTTCAGATACTGATAAGGGACATCTATATCTGGATTGCCTCCTAATCTTCTATGCTCTTCTGCTGTTGACTGTCCTCCTGAAAAGGCATATTTGTTTATTTTTCTTTTGACTTCCTCTTGAGAGTCTGTCAGAAAAATCTGACTTCCTTCTGAAGAGGACATTTTCACTGCTCCTGTCAATGCAGGAAGAAATTTGGAATGAAGAGCGCATGGTTTCATAAAATTGAAATCGGGATGTACTGCAACATCCCTTGTCAGCCTTATGAATGGGTCCTGGTCAATTGCAACAGGAACCACTGAAAGATGAGAACCTCTCATGAATTGAGGAAATAATATATGCGCTGCCTGCATTGCAGGATAAAACCCCCATCCTATATTATTCTCAGGCTTAAGCCCGAAAATCGCTTTTGATTCTGAATAAGTTATTCTTTTGGCTATCCTTGCTGCAAATTTATAAATGTCAGTATAAACAAAATCCTCAAAAATAAAAGTTTTTCCTGGCTTGAAACCTAAAGCAATCAAATCAATTATATTGTCTTTTGAGTACTCCAGGGCTTTTTCAAAAGTCAAATTCTCTTTTATGTAAAATTTTTCATCGTCGGAAATTGGAATGAAAACTTCGCAGTTGAATTCATCCTGCAAGGATTTTGCAACAAGAAATGGAACCAAATGCCCTACATGCATTTTTTCACTAGGACCTCGTCCGGTAATAATCGAAACTTTTTTTCCCTTATCATAAGATTCAAGCCATTTGTCAAAATCCCTATGAGAAAAATAAAACTCCCTTCTTAATAATGGATGCAGTTTTTCAATTCTTTTTTTTATTTTTTCAGAAATAAAACTTGTTCCAAATTCCCTTGTCAATCTTTCATAATCAACCTCCCCTTCAACTTCCCAAGGAGTCACTTTCTGCTCTTTTGCCATGGATATTATTATCAACAAATGTATATAAAGATTGCTTATTATGAATCATCATAATGTCTTTTATGAAATTTTTACTATTACGATTGAATACTATTATCAAAAAGCTTTAAATATACTAAGTATTTTAATTCCGTAACATGAAAATTAAAAGAGTATCGGTTATATTTGGATTAATTCTTGTATTCTCGCTGATTACTCAGGTTTCTGCAGGGGTCACTTTTTCTGGAATAGATTCGGTTTATAATCTCGGAGATGTTATAGATTTAAATGTTCAGGCCAGTCCTGTTCTTGAAGATTATTTATTGAAAGTTGATTTGGTTTGTGATGAAAAAACAGTGATTCCTTTCAATCTTATGCCTGATGCTCAAGGAAAAGCAGAGATAAAAGTTCCTTTAAGCTATAATACTGTAACGCAAATGAGTACTAACTGTTTTTTTTCAGGAGATTACGGAGGAGAAGTAGTCAAGAGCAGGAAATTTGAAATCACAAATAAATTAAGAATTTCCCTTGCCACTGAGTCTTATTTTATAAAACCTGGAGAACAGGTTGAAATAAAAGGCACAATTCAAAGGCAGAATGGAATTGGAATAAATGGAAATATCCAGATAACTGTTCCTCTTATGAATTTGAATTTGGAATCATTGATTGAAAATATTACAAACGGAACTTTTGGCAATGAAACCAGTGAACTTATTGATTCAAGTGTTGATAATGGCATGTTCACAGGCAATGTTGTCAATGGAGAATTTTTAATTGTTATAGATTTGGCAAAAGAAACTCCTGCAGGAAACTATAGGATTGATATAACTAGCTATGAAACCTCTGCAGCTGGAAAGAAGATGAGTGAAGGAACTGCAGTTGCTAATCTAAAAGTTTTTCAAGTTCCAACGAGAGTTGAAGTTGCACTAAGCAATCAGAATTTTAATCCTGAAGAAGAAATAGCATTCATACCTGAATTGCTTGATCAGTCTGGTGTTGCTATTAATGATGACATTTCTATTTCTATATATGATTCTAAACAAAAAAATATCTTTGAAAAAATAGTCAAATCCGGAGAATCTGTAAAGTATAAGGTTCCAAGCAACCTAACTTCAGGTTATTATGATTTAATCGTATCAAGCGGGGAACTTTCTTCAACAAAGAAGTTCTTTGTCAATGAAAAGGCTATTGTTTCTTTTGAATTAAAAAACCAAACTCTTGTTGTCAAGAACATTGGAAATATTCCTTATAATAAAGACATACAAATAGAGCTGAATGGAAAGCCATTCATTAAAAGGGTTGAACTTGCCATTGGAGAGATTAAAGAATACTATCTTTCTGGAACCAATCAAGATTACGATGTGAAAGTAAGCGATGGAGAAAAGGAAATGAGTCAGCAAGGAGTTCCTCTTTCTGGAAATGTTGTTGGTATTGATGAAGGGGGAACCACATTTATCACAAGCCCAGTCTTCTGGATTTTTCTAATAATTATTTTATTGATATTGGCGTTTTTCTTTTTCAGGAATTCATTTAAAAAAAGATCCATGGCATATCCTTGGGACAAGAAAAAAAAGCATCTTGAATCAAAGGGAAAACATGAAGGCGAAAAACATAATGAGATAAGAGATCTTTTGAACATACCAAAATCAAATTCAGTAGCCCCAAGCGAGGCAGAGCAGGTTCTTGTTTCAAAAGGATACAAAACAAATGTCGCTGTTGCTATATTAAAGGTAAAGAATAGTTTGGGCAAGCATGCTAAAGACGCTGTTGAAAATGCACTTCAAGGAGTTTATGCAAGAAAAGGCGCTGTATACGAGCATGGAGAGTATGTTTATATTGTATTCAGCCCCATTGTAACAAAACATATGCAGAATGAGCTTGCTGCAGTTAAATCAAGCCATGAAATAGCTAGCTTATTAAATGAATATAACCAAAAATTCAATGAAAAAATAGAATTTGGAATTGCTGTAAATAGTGGAGAGATGATTAATAGGGTAGAAGATAGAAAATTGAAGTTTACTGGATTAGGCGGAGTTCTTCCAACTGCAAAGAAAGCAGCTGAACTTGCAAAAGAGAAAGTCTTATTGACAAGGGAAGTCTATGAAAAATTCGGTTCAGAAGTAAAGGCAGACCGGAAAAAAACCGAGCTTGGAGATTTTTTTGAATTAAGGGATGTTGTTGATAACACCAAAAATAGAAAATTCATAAATGATTTCTTAAAAAGACAATCTAATGAGAAGAAGTGAAAGTATTTTCAATTGAAAAATTTCTCGACATCTTTGACTTTAAGTTTTTTAAAGTTATCACATTCGCTTCTTAAATGATATGAAAATTTAGTCTCAAAACCAATATTTTCAACAGTTTTACCAATTTCTTTTACAGCTAAAACAACCGGAACAAAATCTCCGTCTGTTGAGACTAAAATCGCGGTATCATAAGAATCATTATATGCAAACTTAACCATATCCACTGCTAAATGAATATCATCTTCCTTAACCAGATAAACCATCTTTCCATTAATTCTTTGTTTTTGCAATCTGCAAAGAATTAATTCAAAATTGGGAATTCTCTGAATCTTATCAAAAAACTGCTGTTGTTTAGTATAACTGCTTAAATTATAACTAATGTCTAAGGGAGAATTATAATAATAAGCCCTTATTAATTTCCTATTCCCAACAATATGATGAATAAATTTTTCAAAATTAAAATCTATCATCTTCTTAGAACCCCTGAACATGTTTTTTATTATATGATAGTGATTGCTTCCATCAATAAAAACCATGACTCTCTCTTTGCACTCTTCTTTATTACTCATTAATCATTAATAGATTAGAAGTTAATAAAACTATATGAAAAAAATCCCAGGTTTGCTATGCAACCCTGGGGTGTATATGATTATTATAAATTTCTTAGCTTTATAATTCTTTTCATTATGGGTGCTCACCAATTGCGTAAGCAATGGTGAGCGTATATTGTTAAGTTAAATCCCTAATTCTTAAATAGTTTTTGATAACTTCTTAATTTTATTAATCTCCTTATTATTAATGTTATACCGGACAAGGTATTAGGTAATTGTTAACAGGGTTAATTCAAAAAGTTAAAAATCGAGGTTCAATGACCTAATAGTTATAATTTATAAGAGTTATCTTCTAAGTAATAGATCTTTATTTCCGTCGCTATTTAAATGAAAATTAATGCAAATTTTTTGTTTATATTTTTATTTGATTCAAGTGACTACAGCAGATATAGTTAATGAAATATGCTTCGGTATCTGGATTTTATGAAAAGATATTTCTTATTGCAAATTTGTTTATAAACGAGATTTCTATGAAATTTTCATGCAAAACTCAAAAAAAGGTTGTTATCCAAAAATGAATACAGAATTTTTGCAGAGCAGACTTTGTCTTCAAAATTTTCAATTTCAAAATTTAAACCTCATGTTTAAATTAATGAAAGGAGGTTATGAAAAATGAAAAAAATATTTAGCGTTTTAACAATGGCTTTGTTAGTACTTTCAGTAATGCCTATTGTATTTGCAGCAGGCTCAAGTGGAAGTCTTGGAGGTTCAATCGGAGTTGAAGAATTCCCACCTATGGTTTTCCAATGTGGTGACAGAGTTCTTATAGATGACGATGTTCAACCTTGGAGAATTACTGATAGACATACTGGTAATTTACCAATGTTAGAAAGAAATCAGCAATACCTTTTTGAAGGAGAAAGATACCAAGTTGATGTTCTTGTTTTTGATAAAAACAAAATACAAGATGACATGGTTGATTTAGTTCTTGAAGGTGAAGAGAGATGTTCTCTTACATGCGGAGCTAATAATACATGCATCAGAGATTGCGAGCAATTCGATGATGTAATGATAAATTGTGTTCCAACAACTTGTTCAACAGCTCAATTTGCTAGTTGTAATGCAAGAATAGATGAAGAACAATTAACTACATGCAATCCTGCAACAATGCAGATGTATACTTGTACAATTGATGTTCTTGATTCTGAACACATGTATGGCTTATACTGGTTAAAGGTAAGAGCAGAAAGTGCATTAACTGGTGAAGAAGGAGAATATGCAGAAATTGCTAGATGGTTCATTAACCCTATAATCTCTTTATCTGTTGATGGAGACTTAGATTTCAGTGATGTAAGACCTGGAACTGCTTCATATAGCAATGTTTTATTAGAAAACACTGCTGAAGGAGGAGTTCTTTTGGATATGTTTATCACTGGAAAAGACTGGCCTTCTGCTGATGCAGAATTAGGAAGATGTTTATTAGTAGAAAGTGATGGTTCACCTCATCTTCCTGCAACTTATGTTAACTATTTGCCATTAGGAGCGTTCAGCTATTATACTGAAAATGGAGCATACTCTACAAGAGATGATCTATTGAATGATAATGATGACTATGGAAGTGCTGCTCTTGAAAGAGCATTTTCTTTCACAGACACTAATGACGATGAAGGATATTTAAATATCCACAGACAAGTTAATGCAGGATTTGAAGAAGCTATGTTTGATGAAGCTGAAATAATACAAGCTGAACCAAATTCAATTGATCTTGATGATAGTGGTGCAGTACCTTGTACTTCAGGCCATTGCGTTTACCCATCTAACATCTTATATCCTGGAAGTGCTGGAATGTCAGTTACATTCAGATTAATGTTACCTGAGCCATGTTACGGTAACTTCGAATCAGAGAGTGATGGAAGCATCTTCTTCTGGGGAGAAGCAATCTAAGGATTAAGTTTTATTTTATTTTTTTATTTTTTTTGTAAAGATAGAATATAGATGAGAACAAGAAGTTCTCATCAAGTGAGAGATGCAGATGAATAGAATTCATCTGTTAATAGATCAGGAGATAAGCTAAAAACAAAGAGCTACTCAAGTTTATAGCTTCATGATGGTATGCCCATCGAGGTGGGGTAGCAAATATAGATAAAATTCAGAGGAATTTTATCCAAAAGAGATTTGCAGATGAAAAAATTCATCTGTTAATAAATAAGCTTTGTCAATGAAGGCGGCTGAGATGAAAGCTAGGAAGTTGGAAGAATCTAGATGAAAACAAAGAGTTTTCATCCAAGCGAAAGATGCGGATAAACTTCGTTTATCGATTATTTTATTCGCCATCAGTAGTAAGATACATTTAAATATAATAATTAAACAAATAATAAAATAAAAACAGGAAAAAGAAAATATGGATGCAAAAAAAACATTTAAAATCCTTAACATTATCTTACCGATATTCATAATGGTTATATTATCTGTGTCTTTTGTAAATGCTTATCAGTTCTTATGCCTACAAAAAGGCGAAGTTATAAGATTTTCCCAATGCAATCCTGCTATGCATGATTATTATTGTAATTCAGATGTTTATTGTTCTTATTGTGTTTATGTTGGTTCAAGGGGATATCTTTGCCCAACAAACATGAATAAGTGCAATGATCAAGGAGGTTCTTGTACTTCTCAGAACGCAGGAAATTCAACAATGGATATGACTCCTCCAACACTTTTGACTTGCAGTCCGGCTAATGGAACAATCTCTTCTGAGAAAAGACAATATGTAAAATGCAGTGCAGATGAAAGTGCAAACTGGTTCTATAAAGATTTAAGTAAAAGCAGCGGGAGCTGGAAAAAATTATGCAGAAGCACTTCAAGTTGCCTTAAAAAAATGAGTTTTAAAGAAGGACTTAATAATCTTGGAATAAGGGCGGTTGATGCAAATGGAAATTCTGCTGAAACTTCAGTAAGTTTTACAATTGATTCAAAGGACCCAAAAATATCAAAAACCTATCCAAAAAAATCAAGCAAGTCTGTAATTAATGGGGATTTTTCAATTGAGTTTAAAGAAGACAATCCAAAATCCCTGGTATTATATTATGGAACAAAAAACATGGCAGTTGATTTAAACACTTGCTATTCAAAAAGCAGGACAACTAAAATTTGCAATTTGCATGTTGATGTTTCTGAATTTAATGGGCAGACAACTAGTTATTGGTTTGAATTAATAGATATTGCTGATACAAAGGCAGTTTCAAAACCAATAAGCCTAAGAGTTGTTTCTGGTTAAAATTTGAATTGTTTGCATTTAGTGAATAAATTTAAATGTTTAAAATTTCATTATTCTATATGACTAAAAAGATTTTATTTTTATATAACGGGGGAACAATAGGTCAGATACAGGAAAATAGAGATGGTGCCATTATTTTAGTTCCTCCAAAGGATTCTGAACTATTCAGACAAGCCTGCGAACCTATAATTAAAGAATTAAATCAAGAATCAGATATTACCTTTGAGTTTATTTCTTCAAAAGATAGTTCAAATATGACTCCCAATGATTGGGAAAAATTAATTTTTAGAATTAAAAAAGCTCAAGATGAGGAATATTATGACGGTGTTGGAATTGCCCATGGAACAGATACATTAGCTTACACTTCAACAGCCCTGTCTTTAGCCTTGCATGGAAAAGATCCTGAAAAATCAGGATTGAGAATTCCAGTCTGCATAACAGGAGCTCAGAATCCAATTTATCAACCGGGAGGAGATGGAAGATTCAATCTTGAAAATTTATTTAGAACCTTGAATAAGGCTATTGAATTAGAAATTGCTGACGTCCTTGTTAATTTTTGGAATAAGGTATTTTTGGGTAGCAGGATTTTAAAAACAAGTGAAAAGAACTTTGATGCATTTGATTCTCCTGCTTATCCTCCAATTGGAAAAATAGATGCGAAGGGGGTCTCCTTAAACATAAACTTGGTAAAGCAGAAAAAAGATGCCGGTGAAAAAATTATTTTAGCTCCAAAATTTGGCAGAGGGGTTATTAGTTTTGAATTAACTCCTGGAACAGACCCTAATCTTATTCTTGGATTTATTACAAGCGGAGGAATATCTGCATTAATATTAAAATCTCTTGGCGAAGGAAATGTTTGCAACGAAGGACAATATAATCTGATTCCTACAATTAAGGCAGCTTCAGAGGAATATGTAACCCCTATTTTTATAACAACAAAATTTGTAGCAGGAGGAGCTGGAGCAGCCCATTATGAAACAGGTTATGAACCAATCAAGGCAGGAGGAATTCCATGTTATGATCATACTGATGTGGCTGTTGATGTAAAAGTTAGATGGCTGATTGGAAATGGGCTTTGTTCAACAATTGCAGATTACAAAAAAGCCATGGAAACTAATTATTCTGGAGAGGTTACTTCTCAAATTAAATGATAATTAATTAACATTATTATTTTTACAATTTTAAAATTTTTTCAAAATATGTGTTTTAAACAATATAATCAAACAATATGCTTGAATTACATGTTTTTTTCTCCGACGATAAAAATAAAAATATGAAAAAATATATAAATTCCGTTTTCATTAATTATTAGTAGTAAGATACATTTAAATAGTAAATATTAAATGTGATAGTTCATAATTAAAAATTTTGTAATTTTTAAATGAAAGGAGGTGAAATGATGAAAAAACTTTTTTTAATTTTGGCGATATTAATGCTAGGGGCTATAATGCCGATGGTAATCGCTGAAACTCAGACACAAACTCAAGAGGTAAGTGTGGATGTTGCAGAAGTGACTCAATTAACAATTAATCCTCCATCTTTAGATTTTGGTTCAGCTAGACCTACTGTTCCAAAGGCAGGACAGGATGTAACTTTTAATGCTGCAGGAAGCAATGTTGATGTCAGCGTTGGTTCAAGTGTTGGACAAGGGACTGTATTCGAATACATTGAATTTATGGATCTTGTAACTGGCACTGCTATCAGTAACATCAAGTCTTTTTCAGTATCACTTCCTATTTCATCTCAACAATCAACAGTTGGAACACAGATAACACTTCCCACTGGATTAGTTCCTGGAATAAGAACAGGATTAATAACCTACACCATAACATCAACATTTTGCGGTGATGATGTTAAAAATGGTTATGAAGTATGCGATAAATTGGACTTAGCTGGAAACGACTGTACAACAATTGAACAGGGATTTGATGGCGGAACTTTAGCATGCAATACTCAATGCGGATTTGACACAACTTTATGTACAATAACACCAGTATGTACTCCAAAAACTTGCTCTGAACTAGGAAAACAATGTGGAAGCGCAGATGATGGATGCGGAACACTTTTAGAATGTGGAACTTGCGAAACAGGACAAGGTTGTAGTTCAGAAGGAACTTGCGTAGCAGTGTGTGTACCAGATTGTACAAATAAATGCGAAGGAGAAGCAAATGGATGTGATGGAACTTGTCCAAATCCTTGTGCTGAAAACGAAACTTGTAACATTGGAGTGTGTTCATAAATGAAATATTTTATTTTTTTATTTTTTATACTTTGTATAATAGGCGGAATAGAAGGGGTTAAGGCTGTGGGCTATTCTCCCAGCAGCTTAATCTTTAACTTAAATCAGGGAGAAGAACAATGTAAAATGATAACAATTGATTCAGATTCAGAAAAAATAACTTTAACAGACAGATGGGCTGAGAATAAGGATGTAAAATGGGATGTTAACCTATTTCAAAATGAATCCGACAGTTCAATACATCTGACATATCCAAAAACTCTTGGAAAAACTGAAAGAGAAGCAAATGTCTGTATGAAAATAGACAAAAAAGGCGAATATCATGGAGTTTTATTATTAAAAGAGGAACAAAAAGGGAATTCCGTTATTCAGGTTGGAATCTGGATAAAGGCAATTGTTAGCGATAAGGTTGAAAAAAAAGCTGGGTTTTGGTCCATGACTGGAAATGTGATTGGGAGTCTTGTAAAGAACAGAAACACTTATTATGCTATAGGAATACTTGCTATTTTAATTACAGCAGGGATAATTTTTAATTTAAATAAAAAGAAGGATGTTTGGAATGTTAAATAAATACTTAAAAATTTTGGTTTTTGCAGTGTGTTTGATTTCATTGATTGAAGTCATTTCAGCAGCTGAGGGAGGAACTCAGAATGTCAGGGTTAATGTGCTTCCAGAATACCTGATTGTCAATTCACCTGTAAATGGCAAGACATATGATAATTCTCTAATTGATATTAACATAACCTTAGATGTTTTAGGTTTAAAAGTAGATTATATAAAATGGAGTTTTGATAAACATACTTGGAGAACTCTTTGCACTGACTGTAATGAGTATGGTTTATCGAGTGTTAGAAATCGGGCATTTAAAGAGGGAGATAATGAGATTGAATTCCGTCTTATGAGTTATACTGGCAAAATACTACAGGAAAAAACAGTTAAATTTTCTGTTGATAGTAAAAAACCAGTTATACATAGAACTAAACCCTCAAGTGGTTCTACAACAAATGGGGATGGATTCTATGTTCAATATACAGAAGATAATTTAAAAGAAATCAATTTATACTATGCCGGCAAAAAAATAACAAAAACAAGCGCAGAATGCCCTCCGGGAAGGAAAGAAGAATGTTATTTTGATGTTAATCTTTCAAAATATAGTAATAATTGGATTGAATATTATTTTACAGTTAGTGATTTTGCTAGCACTGAGAGTTCAAAACCTGCTGCTATTTTTGTTGATATTAATGATCCAGGATTAATAATTAATTCACCTAAAAGCATTGATTATACTTCAAGAACAATTCCAATTAATCTGACTACAACTGAATATTCAAAAATTATTGAATATATGGATCTTGAGGAAAAATCTCCATCCTGGAAAAAATTGTGTTATAATTGCAATGAATTTGGGTTTAATAAGAATAAAAAAATAACATTTTCAAATGGAGCTCATAACTTATTAATAAAAGCAACTGATTATGCTGGAAATTCAAAGACTAAAGGTGTAACTTTTAATGTTATGTCTAGAGGTCTATTTTTCTGGTGATTTTTATCTATTTCAAGTGATTACAACTGATATAGTTATAAATATATATTTCAACATATAATCTTGCTTATAAATAAACTCCAGTATATATTATAAATTTATTATAATTGAAAGGAGGTGAAATGAGGTGATGAAAAAAATAATTATTCTGATGGCTATTTTAATGATGTTTTCAGCAATGCCTATGGCTTTTGCAGCAGGCGATGGTGGAAGTGTTCATGGAGGTATTGAAGTTGAAGAGTTTGAACCTTTGGTTTTCCAATGCGGTGGCCGAGTTATTTTAGATGACGATGTCCAACCTGGAAGAATAACTGGCGAGGGTGATGTAATGGCTGAAAGAAATCAGCAATATCTTTTTGATGGAGAAAGATACCAGGTAGATGTTCTTGTTTTTGATAAGAATAAGATAGAATCTGATGATGTTGAATTGATATTAGAAGGTGAACGGAGAACTTTTTCTTCATGTGTGGCTGTTTGCAGAGATATTGCAAATAGAGAAATTACTACATACACAACTGAGGAAACTTGTATTGCTAATGGAGTTTGCTTAGCTTCTTCTACTTATCAAAATCAACAAGCATGTATAAGTGCAGGTGGAACCTGGGTTGATGGAGTTTGTTTAGCTCCTAGCTTTACAAATAGGGATTCTTGCTTAGCTGCAACTGGAGTCTGGGTATTAAATACTTGGACCCCTGCGTGTATAGATACTCCTGAAGAAATTTTTACTCCTTCTCCAATAAATTGTATTCCTAGTACCAGTACTTCTGTTACTGGTTGTAATATAAGAATTGATGAAGAAGCTATAACTACCTTCGATGCAAAGACAATGAAAAGATATACTTGTTTTATTGATATCCTTGATTCTGAACGTATGTATGGACTTCACTGGTTAAAAGTAAGAGCAACAAGTGGATTTAGTGGTGAAGAAGGAGAATATGCAGAAATTGCTAGATGGTTTATTAACCCTACAATCTCCCTATCAGTTGATGGAGACTTAGATTTCAGTGATGCAAGACCCGGAACTGCTTCCTATCGCACTGTTTTATTAGAAAACACCGCTGAAGGAGGAGTTCTTTTAGATATGTTTATTACTGGAAAGGATTGGCCCGCAGTTACTGATGGTGCAGAATTAGGAAGATGTTTATTAGTTGATGCAAATGGTGCAAATCATGTGCCTACAACTTATGTTAATTACCTTCCATTAGGAGCATTTAGATACTATGCTGAAAATGGAGCATTCTCAACAAGAGATGATGCTGGAACTGAAGGTGGATTGTTTGGACCATATAATCCTGGATTTGATAGAGATTCAGATCCTGAAGGATATGTAAATATCAATAAGCAACTTAATGCTGGATTTGAAGAGGCAATGTTTGATGATGCTGAGATAATACAAGCAAATCAACTAGGGCCTTACTATATGGCAAATATTTTATATCCAAATAGCGCAGGAATGTCTGTTACATTTAAATTAACTTTACCAGAACCATGTTACGGAGAATATGATTCTCCATCAGATGGAAGCATTTTCTTCTGGGCAGAGGCGATTTAAGAATCTTATTTAAATTTTTTATTTTTTTATTTTTTGTTAATTTCTTCTAATCGTAGCAAAACAATAACTATTCTTTTATAGGATAACCAAGCATATCTTTTTTGACGAACTGATTAGACTATTTTATATATTCTATTATCAATTTATACCTATGAAAATAAGCAAAACGCTTTATGTTACAAGCAGAGAAAAATGGCGCAATTGGCTCAACAAAAACTATGATAAGGAAAAAGAGATTTGGCTTATTTATTATAGAAAAGCTTCTGGAAAAACAAGAATTCTTTATAATGATGCTGTTGATGAAGCGCTTTGTTATGGCTGGATTGATAGCACTGTAAAAAATATTGATCAAGAAAAGTTTGCTCAAAGATTCACTCCAAGAAGACCTAATAGTGGGCTTTCAGAAATGAATAAAGAACGTATTCGTAGACTTATTAAGGAACAGAGAATGACTGCTATGGGGCTTAAATCAGTATCACATGTTTTTGATGAAAAGAAAGAAGAAGCATTTGTGATTGCGTCAGATATAATGGACGAAATAAAAAATAATAAAAAAACATGGGAAAATTTTAAAAAATTTCCAGAAGGATACAAAAGAGTGCGTATTGGTTATATTGAAAGCCAAAGAAAACATGGTCCGGATGCATTTAAGAAAAGCTTGAAAAATTTTTTAGCAAAAACTGCAAATAATAAAAAATTTGGAATGTTAAAATAGCCATCTTGTTTATATGGGCTTAGGCAGTATTGAACTGCTTAGTCCTAGGTGTAAAATAATATTCTTTCTTTTTCATCTGAGAAAAGTAGTAAGCTAAATTTATATACCATTTATCCACTAAGATACACAAAAGAGAGAGTGATGCATTAAAAATTTAAAAAGAGAATGTTAAAAAAAGAAGGAAAAAAAAGAGCATCAGTATTTCTATTCTTAATCCTAGTCTCTTTGCTGTTGATTGAAATAGTTTCTGCAACGGATGTTGGATATATCTTAAAATCCAAGAGCAAGGTCAATAAAAATATTCTCAGTGTTTTTAATGAAATGGGTTTGAGCTATGAGCTTATTACAGATTCAAAGATTAAAAATTATGATTTGTCAAAATACAGATTTCTTTTTGTTGACAACGTAAGATTAGTCAATACAAGAAAAATTCCTATTTACAATTATCCGAGTGTGATAATGAACGGCTATCATGGTGCTGAATGGGGATTAACAGATAAGGATGGATTAAGCCAGTTATCAGCAGACCAACCATTGAAAGTCAGATTAGTAAATGATGGGTTAAATCAGGTTTACACAAAAGCTCAAGTCAATGGAAAATACCTTTTCTATTATTATTTGAGTGATAAAAACTGCAGATTAAACAATTTTCAGACTGTTGCAAGAACTTGGACCGGAAATGTTGATACTAATGATATCGGAGATGTTATTTCAGTTGCTCCTGCTGGAACTACTTTGATGAACGGAGCAATAAGCAATGGTAATTTATGTTTTTATGGCATTGCGAATACCAAATACTGGACTCCAGAAGCAAGAGAATTATTCATGCAATGCGTTGGTTATGTAAGTTCTATGTGTTCTAATGATGAACAATGCCCTTCTGATGAAACTTCTAATAG
>JAQTOY010000059.1 GCA_028713045.1 Candidatus Nanoarchaeia archaeon
AACTAAATGTGGAATTTCCCTATTATCTTACTGAAGGTTTTATGGTTTATGCGGGTGAATGTACTTGCAGAGAAGATAAAACTATAAGATTCAATGGTGCAGTTTACAAAGAAGATGAACTTGGAGAGATGGCTTGGTATATAATCTTGCATGAAATAACGCACATAAAGATTCTTGGGCATTCAAGAGAATTCTGGGCAGAGCTTGAAAATAATTTTAATAAAACTATGGACTTGAGGCAAAGGTTTTATTATGAGTCGGGATTGGATGGCGATTCTTATTATGATTTAGATTATGCAACCTACGAGGATGAATGTCCTTCTAATCCTGATGATGTTGAATATGATTATGAAAATTTGTTTAGAGAAGATGATTATTTTGAAGTGTATGCACCCATAGGAGAAATAGAATGAAAGAATCAAGAAAATCAAAAAGGATAAGCCAGCAGTTTCATAAGTTAGCTAGAGCTAATGGCTTTGATGTTAAACGAACTGATAGATATATTTATTGCGATTATAAAAATAGAATCTTCTTTTATTTTATGGGAAAATATACAATGAAGAATAAAGCAAAAGCTGTAGAAGAAGTTTGCAACAGGCGAGGATATAAGTTCTTAGCAATATCTTTTAGGGAATTCAGGGATAACAGGAACAAAGTTCTGGCTAAAATTAATTCACTCAAAAATATCACCAAGCCAAGTTCTAATCTTGTCTAGCTGTGATTTATCTTTAATGAAAGCTGATGATAAGTAATGCTGCTGTGCTGTCTTGGGTGTGTGACCCATATGACGAGTTAGCTTCATTTCATCTTTGCCTAAAGCTAATAAATAGTTCTCGTGAGTCTTTCTTAAATTATGAACCGAGAAGTCTGGATAATCTTTAATGCCTTGATCTTTGCAAACTCTTTTCATTAGTTGTATAAGATGTTGGATAGTTGGAAAGCTGAACATATCTTTTTCTTTTAAGTTCTCTGACATCTTCCATTGTCTGATTAGCTTAACACCATAAGAAGATAGATGGCAGTATCTCTGAACCCCGCCTTTTGGTTTCAATATAATGATTTGTTTATTAGCAAAATCAATATCGCCAACCTTAACATTCTTGGCTTCCTTATATCTTAAACCAGTAAGCATCAAGAACCAATAATAGTTTCTCCACTTTGGACTAACAGCATAAATAAACTTCTCGAATTCATCGGGATTGAAGAACCTAACCTTATTTTCTTTTTCCCTATACACTCCTTTCTTTTGATACTTGGATTTTGGCTTAAGTGCTTGCCTAAGTTTAACTAAATCCTCTTCTGATGCTGTGCTTAACAAATTTTCTACATCCATTTTCAGTTATAAAAAATTAAACAAGTGTTTAAGATTTTGATTCTTTAAATTAAATAAACATCTTATTTGTTTAATTTTTATATTAATAATTAAAGACGATTGTTTATATAATTTGACTTGATTAGCTTCGATATAACTAAATCCCTAAGTGTGACTTGAATGTGAGCTAGGCATCCGCCAAAAAGTCATTACGTCTATTCATAGGTTGCAAACAGGAGAATTATTGATGGCAATTACACATGTTATAGCTATATATTATAGACATCGGAAGAACCTTTATAATCTTTCGTTGGGTTAATATTTTAACTAAACCGACGATAAAATAAGAAAATTAAATAAAATGCATCAATGTCCTGCAATTGACCATATAATATATAACAAGAAGTTTTATCCTGTGATGAACGAATTCAAAAAACTTATTTTAGAGGATAAAGATATAGAACCTTATTGCACTCACAATCTAGGAAGATTTTCAGCTGCCCTAAGATTATTAATAATCCAATATGTAAAGGATAAAACGCCCAATCCTAAAGTAAAAGATTATCTTGATATAATTAAAAAGGAGATGAAAATAAGATGAATGAAATTTGGATTCAAATAAAAAGAAAAACAGAAGTTCCTACAAAGTATCAAAGGAATCACGAAACAAGAATAGATTGGAAAACGATTCATACAATTGAAAAAGAAGATAGCAGAAAAATATTTCAAACAATAAGCAATGGGCCAATAAGGACAACATCTGAGTTTGCATTCTTAATTCATGAAAATTTCGGGCCAGGACATTATATGTGCATTGCAAGAACTCCAACATCGCCGCATTTCTTTTTATTTCTAAAATTTGTTTGCGATAATATCTATTATAAAATTGAACCTACCTATACTAGTTATAAAAAGAGAAAAAGAAAGTTTGCTCCAAGAATTCATAAAAATATTTTAAGGAATATCCGACTTGCTACTACAGATGAAGACAGAAAATTCTATGAGCAAGAGTTAGCTTATGCAGAAGAGCAAGATAAGGAGAAAGGTTTAACGCAGAACAGGAGAGGACCGCATCCCTACTTGGTAAATACCCCTAGGACAGGACAATTATGCGAGATGGAAGATTATCGAGATAAGATAAATAATATTAATAATAATGAGGAAAATATAGAAGAGGGGTATACTCAAGGGTTTTGGTAGTTGGGATATATATTTATAGAAGTGGAGATTTATTTTAATATGAAGATTATAATTACAATTAAAGACAAGAAAAAAGACAGAACAGAGGAGATATTATATGTAGCCTCAATCTTAGAAAAAAAGTTTAAAGGGGTTAGGATAGGTAAATGTAAGTGCTATGAAGATGGAACTACTCTTATTTTGGAGAAATAATTAAATCCATTTAAGAGAACAATCTATTTCAGGAACGGGCCCTAAATCAGTAGCTCTTGTTTCTTGCTTTGGGCTGATAATTAAATTATAATTTTCTTTTTTCATCTTTGCTACTTCTTCATCGCTTAATTTAATAGTAGCATTTAATAGAAAAGGATATCCGCAATTATTGCAAACAAAATCAAATTTAATCCAAATTTCTCCTAAATATCTTTTAGTATATGCTTTAGTCATAATGCAAGAACTTTCTCTGCATCCAGGACAATCTAACATATGTTTATATTGTATTTTATCTAATGGAAGATTCATATCAGTCTTCAAGATAAATCAACTATAAATAATTTACGACTTCTCTCATTTTCGAGTTAAAATTGCCCTAGTTATAATAATCAAACCCAATATCAACCAAAACCAATCTGAAGATAATTCAATTGTTCCTAACAATTTTAATATTGAAAGGGCTAAAATTAATAACCCTCCAATGATTGTTAAAATAAAACCAATTGATTTTTTAGTTGCCATACTTATTATTGGAATTTCTATTTTATAAATCCTTGCCCGATAGCTTTTTAAAATAAGTTATCCTTTGTATTTTAATAAAGAGGTATTATAAAAATGTTTGACTTTTTAAAAGATGCAAGAAGAGATAGTGCAGAATATTTAGAATTCGAAGAAGAGGTAAAAAAATTAACTGCTAAAGATGCTATGATAAGACCCATGCTCCTATATGACACAGATGATTGTAAAACAATAATTAAAAAACTTAAGAGAGAAGATACTAATGTCTGCATTGTTATTAATAAGGATAAGAAATTTATTGGTGAAATAGGAGATAATGATTTAATAAAACTATTTTTACAACAAGTCAAGTTCGAGCCTTTGGTTCAGATTTTAAACATTGGATACCGAAGAGAATTTTTATATAAATCGGCAAAAGATATGATTAATAAACATAAAGCAACTGTTAAAATAAATACTCCTATAAATAAAGTTATTGAGTTAATTTACAAAGATGGTTTTAATTATATTCCTGTGTTAGATGATAAAAAAAGAGTAATCGGGGTAATAACGCCCAGCAGTGTAATTGAATTATTAAAAGAAAATTAATTTTTATCTAATTCCTAAATCGTGAGCGATTTTATCTGCTGCTACAATTTCTGGAATTGTCACTACTTTTGCTCCAGCTCTTTTAAGTTTTGAAACTAAAGAAGAATTTTCGCATCTTGAGTGAACTTCTATTTTTGAATTCAATTCTTTTGCAGTTAATGTTAAAAGAATATTGGTTTCAGTTTTTGGAAGAGAAATTATGATTTTTGATGCTTTTTCAATATTTGATTTTTTTAAAATATCTTCGTTTAATGCATCCCCCTCTATAATTGTATATTTCTTTTTCTTTAGCGATGCAACAACTTTAGGGTCTGATTCTATAATCAAGAAAGGCTTATTTTTTTGAGTAAGAACTCTTG
>JAQTOY010000001.1 GCA_028713045.1 Candidatus Nanoarchaeia archaeon
TAATTAATATCAAATCCTATCTGCTTTGCAATCTTTTCAGAAGTTGAAGGCAAAAAAGGCCATAACAAAATTGCAATTGCTTTTATTGAATCTAGAAGTTCAAATAAAACTTTTTTATCTCTAGTTTCCCATGGCTTTTTATCTTGAATATACAAATTGCATTCATCGATAAACGCAAAAATTTCTGAAAGTGCTTTATCCAATTCAAAATTATTAAAATATTTTTTAATTTCTTTTAATCTAAATTTCTTCAAGAGTTTATTTGGGGTTTTTTCAAAGCCATTTTTCTCACAGAGCGCAGTAACTCTCGAAACAAGATTCCCAAGCTTGTTTGCCAGTTCGTTGTTGTTTCTTTCTATCAAAATTTCCTCTGAATAATCAGAATCTTCAAATACAGAACATTTTAATAAAGAGTATCGTACAGGATCTGATCCATATCTATCCGCTAATTGAATAGGGTCAATAACATTTCCTAAACTTTTGGATATTTTTTGTCCTTTTGAATTTAGATATCCATGAACCAAAAGTTTTTCAGGAAGCTTGTATCCTGAAGATAAAAGCATTCCTGGCCAGATTACTGAATGAAACCAATTTATTCCTTTTCCAACCACATGGACATTTGCGGGCCAGTATTTATCTGCTCCAGTAATATAATTTATAAGCGCATCAAACCAGACATAAATCTTGAATTTTTTATCTATCGGATTATCAATCCCCCAATCAAGGTTAAGCCTTGAAACACACAAGTCTTTTAATTCTTCTTCATTTAATCTGCTTATTATTTCGTTTTTTCTCGATTCCGGAACAATATAATTTTTGACAAATTTTAATATTTTATCCTTATATTTGGAAAGTTTAAAAAAATAAGCATCTTCAGACATCCATTCTGGTTCTTTGTTATGTTCCGGACATTTTCCATTAATCAGATCCTTTTCTGTTATATAACCTTCACAGCCAGTACAGTAATATCCTTCGTATTTTCCTTTGTAAATTTCTCCTTTATCATAAACTTTCTTAAAAATTTCTTGACAAATTTTTTTATGTTCTTTTTCAGTTGTTCTTATGAATCTTGAATAATCGACATCTAATTTTTTGCATAATTCAACAAAAAATTTTGAATTCGTATCCACAAATTCCTGTGCAGAAACCCCTGCGAGTTGGGCAGCCTGTGAATTTTTTTGAGCATTTTCATCAGTTCCAGTCAAAAACCAAACATCATAGTCTTGTAGTTTATGCCATCTTGCAAGAGCGTCTACCAATACTTTTTCAAAAGCATGTCCAATATGGGGTTTAGCGTTAACATAATCAATTGCAGTAGTGATGTAAAATTTTTTCTTCTTTGTCATAAATAATCTAAAAAACAACCATATATAAAACTTTATCAGCCTTGAGTTCTTGGTTATTTCAAGCGCTTTTAGTATATCGGCAGTACGAAACCTTCCCAAGGTTTAGAGCCGGGTTCAATTCCCGGAAGGCGCATCTCTGGAATTTAACCCTAGAAAGTTCATAGAACTTTTAGGTGCATATCAAAATTAAATTTAAATAATCCGCTTTACTAATAGTATTAAGAAAAAGAGGAAAAATGGCAATTTCAGAAAAAAAATATGACATGTTTGTAATCTCCTGGGTTGTTGTCTTATTGTTATTGTTATTGTTTTTTGGTTCTTTTAGTTTTATTAAGGAAATGAAAAAGAACAATGCCATAACCGGTTTTGTAACATCCGGAGATACAAATCAAACCAAGCCTCAAGAAGTCTATTCAATAAAATCCTATACCATCTTTTATCTCAGCGTGATTTTCTTGATAATAGCAGTTGCAATCATCTCTTTGATATTGATTGTTCCTAAGATAAAGAAATATACTTGAAAATTTTTTATGTAAATATCATTTCTGCATTAAGGATTCTCGCTAGCCAACTCTTTTCTTACTTCTCTTGCATATTTTCCTGCAAGATGCATTGGCTCTGGCTTTTTATGTGGAAGATGAATTAATTGCTTTGATAATTCGTAAGAGCTTTCAACCGAAATTAAACTTCCAGGGCTGATATACATAGGATTACTTTCGGGCTTGCTTTTCAAAAGTTTTCCTACTTTTTTTCCATCTTTTAAGATATCTTCATCTTTAATCTCGCAATCAATAAAAGAATCAGAAACCCCTATGCTAGGAACCCCGGTTGACAAGCTAAAATGACTGGCCAATCCTAATCTTGGGTGTATGATTCCCTGACCCGGAACAAAGACAACGTCGGGTTTTTCATGTAGATTATTGAATGCAATAATCATTGCAGGAAGCTCACGATAACTTCTAAATCCAGGAACATACGGAAATCTTACTTTCTCAAAGGCATAGGCTCGGTCTATAATCTCAAAATTTTTATCACAAACAATAATACAAGACAGCAATTTATTGTTTATAAAAATATTATCGAAAGCTCCGAACCGGTCCGATAGAGAGAAATCTATCTTGTTTTTTATTGAAAGTTCTTTTGCAAGTTTCAACTGCTCTTTTTCTAGCTTGTCAAAATCAATCCCATATTTAGCAGCTAAATCTTGTTTTCTAGTTTTAATGTCGTGATTTTCTTTTTCCATATTTAAACCTCTTTGTATTTTACTAAAAATTATATATATTTTTAGAATACTTATGGTTTAAAAAGCTTTTTGATTACTTTATTTGAAATTTATTCTGCTTTCAGCAAGCCTAAATTTCTTTTATTATCATTAGTGTAAGTATAAAATAAGGCGGGGAGAGTGAATATGATTAGGATTATACAATTCAAGCAAAAAACTTTTAACTCTCTTCTTACTTTTTCAATTTAATCTTAACAATTAAGAAGAAATTTTGCATTGCCAAAGGCATGTAAAATTTTAATACATTTAAAAATCCGATTATTCTTTCACGCAAAATTAATTAAAAAATTATCCAAAAGATATTTAAATCAATTTTTACTTAAAAAAAATATGTTTAAGAAAAAATGTGGTAGATGTGGTGAAAAAATAAATAAAAATTTTGATTTTTGTCCTGTCTGTGGTTCCGATCAAAAATCCAAAAATTATAAGGAGGATTTTGGATTATTGGGTAAAAGTGATATTCCAGATGAACCTTTGTTTAGAACGGGAAATTCTTTTATGGAAAAAATGTTTGAAACCGCATTCAAAGTTTTGGAAAAGCAAATGAAGAACATCCCAAATGATTCTATGAATCCTCCAGCAACTTCACTTCCTAACAACATGCATATACAATTTTTCGTGAATGGAAAAAGAGTCCTTCCGGATAATTTCAACAATAAGCAGGCAAAGCCGATTGTCAAAAAAATAAAAAATGTTATTTCTGAAGATAGATTGAGTGAAATCTCAAAACTTCCAAGAGAAGAACCTTCTTCGAAATTAAAAAGAATGTCCGGAAAAATTATATATGAATTTAATGTTCCAGGAGTCAGAAATATAGAGGATATAATAATAAATAAACTGGAAAATTCTGTTGAAATAAAGGCCCTTGCAGAAAACAAAGTATATTCTAAAACTTTGAACATCAAACTTCCGGTTCTGGGCTATAAATTGGTAAATGGAAATCTTAGTGTTGAATTCTTAGGGCAATAATCTCTAGAAATTTTTAAAGATAATTTGCTTAATTTTATAATTAATGTTTATGCAGGATTTAAGAGTAAGTAAGATTGGAACACTAAATAATCCTTTGAAAAAATATTAAAAATTAAATGAGGCTGCCAAGCCCTCAAGAATCTATATTCGATTCTTGGTGACTTAAACTCTCCTCTATCGAGTTTAAGTATTTGAAAAATCTTGGCATTAAAAATTAAATGAGGCTGCCAAGATTTGAACTTGGGACCCCGGCCTTTCTGAATTAAGATTCAAATTGAACCTATATTTATATCAGAGCCGTGCTCTAACCGGGCTGAGCTACAGCCTCATTATTAATATTTAATAAAATGCTTATTTAAAACTTTCTTTAAAATAAATTTTGTATTTAATTATTTTGATTTATCACAACCTTTAAAAAGCAATTTTATTTAATGAAATCATGGTACAAGGACTTTATCATCATCTAAGGCAGGCATGGAGGAATCCAGATTCAATAAGACTCAGAGAACTCATGACTAAATGGCGTTCTGAACCCGTAGTTTTTAAAATTGAAAAACCGACAAGATTGGATAAGGCAAGAGCCCTTGGTTATAAGGCAAAAAAGGGTTTTGTGATGGTTAGAGTAAGAGTTAAAAGAGGAGGAAAACAAAGAGAGAGAACAAACAAAGCAAGAAAGCCTAAAAAACATACAATAAGGCTGATTCTTAAAATGAATTATAGATGGGTAGCTGAACAAAGGGTTCAAAAGTACTTTCCAAATCTGGAAGTTCTTAATAGCTATCCCGTTGGAAAAGATGGAAAGTATTATTTTTTTGAAGTCATAATGGTTGATTATTCGAAACCAGAAATAATCAATGATAGGACCATAAACTGGATTTGTAGTCCCTCAAACAGGAATCGTGTTTTTAGGGGATTAACTTCTGCTGCAAAGAAATCCAGAGGACTTAGAAAAAAATCAAGGAACATGAAAGTACGTCCTAGTCTAAGAGCTTGGAATAGATTGGGGAAATAAAAAGATATTTCTTAATGACAAAATTCTTTTAAATAATATTCTGAAAATATTATCATGTTATTAGTGCCTAGCTCTAGAACTTTAGAACTGATTGGTTGGGATGAAAACTCCTTTTGTAAATGGACAGAGATTCAAGTTGATGGTTTTTCCCCTGTAGCAAGGGAATTAGGATTTATTTCCCATGTAGCGGGATATGTGTTGGGATTACCAGAATTTTATAGCACCGTGCATAGGATAATTTTGAATGAACAATTTATGAAGAGACATCATTTTGATTTAGTAAATGATGCTCTTAGAAATGCTTTGGAACATGGTTCAGTTGAAACAGGTAAAAATACTCCCTATTGTCATGGAGTATTTTTTGGAAGTAAAGGGATATGTAATGGATTTCAGGATCAAGGAGGTTATTATAAAAGACCAGAAATAAAAAGAATATTTGAAGCAAAAAACTGGCGACTTCTGCAAGACTTGCAACCAAGAATAGGGTATGGAGTTCAATTTATTTGTGATCTTTCAGATTTAGTTGAAGTTGATACAGAAAAAGGTATTCTTTATTGCAGTCAATTAATAAAACCCGAACATATTGAAAGAAGAATTGAAAGGGATAAGAAGGATTAATAAAACTTTTAATTATTTTTACAATAATTAATATATACTCTAAAGTTCAGTTTTTTTAATGAAAAGAAATAATGCCAAGACTAGATTGTTTGTTAATCTAAGAACAATTTATTTTGAACAGTTTAGAAATAGAACTAAACGTTATGAAATAAGGTCTTATGGTAAAGGTTTTAATGAAAAGTATGTTTATACAGACAGAGATGTTGAATTAAGAAATGCCTGGAATAGGGGCTCTTTATTTGGAACAATTGGCGAGGTTGTTATAGGATCTCTTGATAATATTTTAGATAAAGTTGATTATAGGTTAATACTTTCTGAAAGTAATTCAAGAGAAGATGCGAAAAGAACCATTACAGAGATTCTTGGAACTTGTGACAAATATGTTGCTTTTGAAGTTATATTGGATTAATCTTGAAGCTAATTTTGATTAATATTTTTTCCTTTAATTTTTAAGCTTCAACAGTTTTCCGTTAAGTCTAGTTTTGATAAGGCATATCTTTGAAAAACTTCACCTAAATCATGAACTTTTGCATAATCTTGAACTATTTGTGCATTTATTACAACTTCATCCACTGAAGTTCCATGCCTTTGTGACTCAAATCTTCTTAATTCTCCTTCAAAAGGATTCTCACCATCATCATCTTTGGAGTCTTCGGCGAATAATGCACCAAAAAAATAAGTAGTTATCCATGTTTCTCTATCTGCAATTCCATGTTCTCTGCGAGCATCATTGAACAAATAGCTATCCATGCTCTTTGAATTAGAATTTTCTGGAACAGATCCCCTTTCCCTAAGAGAATATGCTCTTGCTATAAGATAATCAACTGTCGCTGGGACGCCTACGTCATAACCTAGTTGTTGACTATGAAGATGTTTTTCATCACGAATCCAACGAAAAATCCTATCATAATGCACTCCGAGTTTGTCATTCATTTAATTAATTATCTCAAATAATTTTTAAAGATTATTGCATCTAAAAATATATTTAAAAATCTTTGTCTATCTTATAAAAATAGAATCAATTTTTTCTTCATAATAACCTTTAATAACTTCTATTTTTTATTATGAATGTAAAAAGAAGGTTGATAAATGTTATATAAAGAACTTTGTGAAGTTTATGAGGAGCTTGAAAAAAATCCTTCTAGACTGAAAAAGACTGAGATTTTAGCTAATTTTTTGAAAAAGCTGAAACATGAGAAGCATCTGGAAATTATTTATCTTTTGCAGGGAAAGACTTTTCCAGATTATTCTGAAAAAGAGTTTGGAATCTCAGAGCAGTTATGTATAAAGGCTCTAGAAAAATCTTCTGGAATTTCAGCAAAAGATATTGTATTAAAATGGAAAAAGTATGGAGATTTGGGATTGGTTGCGGAAAATGTTATATGGGGCAAAAAACAAAACACGCTTTTTTCAAAAAGACTTACAACTGAAAAAATTTTAGAGAATTTAAAAAAACTTCCAGAATTGGTTGGAAAAGGCACTGTTGATAAAAAACTTGCCTTAATTTCAGAATTATTGACAAGCGCTTCTGGAATTGAAGCCAAGTACATTATAAGGACTTTGTTAAATGATTTAAGGATAGGTGTTGCATCAGGAACAATAAGAGACGCTATTGTTGAAGCAGTTTTGGAAAAAAATAATGAGAACCTTGAAGCAGTCCAGCAATCATACGATAAAGCAAATGATTTTGCTCTTGTTTTTGAAAAAGCCATTAAAGGAATAAAAGAACTTCATAAAACAGAATTGGTTCCAGGACATCCATTAAAGGTTATGCTTGCTTTGAAAGCAGAAAGCATTGCAGATGGTTTTGAAAGGGTTGGAAAGCCGGCATGTTTTGAGTATAAATACGATGGATTCAGGATGCTTATCAATAAGGATGAAAAAGGGAATATTAAGATTTTTACAAGAAGACTTGATGAAGTTACAAAACAGTTCCCCGATGTTGTAAAGTACATCAAGGAGAATATAAAAGCAAAATCTTTTATAATAGATTCTGAATCCGTAGGCTATGATCCAAAAACTAAAAGATACAAGCAATTCCAGGATATTTCTCAAAGAATAAGAAGAAAATATGACATTGACAAATTGATAAAAGAGCTTCCTGTCGAAATCAATGCATTTGATATTTTATATCTAAACGGAAAATCTCTGATAGAAGAGCCTTTTGAAAAAAGAAGCAAATTATTAAGGGGAATAATTGATAATAAAAAATATCATCTGCAGGCAGCAGAACAATTAATAACTTCTGATGAAAAAGAAGCGGAAAAGTTTTACAAACAGGCATTGAAGGATAATCAGGAAGGCGTGATGATAAAAAATCTTAATTCTAAATACCAGCCCGGAGCAAGAGTCGGGCATATGCTAAAACTTAAGCCTGTTGAAAATGAATTTGATTTAGTGATAACCGGTGCTGAATATGGAACAGGAAAAAGAGCGGGAATACTTTCATCTTATACTCTTTCATGCAGGAATGAAAAGACTGGAGAGCTTTTGGAAATAGGAAAAGCCTCAACAGGATTAAAGGAAAAAGAGGAAATGGGATTGTCTTATACTGAAATAACAAAAAAAATCAAGCCACTGATAACATCAGAGCATGGAAGGGAAGTAAAAGTTAAACCAAAGATTGTTGTAACTATTATTTTCCAGAACATTCAAAGGAGCCCGACCTATGAGTCTGGATTCGCATTACGATTTCCAAGGGTAACTGCTTTAAGACCAGATAGGACTGTTCATGATATTGCAACATTGAAAGAAATTGAAGATGAATATAAGAGGATGGAGTTGAAGATACATTACTGAAAACTAAATCCTAAATTCTTACCATTTTTAAGCTCTAATCCTTCTCCTCGAGAAAAATACAAAGCTTTATAAAGGCAAAAGCTTTATAAATGCTATAACTATAACCATCTTCTAAAACAACAATGGCTAAGAAAACATCAGCGAGCTCTAAGGGTTCTTTAAAAATACAGAATATAGTAGCAACGACTTCTCTTGGAAAGGATGTTCCTTTGACTAAATTGGCCAAAACTATAGCTAATACAGAATACAATCCCGAGCAGTTTCCAGGCTTGGTCTTAAGGATTAAACAGCCAAAATCTGCAGTTCTAGTATTTTCATCTGGGAACCTTGTATGCACTGGAACAAAATCAATAGCTCAGGTCAAGGAAGTGATTGAACAGGTTATCAAAACATTAAGAAAAATCAATGTAGAGATAACAGACAAGCCAAAAATAACTGTCCAGAACATAGTTGCCTCTGGAAACATAAATATGATGCTAAATTTAAACTATCTTGCACTAGAATTAACAAATACAGAATATGAGCCGGAACAGTTTCCAGGATTAGTGTATAAGTTAATAGAGCCCAATGCTACTTTCCTTTTGTTTTCAAATGGAAAATTAGTATGCACAGGAACGAAAAACAATCAGCAATTGGAAGATTCTATGGATCAGCTGATTAAAACTTTGAAGCAGGCTGAAAAAAACAAGGAATAGTATTAAAAACCTGATTGTTCTAGTAAAATTATGAATTCCGAGAGTATTTATGGAATAATAAGATTAAAATCTAGACAATTGGCTAAAGACATCGGGGAATATAAATTTTATATTTTTTTAAGCTTGATTTTTCTTGTTGTTTCATTGATGCTTAATTTTTTTGCTGGAAGATATACGACTAAGGTGGGGAATGCGGTAAGTGGAGACATTATTTTAGATAACATACCGGTTTTTAATTTAAGTTTTTTTTATAGTTGGGGGGCAACGATCATTATTTTGATAATGATTTTTTATATTATATTTTTTAGAACAAACAAATTTCATTTGTATATTGCTCATTTTTCTCTGTTGATTTTAGTTAGGAGTTTTGCAACTTGTTTGACTCATCTGAAAGTCCCAACAGATACTGTTTATGTCTATTCAAACCTGCCTTTTCTTTTAAGATATTTTTCCTTTCAGAACGACTTGTTTTTTTCAGGGCATGTTGCTTTAAGCTTTATTGGCTTTCTTTTTTTTAAAGATTCAAAAATAAGGTGGTTTTTTTTATTAGGTTCAATCCTAATGGCAGTTACTGTTCTTTTAATGCACGCCCATTATTCAATCGATGTGTTCAGCGCTTATTTCATCACCTATGGAACCTTTGTTTTAGGTGAAAAACTTTTTGGAAGGATATTTAAGAAAAAATCTTTTTAGATTTCAATTTTAGAAAAAAGATAACTTCCTATTGATAGGATGATTAAAGAAACTATTAAAAGAATAAAAAAATCCATAAAAATTCCAAGACTAGAAATTCCGGTTAAACATGCCCTTATGCCATCAACACCATAAGAAAGAGGATTTATTTTTGTTACTATCTTTAAAGCTTCTGGCAAGCTTTCTATTGGGAAAAGCGCTCCCGATAAGAAGAAAAGCGGCATTATTATAAAATTCATTATTAATTGAAAGCCTTGCATATCTTCAAGTCTTGAAGCAATTGCAGTTCCAAGGGCTGTAAAGAGAACAGCAATCAAAAACATGAATATAAAAGATATTAAAATCATTGACAAGTTTACAGGCCTAAATCCTATAAGAAGGGAGATGATAAAAACAATTATTCCCTGAATTAGTGCAACAGTTGCACCCCCTAAAGTTCTTCCTAGCATTATGCTGTATCTTGAGACTGGAGCAACTAAAGTTTCCTTTAAAAAACCAAATTGCCTGTCCCATATTATCTCTATCCCATTGAACATTGCAGTGAATAAAATGCTCATAGCAATTATTCCTGGAGCTAAAAATTCCAGGTAACTTCCTCCGCCTGCTTTTTGGAATATAGGGCCAAAGCCAAATCCTAATGCAACTAAAAATAATATCGGCTGTGCTAAACTACCGACTATTCTTGCTTTGCTTCTCCAGTACCTTTTCAATTGTCTTAACCACATTATGTATAAAGGAGAATTCATCTTCTTCCCCCCCATACCCTGCGCCCCATTCTCATATGATCCTTGGCTGTTGCATGTTCTTCTCTTATTACATGACCGGTCAATTTAAGGAATGCCTCTTCCAAAGAACTGGAATTTGTCTGTTTTTTTATTTCATTAGAAGTCCCTATTTTAACTATTTCTCCATGGTCTATGATTGCTATTTTATTTGAAATTCTTTCAGCTTCATCCATATAATGGGTTGTTAAAAAAACGGTCATTTTCTCTTTTTTATTCATTTCAACTATATACTTCCATAAAAAATTTCTTGTCTGAGGATCTAATCCTATAGTGGGCTCATCCAAAAATAAAATCTTAGGATGATGTATCAATCCCCTAGCGATTTCTAGTCTTCTTTTCATTCCTCCAGAAAAATGTTTTACTTGCTCATCTTTTCTGGCCCAAAGTTCAACTAAGTTTAATAATTCTTCAATTCTTTTTTTTCTTATTTCTTTATTTATTCCATAAAAAATAGCATGGAATTCCATATTTTCATAAGCCGTTAATTCATCATCTAGACTGGGATCCTGAAAAACTATTCCAAAAGAATGTCTTACTCTATCTGTATCTTCAACTGGAGAAAAACCATTAATTTTTACTTCTCCTAAAGTGGGCTGCAATAGGGTTGTAAGAATCTTTATGGTTGTTGTTTTTCCAGCACCGTTTGGCCCAAGAAAAGCAAAGATTTTTCCTTCTTCAACATCAAAAGAAATATTATTGACTGCAATGAAATCACCAAATTTTTTTACGAGATTCTTGACTTCAATAATCTTTTTATTATCCATGGAGTAGAAATAGGATTTTAAGTGTATAAATAGATTTCTTTTTGACAAACAACTTAAAAGTAATAACCACATTTTAAATACGTATTCTAATTTATATCAACCCTATAGATAAATACTTATAAATAAAAATACTTTTTTTAGTGTGCAAAACACAGAGGTTGAGAAAAAGGTGAGTTTGTAAAATGACTGATAAAAAAAAGAATACAGAAGAACTGATAATAGAAGCAAAATCCTTTTTTGAGGTTTATAAAAAAGAAATAGGAGAAAGCAGAAGAAAAGGAAGAAGAGTGGTTTTTGTGAATTTTGATGATTTATCCTCTCATTCTCCTGTTTTAGCAGAAGCATTGATAAGCAGTCCTGAGGAGATAATGACAATTTTGGAGACTGCCTTGGAAGAGACTGGAATAGGATTGAAAAATACAAGAATTCGGTTTAACAATCTTCCAGAAACACAAAAAGTTAAAATTCGGACAATCAGGGCCCAGCATTTGAATCAGTTCATTTTTTTTGAAGGACTTGTGAGACAGGCATCTGATGTAAGGCCTCAAGTCATTAATGCAAAATTTGAATGTCCATCCTGCGGAACAGTTATTTCTGTTCTTCAGATTGAAAAGAAATTCAGGGAGCCAACTAGATGTTCATGCGGAAGGAAAGGACAGTTTAATCTGCTTAGCAAAACAATGGTTGATGCGCAAAGATTAGTTATAGAAGAATCTCCAGATGCTTTGATCGGAGGTGAACAGCCAAGAAGGATGAGTGTTTTTTTAAATGAGGATTTAGTTGAACCGGTTATGGAGGAAAAGACAACTCCTGGAAGCAAAGTCAGAATTTTGGGAATTCTTAAGGAAGTTCCTGTTCCTCTGCCTTCAGGTTCAATATCAACTAGATTTGATTTGGCTGTTGAGGCAAATAATCTTATTCCATTAGAATCAACCTATGAAGACCTTGAAATTTCAGAGGAGGATGAAAGACAGATTTTAGAGATTTCTCAAGATCCTGAGCTCTTCAAAAAATTAAGAGAAAGCATTGCTTCAAGCATATGGGGTTATGAAGAAATAAAAGAAGCCTTAGTATTGCAGATGTTTGGAGGAGTTAGAAAAATTTCTCCAGATGGAACTACTAGTAGGGGAGATATTCACTTATTTTTAATAGGTGATCCTGGAGTCGCTAAATCGGTTACGCTTAAATTTATTTCGTTGATTGCTCCGAGAGGAAGATACATAGTTGGAAAGGCTGCCACTGGGGCAGGAATCACTGCAACAGTTGTGAAAGATGAATTCCTTAAGGGCTGGGCCTTGGAAGCAGGAGCAATGGTTTTAGCAAATAATGGAGTGGTCTGCATAGATGAGATTGAAAAAATGGATGCTCAGGACAGGAGTGCGATGCACGAAGCTCTTGAACAGCAGACAGTAACAATCTCAAAGGCTAATGTTCAAGCATCTTTAAGTGCCAGAACCTCGGTTCTTGCAGCAGGAAATCCAAAATATGGAAGATTTGAACCAACACAATCAATAACTGAACAAATTGATCTTCCCCCCACTCTATTGAACAGGTTTGACTTGATTTTTGTTTTAAGAGATTTGCCAAATAAAAATCAGGACAATGCAATAGCAACCCATGTTCTTAATATCCATCAAAGGAAGGATAAAAAACCTGAAATTGAAAGAGAGTTGTTCAAAAAATATGTGGCTTATGCAAAACAGAAAATAGAACCGAAATTAACAGATGACGCTGTTGAAGAGATAAAAAATTTTTATGTAAAGCTTAGAAATCATCAAGCATCCGGAGATTCCCATTCAATTGCAATTTCAGCCAGGCAATTGCAGGGATTGGTGAGATTAGCAGAAGCCCATGCAAAGTCAAGATTATCTTTAACAGTTGAAAGGCAGGATGCACAAACCGCAATAAGATTAACTACTTATTATCTTATGCAGGTTGGTTATGACCCTGAAACAAAAAAATTTGACATTGACAGGTTTACTACAAGAATTTCTTCAAGTCAGAGAAATAAAATTCTCATGTTAAAAGAAACTCTTAAGAAAATGGAGGAAAGATTTGGAAAGCAGATTCCAATTGAGGATTTGAGAAAAGAGATTGGTGAAGAGATGACTGACCTGGAATTTGAAGAGGCGATTGAAAAATTAAAAGAAAAAGGTGATTTATTCCAGCCCAAGCAGGGATTTCTTCAAGAAATTTCGGGAAGAGGTTAATTATTTTTTAAATGCTCCAATAATTCCAGTTATTATTATTCCTTCAAGGATTCCCATCCATAAATAAATATCTGCGAAGAAAGAATAATTAAAGTTCATAAATAATGGAATTGTTATTATTGCATCTAAAATAACTCCAATTATTGCAAAAATTATTCCTACTAATAAGCCTTTTGCGAATCCTCCCTTGACTTTTCCTCTAAAATAAACAAAAGCAACAATTAATGCAAGTATCCCTGTTAAAATGTAATGGAGAATATAATAATTAACACTCGAAGCGCTTAATTTAAATCCAAACATTAAAATACTTACTTCAAAAAATATTAACACCCATAATAATGCACCGCATAATATTGCTCTTTTCCAATTCATTTGATAATAAGCTGAAAGAAGTATTTAAAGATTGTTAGAACCTAAACAATTTGTTTTATTTTTCTTCAGATTTCCTAGCATATTTTTCTTTCCATATTGGAAGGCTTTTGTCTGAAAGTTCTTTATCAAATTTTTTTAAGACTTTCTCATAATCTTTTGAAGTTAAAGCATATTTTGCAAATTTGTCTTCAGGTTTTGTTTTTTTAGTAACTATATTCTTTTTAAAATTAATAAAATGATCTCTAATGGCGCAAGGCATAAGCCAGTTGTCAGGATCATGTTTTAAAAATCCATAATCCTTCTGCCATTTTCTTCCATTCACAAATAATTCTGAAAACAAACTATCTGTCAATTTTTTCCCTTCATTATATAACTGTATTATATTATCTTCAAAAAATGGAACAAAGGTGCAGGGAGTTATATTGCCATTCCAATCAATGTACAAATATCCAGATCTTCTTCCAAAGGCAATACAGCCATCTGTCAGAACTCCAGAATTCCAAAAGTCGGCAATGCAATATTTTTTTTCTTCTAATAAATGTACCCATTTATTATAAAGTTCAATTCTTTGTTCAGGATTTATCATGCAGTTTCTCATATCACATGCTTGCCCTATAGGCATTAGCTGAAACATCCACATATAGACCGCTCCTAGCTCATTAAAAACAAAATCGTAAAATTTATCATCCTTTAAAATATCAAAATTCTTTGAAGTTGCAGTTACTGAAATTCCAAATGGTACTCCTGCTTTTTTAAGATTCTTCACTGAATTTAGCATTTTTTCATAAACACCTTTACCCCTTCTTTCATCAGTTTCTTTTTCATAACCCTCAATTGAAATAGCTGGAGTTACATTGCCAAGTTTTGCTAATTTTTTTGCAACTTCTTCTGTTATTAAAGTTCCATTTGTATAGAACAAAAAGAACATGTCATTATATTTCTCCCATAAATCAAATAAAGTTTTTCCATTGCTGTTGTACATTAATGGTTCCCCTCCAGTGATTGTCATAAATCTTGAGCCCCATTCATCATGTATCTCACCAGCGATTTTGTCAATAATGTCATAGGGCAGAGTTGGAGCATTATACTTTGAAGAAGCATAACATCCCTTACAGGTTAAATTACATTTTTGAGTAGGTCCCAAAACAATAAACGCAGGAGGCATGTCTCCATATTTTTTTTTGAACTCATTGCATGTGGACATTAATTCTTCCGAATGAATAAGATTTTTTCCTAGAGTCTTGAAAGCTTTTTTAGCTACCTCAGGAGAAATAAATCCTTTTTTTAAAGTTCTGTCAACAGAATCCAATAGGGAATTTATAAATCGATATTTTTTAATTTGGACTTCTCTAGGCGATCCAAATGGATTTTTCAGTACTAAGTACTCATAAAAACTCTTTTTAACTTTATCAAAAAATAATTTTCTTAAAAGAGGATAATTAAGACAGGTAGTTATTATTTTAAATCCTGCTTCTTCTTTTAAGTTCTTTTTATTTTCTTTGTTAAGCAAAATTTCTGATTGCATCTTACTATTTATAAATAAAATCCTTTTTTAAAGGTTTTTGATTAAACAGTATATACTTTCAATCGAACCCTTCCTGATATCATTAATATCAAAAATTTCTTGAGGTATCTGTTGCCTAAAGACCGAATTTTTAGCTATCTAAACATTTAAAACCTTAAAATTATTTTTTTAAATAATTTTAGTGATAGAAAATATAGTATATTTTCTGTAACTACAAAATTTTTAAACCCTGTTAAGTTTTGTAGGATATAAAAGAGGTAAAAAAATGCCGGAACAGAAAAAGAGAGAAACTGCCCATAAATTGAGAATCCTTGATTTATTGAAAGCGAATCAGATTTTTGAAGAGAATGAAAATCTTGATAAAAGATTGAAGCATGTTGAATTGGGAAATCGAAAGATAATTCGTGTAAACATAATCGCGAATGTAATTGACAAATATCAAAGTGAAGGGGAAAAAAGATTTGCAACAATAACCCTTGATGATGGAAGCGGGCAGATAAGGGCAAGGGTTTTTGCAGATGATGTTTTGCTTTTCTCTGATTTAGTTCAGGGGGATACTATTTTGGTTATAGGGTTTGTAAGATTTTTTAATCAGGAATTGTATATACTTCCAGAATTAATAAAAAAACAAAATCCAAAATATCTCTTGATAAGAAAATTAGAGATAGAAAAATCTTTTCAGCCAATACTTACAGATACCAAGAAAAAAGAAATTAGAGCATTGAGGGACGAATTAATAATAATGATAAAAGAAGCAGAGGCAAAAGAAGGCATTGATAAAGAAGAGATAATAACCAAACTAAAATCTCCCCCTCAATTAATAACCCAGGAAATCCAGAAACTTCTTGAGGATGGAGTGATTTATGAGCCAAAACCTGGAAGAGTCAGGTATTTAGGGTGAAAAAGATTAGGTAATTGATCCATTTTTGTACAAAATGAAAATTCATAAATCACTTTAACTACCTCTTTACTTATTATAAACACCAAAACAATTACTTGTAATTGTTGAACTAATTTATAACCTTAATAATTTTAAGGGTTATGGGACAATTAAGCAAAAAAGTTGGTGTAGATTTACACTATCTCCAAATTCAAAATAATTTCATTTGACCTTTTCCAAATTTTTTTCCTGAACCATAAGCTCTTACTTTTACTCCTTCAAGTTTTACTAATTCATCTCTTGGAAAAGTTATTCTTGCATCTTCAATTGTACATTTATCACAATATTCTGTCTTTCCTATTCCTCCGCAAAATCCAATTCCTTGTTCCATTAATCTTTGAAAATCCGGATGCAAATATTTTGGAATATAATGGGCCCCATATTTTTGGTAAAGAAGTCTTTCAGTTCCATCCTCACATAATGCTCCAGGACTCTGAAAATGATCCATTACTCTGCAACCTTGTGAAGCTCTTTGAATAGCGTACCAACCCATAGCATACAAGCGGTCTGCTGCATCGGGTTTATATGCTCTTAATGGAAGAATCCTAATGGGTATTCCAGTTTTTTTACGGGAATTTAATGCTTGATCTAATGCAGATCCATGCTCTAAATTTGATTCTATAGATTGAGCAACATCGCAAGTGACTGTCAAACAAGTATTGATTCCCTTTTTGTAAAATCGTTCTGCTTGGTTAATTCTCCATTGATTAGAAAACCCTTGAGAAACCGCTCCAGGTTCTGCATGATTATATCCGATACTGTATGAAAGAAGCCCAATAACCGGTTGAACATTTTCTGCAAGATCTTTTCCAGAAGGTATTTTCATTTGTTCCGCTAGATTTCCTACTGCAGGATTATTATCTCTAGCGAATCTTGCAGTTTCTTTTGCGCCTTCTATTCCAAAAGGCAACATTTTTGTTGTTATAATAACTCTTGAAGAAAATTCTTTACAAAGACCAAGAAAATCCATTAAAGTTCCATAATAATAGGGATGTCCGGGATCTGTTGAAACTCCTATTCTTATTATTGCAGGATAACCGTTGTCTGCAAAACTTTTCCTTGTTTTTTTATTTACTACCTTTGGTCGGGTATTGCCTTCAACAGTAGTTGCATAACAATAAATGCATTTTTGTCCTAATAATCCCTGATTCGCATATTTTTTTAGGTTCCCTTCAGCGTAATAACCGTTATTCCTAACCACTTCCTCTAGCATTTCCACTGGGACCTGGGAAATGCAACCTCTTGCAAAATCAGTCGAATACCATATTAAACATACTTCTTCAACTGTCCCATTGTCTAATTGCCTTTGGACGGTTCTTGCTTTTCCTCCATATCTTATTATAACAGATTCAATTCTTTTTTTCATTGTCAAATTAAATTGTGATTATTTTTTAGATTTAAAAAGAAATAGTTGTTTGATTATCATATTCTTTATATAACTTAATTTAATTCCTGAAGTATGACTGCTGATAGAAAAAAATTTCAAGTGCTGATTAATGAAAAAAAAGCAATAGAACTTTCACAAAGATTATTTCAGATGATGGATGAAAGAGTTCCGCCTTATGATAGAGAGGGAGTTTTTCCCGATGCTATTGTTCCAGAAGGCATGGAAATCGGAGGTTTAGAGCATAGACTTTTTTTATTTTATTCAGGATCAATTGATGGAAGAACTTCTTCGCCGCAGGTTTATCAAGAATTAAGAGATTTAAGTGCCAACGCGGTTAATGGAATTCAATTGTTATTAAAAATTGTAGATCCTGAAACGATTAAATTAAAATTATATGGCCCTCTAGAAAGTTATTTATTACAATATCTTCCAAAAACACTGGGGGCTTCGGAAGAAAGTGAAAGAATAGCTGAAGTTGCAGACAATATAAAATTTAATTCACGATTATTGCTCGAAAGATATTCTGGTGATCCTAAAAATATTCTTGTTCCAGATTCTGTTGAGGAGACTCATTTAAGATTATGCAGGTTTAAAGGAATAGGCAGACATAAAGGCGCATTGATTATGAAAAACTATGTAAAATTTGGAGTCTGGCCTTTTAATGAATATGAAATTCCAATGAAAGTTGATAGGCATACTTTCAGAATACTCTATGGGACTGGAGTAATGGAAATCACTAGAGATGGAGAACCTCTTGAAGATGGTGAACAAATTTCAACAAAATTCTCTTTTGGTCCTGTGCAAGATCAATTACGAGGAATTACTTCTAGAAATAGAATTTCTGCAATAAAATTTAATGATGGTTTATGGAGTCTTGGTTCAAGATCATGCAGAAGAAATGATTATGTTTTTTGCCAGGTTAATTGTTATGTTGGCTGTTATTCAAGACCAAATACTCCTGAAAGTGTTAGTTATTTAATTGTAGGTTCTGATACAAGAAAGAATAGAATGCAAGGGGTTTTATTTTAAGTCTATAGTGAAAGTCATAAATATTTTACGTACTCTTATGACTTTCACTTGATAGCAAAGGCGCAACTCAGGAATTATCAGCGTCCTTTGCTATATTTTAAAACTCGGGTTGTTCGAAGGTTGCAGGATCAAAGGAAGTATCTTCTAGTTCTCCCAATCCTAATTTTGTTTGGAACAACCAGTCGTGAGCTAAGTTAAGATTATTTAAAAATTTCCTTTGTCCTTCTTCGGTCATTTCTACTTTTGTTATATCAAATCCTTTTACTGGGAAATTTCTATAAATCCCCATTGGTCTACAAATTAAACTAGGTGGCCTGAATCTTTTAATTGTTAAATGTTCTAGTCCTAGAAATCTATATAATTCAGGATCGTAATCTTCTCCTAAGAGTTCTTCAATTGTTCCTACTGGTTTAACTAACCTACTTCCATTTGTACGTCCACCATTTAAAAGGGTGTTTAATCGAGTTGAAATCTGAAATTCGTAGGCAGAGTCATATCCGCATAATGAGGATTCCTGATCAAACTTTTTTTCTAGTCTAAGCAAGTGACTCCTTAGTAATCCGAATAGCAGGTTTATAGGGATTATCACTTCTGTCCTCACGTCTTGAGTTAGATTTTTTGTCAGACAACTATTATCACAATGATGTTTTCTTCCATTACGGCTTTTCCCATTTCGGTCACAGTGGTAACTGTCATAATCTCTTCTTCTTTGTCCATAGGTGAATAATAAATAATTAACTCCTGGAGTCCAATCTCCAAATTCTATTCTTTCTAATAGTAATTGTGTGTGTCTTTTTAATTGTCTTAAGGGAATCCAATATTTACTTGATTTTGTTAAGCTAGCTTTACATTCTAAGTATACTACTCCTTGTTCATAAACTCTTACTGAATCTGGATTAGAAGTAAAGCCATTAGTTTCTTCCCTAAGGTAATCTTTTGGGTTTAGATTAGGTAATTCTTTTCCTTGATAGTCCGGAGGAGAATATGTACAATCTCCTAAGGCAGTAAAGAAATTTGATAAGTTATCTTTTTTGGCTTTTGCTAAAGCTTCCTGTTAAGATCCTAACTGAAAGTTCGTCTTGGGTTTGTCTGGTAACCTATTATATAATGGTCTAAATACTACAGAATCTTCAGATATTTGATTTAAACCTGGAATATTTCTTTGACATGTTCCTCTTTTCATGAATCAATTATAATTCTTGTTCTTAAAAAGAAATCGGATTCTGTAAAATATATTATGAAGATTTATTAAAAAGGGTTTGTCTTTCAAAATTATTAAAGATTATTCTTTTTAAGCTATTTTTCTTTTTAATCTTTCAATTGATCTGGTTCTTGCCCTTTCTATTTCAGCTTTTATTTCAGAACCAAACTCGGTTATTTCTCCAGGAGCTATAACTACAATGTCTAGTCCTCCTGTGTACAAATCTTGGGAAGCTTTATCTAAGCTTGATTGTGCAAGATCAACAGCTTCTTCTAAACCTAGGTAATGAGGTATTAATTTTCCTTGTTTTGAAATATGTTCTAAAGCAAATTGTGAGCCAGAACCTATCGAAGTCCAATTTCTTTCTTCTACTTTTCCAAGGGGAAAACATGTGTACAATTTAGGTCTGTTGTCAAAACGGGTTGCAACTAACAAACCATTGTATAATTCATTTTCAGGAACTTTTCCTCCCCATCTGCTTAAGGTTAAATTAGCTAATTCTGGAAAAAATTCTTTTTCAACGGCCTTTTGAAAATCAATCTGTCCTTTCAAAATTCCTGACAAGAAATCAATATAAGGTTGGTCATAGATTCCTGACATGCAAACCGCCAACTGTCTAGAATCATCTACATAAATTTTTTGTCCTTCAAGTTTTGTTTGTTGTCTATAAGCAACATCTCCTTGAGGACTCCAAACTGTTTTTGTTTGACTTAAATCTGAGGCAAGAACAACTCCTTCCTTTACTTGTCCTGCCCTTATACCCACTAAAGTTGTCATGCATTTAGTTAAAATGATTCATTTATAAATCTTTTTAAACCTCCTTTATCTTCTTTATTCATGGAAACTTACGAACAGCTATTAAATCAAGCGCATGAAAAAATAAAACCTATCTCGCATAGCGGAGAAAGGTTTGAAATACCTAAAATAGAGGGGCATTTGGAGGGAACCAAAACCGTCCTTAGCAATCTTCCGCAGATTGCTTCTTATTTGAGAAGGCCTGTTGATCATTTCTTTAAATTTTTACTAAAAGAGCTTGCAACACCCGGAACTTTCAAAAATAGCTTAGTGGTTCTTCAAAGAAAGATATCCTCACAAAAGATTAATGAAAAAATAGAGGAATATGCAAAAGAGTTTGTAATCTGCAAACAATGCGGAAAACCAGATACAGAAATAATCAAAGACAAGGGGTTTACTTTTATGCATTGTTTAGCATGCGGTGCGAAAAATTCAATCAGGGCTAAAGTATAGATTAAAATTATAATCTAACCATCTCATGTAATTTGTAACCTAACCATTTCAGATTTAAAGCTTCTTCTTTTTCTGTTTCTTGCCCTTTAAAGACATCCCTATAAAAATCTGGGGAATTTAAAGTCTCTTCTGCTTGAAGTACATAAGCACGTGGATCTCTTCTATCGCATAACTCATGTTCTACTCTAAAATTCATTTCACTTATATGAACAACTGAGCATAAATCGACTTTTCCAGTACATGCAAGAAATTTATTTATGATATGGTTAGCTCTCTCTAGATCTCCGCTGTCTTCAGCTTCCATAGCTTTGCTTATTTCTCTATAACCATCTGCACATTTTAATGCAACAGGTTTTACTTCTCTATCCCAAAAATCTTCGATTTCTTTAAGTGTTGCCATTTTTAATATTTTTTAAAAATTTTATTGTTTAGCGCAATAACTAACCCTTTAAAAACCTTTTGAATTTTTTTTTAACTAACATAAAGCTTTATAAAACAGGATTTCATAATGAAATTAATTCATAAAAATGAAAAATTGGATAATAAGTTCAATTGCGTTATAATCTAATAGAAAGGAGGCTTAAAAATGACTGAAGCATATTGCGTTAAATGTAAGAAAACAGTTACAATGAAGGACGGAAAAGAGTCAAAGACGAAAAGAGGAACAACTATGATGAAAGGAAAATGTCCTAATTGTGGAACTACTGTCTGCAGAATAGGCGGTAAATAAATTTATTTAAATTTTATATTTTTTATTATGCAATTAAAGATTCATGAGGCTTATAGAAAGATTGTTGCTTTGGCTGATACTAGTTTAATTGGTAAAACATTCTCAGAGGGAATTAAACAGATAGAGATTAAACCTGGTTTTTTCCAGGGAGAGGAAAAATCCCAAAAAGAGGTCTTGAAAATATTAAAAGACATGGAAAAAGAAGATGCTACTTTTAATATAGTTGGCAAAGAAGCAATTGAAACCGCTATTGAGGCAAGAATAATCTCAAAAAACGGAATAATTGAAATTGACGGGATTCCCATTGCCTTGGGATTGATGTAGGAATATATTCTAGATTAAATAAACTTTTATTAATCAAATTGCAAAAAATCATCAGTACATTTAAAAACAATCTTTCTTTTAATCTTTCATGCAAAAATTTAAAGATAAATCCAAAAAAAATAAAGGATTTGCTCCTCAACAAGCACCACAGGAATTTACAAGAGTCCGAATTCCAAGAAATAAAGAGGTTATAGGAATAGTTGAACAAAGAGTTGGAGCAAACAGGATGATTGTAAAATGCCTGGATGAAAAAGAAAGAAATTGCAGGATTCCGGGTTCTTTGAGAAGAACTTTATGGATAAGGCCTGGTGATACAGTAATTGTTGAGCCATGGGAATTTGAGGGAGATACAAGAGGGGATATATTATTCAAATACACGCCGGCAGCAATAGAATGGCTGAAAAGAAAAGGGTTTATCAAAGAAACTAAAAATGAGTTCTGATAGAAATAATTAAAAACTTTAATGAATTAATTTTAGTCTGTACTTATCTCAATAAAATTTAAAATGACACAAGAAATCTACATTGAAACCATCCCGCAGGTAATTGCTAATAAGAAAAAGCTTGAGAAAGAATTGGATGTTAAAATAACGAACAAAGGAAAGCTTGTATTTGTGGAGGGAGAAGGGGATAAGGAATATATTGCATTAAAGGTTCTTGAAGCAATCAACCTGGATTTTTCAGTTCAAAGGGCTCTTTTATTAAAAGATGAAAATGTTATTCTTCAGGTCATGCACATAAAAGATATTACAAAAAGAAAAGATTTGCATGTGATAAAATCAAGGATAATCGGAACAAGCGGAAAAACCTTGAAAAATCTTTGTCATTTGACTGATTGTTTGGTTTCTCTAAAAGATAATGAAATAGGAATAATTGGAGAAGCTGACTTTATTGAATTTGCAATTCAGGCATTAACATCTTTGATTAAAGGCAGCAAACAAGCTAATGTTTATGCAAGGCTTGAACGGGAAAAAAAGAACCGAAGATTAAACCCCAAAAGTTATCAGAGTTTTAAAAACGAATTGGATAGAGAATTAAGAAAATTCTAGGAACAAATACTTTTAAATATACTATTTTTCTAAAGTTTGTATGAGTCCCTGTAGCTCAGCTGGTAGAGCATTCGACTGTTAATCGAAGGGTCGGAGGTCCGAGTCCTCCCGGGGACGTAACCTTTTTATACTTTTAAAGGATTATTTGTTTATGGTTGATACAAATCCTTTTTCAATGACAAATGTTTTCGGGGGAGTATTTGAACCCTTTAAAAGCTGGGCTCTTCCAGTTGGAATAATCCTGATACTAATAGTAATTTTTTTAATAATTAAATCTATACAGAAAAAAAATTCTGAAAGAAATATAGATTTGATTAGAAGAGGGTGAAAATCAAAACCCTTTTATACTTCTGTTAATTGATTTAATTATGGAATTCAATGAAGTTATAAAAAAACGAGCATCTGTAAGAAATTATGGTACTAAAAAACCGGATGTGGAATTAGTGATAAAAGCAATAGAATCTTCAAATTTGGCGCCTTCTCCTGGAAATCTTAATATAATAAAATGGATAATTGTTGAGGATAAACAAAAGATTGAGAAAATTGCAGAAGCTTCCCAGCAGGAATTCATAAAACAATCGCAGATTTTGGTTGTTTTTTGTTCAGATCCAAAAAAAGCAGAATCTATTTATGATGACCGAGCAGATAGATATGTAAAACAGCATGCAGGAGCTGCAATTGAAAATTTCCTTTTAAAAATAACTGAGTCAGGATTATCTGCGTGCTGGATAGGCGCTTATGTTGATGAAAGCATAAGAGCAATTCTAGGAATTCCTGAAAATATTGAAGTAGAGGCGGTTTTTCCAATTGGCTATCAGGCAAAATTATGTAAAACCAAGCAAAAACAAAAAGTGTCTATTTTTGAAAGAGTCTTCTTTGAAAAATGGAATAATAAGTATCATTTTCCTCTTGAAAAAGTCAGAAGAGAGGATATTTAGTATAACTTTACTCCAACTGGAGCATCTTTATCTGGTTTAATTAAAAGACATTCCTTATTTTTATCTGGAACTCCTAAAGTTAGAACTTCGGATAAAACTTGACCTATTTGCCTTGGTGGAAAATTAACAACACAAAGAACTAATTTTTCTTTTAAATCTTCTTTTTTATAATTTTTAACAATCTGGACACTTGATTTTTTAATTCCTATTTCATTTCCAAAATCTATTGTTAGTTTATATGCAGGTTTCTTTGCTTCTGGAAAATCTTCAACATATATAATCTTACCAACCCTAATATCCAGTTTTTGAAAATCTTCAAATGTTGCCATGTTATCTTTGCGAATAATACCTGTCTAATTCAAAATAAGAACAACCGCTACCTCTGTATCTTTCTTGGCTCATTCTGTATTGCCTTTGGCGACCATTCTCACGCCATTCATCTGCTAAATCTTTTCTTCCAGCCTTTGCAAATAATTTTGCAGCTTTGTTAAAGAATTTATTGCCTTTTGCATTATCTCTACTCCTAATAGCATATGATCCTGCTCTTATGTACCAATCCGCAATATCACAGAGATCTGTTTGTTGCCTAGCAAAATAAACTGCAAATTTGCATGCATCATTAGGCTTTCCGGCAAGAGCAGCCATATTTGATGCAAATTTATAATTTCTTGACCTACGAAAATAATCAAAAGCCCTTTTTTCAAGTCTTTCGTCTATAAATTTAAACGCTCTTTCAGCCCCATAATTAAACATACAAATATCATGGCTTGTGAAAGCCGGATGAATTTCATTTCTATAAAAACATGCCCTATAAATAAAAAAAGCAAATGCTTCTTCAAGATTCTCATCTTTTTCACTATCAAAAGAATATATTACTTCTCTAACTTCCGGCGAGTTCATTAATTCTGGTTCTATTGATTCTTTTAGTCTTGAGACTAAATTTCTATCTAAAGGATTAATTTGATTAGCTAAAAAGGGTATTACTCTAGCAACTAATTCTGAATGTTCTTTTTCAGCTTTCCTTCTACCTTCATCCCATTTTCTATTGTATTCTTTCCAAAATTCATCTGAAAATAAACTTGGAGGTTTTATTTGGTTAGTCATATTTTTCTATTCTCACAGAACTCTTTTTCCCTTAGGATGACTAATCCTAGAAAAAATCTTTTATTTAATTTATACCGAACAGGTTCGGCTTTTAGAATTTAGATTTAATATTCTTAGATTTATTGTTTGATATTTTCTTCAATTATGATAGGAAGAAGTTTTAATTCAGCTTTTCTTAAATGCTCTTGAAAAGTTGATTTTGCAATACCAGAAAATTTAGCTAATTTTTGTATTGTAATCTTTCTTGGATAATTATAATATCCATTTTTATATGCGATTTCAACAGCTTTTTTTTGCTCTTTTGAAAGTGAAGGAGAAAGTACTGGAAATCTTATTTCATTAATATCTGATTGTTCTAATCGCATAATCTCACATCCATCCATATGCTTTTCTTCTTCTTTAATAAATTTTTCAAGAATTTTTCTGTTCCATGCGGCAATTTCCCAATATTCGTGCCCGTCAAAATGATTAACAGTGGGTTTTACAAAAAATATTTGATGATTATAATATAGCATCACATGTTCTCCTTTTTTTCCAAGATTAATTTCATAAACAAAATTATCTCTAGAAACTTCAACTTTTGTTATTCTTTTGTCAGACCTTAAATCTTTAATAAACGCTTTTTTTGCTTTTTCATCACTGCATTGAAAATAACAAATAGTAGTGGCGTATTTGTTTCCATTTCTTTCATACCAAATACTTGGATAAGAAAGAACAATTAGATTAAATTTAATGCATCTATTAACAATCGGGCAATCATTATGATAAAGCTTTAATTTTGTAATCCACATAAGAATTAGGATAATTTTAAGTATTTAATTTTTAGTAAATCTATATTTTAAGAAAGAATTTAATCTTCTCTTTTAACCGTCAAGTCTACTAATTCTAATCTTTGTCTTCTTTTAACTTCTTCCATAGCGGAATCTGCAACTTCTCTTGTTCTTTTAAGAAGCCTTTGATCTGTGGATTCCCTGTCTGCAGCATTTCTATGATCAGAAATACCATAAACTTTCCACCTATCTCTTTGCGTAGATCCAAATCTTTCCTCTAGTAAATAATGTTTATCTAATTCTCTGGCAGTTACTTCATAAACAACCTTTCTTCGTTCTAATAGTCCACTTGAGAAACTCGGTAACCCCATTTTTCGGGTTCTTGAATTTCTAAAGGTTCAATTCTTATTTCCATAAAATAATCTTCCAATAATCCTTTATAAACATTTATATTATATTTTTTTAAGAATATAAAAAACACCCCTCAAAAAACAAAGGGGCAAATAAATTGATATAATTAATTTAACTAATCTACCATCTATCTCGTACGACTTCAATTCCGAATTCTGAGAATTCAGAGGCAGCGCCTCTTGACTCAGTTTCTCTGAATCTTTGTTTTCCTAAGATATATGGGCTTGATACACCAGTCATGATTGTAATAACTCGGACTTTTCCCTCAAATTCTTTGTTAATTCTAGCTCCGATAATAACCTGAGCTTCAGGAGATATGTTGTCTGTTACAAGTTTACCTATTTGGCTGAATTCTTCAAGTTTCATGTCCGGACCGCATGTGATATGGATTAAAGCTCCGTTGGCACCTTTGTAGTCCACGTCTAACAATGGATGTGTTAAAGCCTGCCTTACAGCTTCATTTACCCTATCACTAGAGTCTGCTTCACCAATTCCGATAACAGCTACTTCTCCTTTTTTCATTATTGAGGATACGTCTGCATAGTCTAAGTTGATTAAAGATGGAAGAGTGATTGTTTCAACAATTCCTTTTATCATTGTACTTATTAATTCATTTGCAACAGCAAAAGCTTGTTGAATAGGCAATTGTCCTGCAATATCAACAAGTCTGTTGTTATCAATAACAATAACTGTGTCAGAATTGTCTCTTAATTCTTGCAATCCAAACTCTGCCTTGTCAATTCTTGCTTTCTCACATTCAAAAGGCATTGTAACAACTCCAATAACTACTGAACCTGTTTCTTTTGACATTTGAGCTACAACTGGCATTGCTCCTGTTCCTGTTCCGCCGCCTTCTCCGCCTAATATGAAAATCATATCTGCTCCAGAGACAGCTTTCTTTATTTCTGAAAGAGATTCTTTTGCAGCTTCTCTTCCAACTTCTGCCTTTCCACCTGCACCAAGACCTCTTGTAAGTTCCTTACCAATAAGAATCTTATCATCAGCCTTTGTGATGCTTAAGTGTAATGCATCAGTGTTCATTCCATAAACAGTTGCTCCATTAATGCCCTTGTTGAATAACCAAGTGACCGCGTTGCATCCTGCTCCTCCACAACCGAAAACTTTAATGTTAGCTTTTCCAGCTTTCAAATCATCAAAGTTTATACTATGTGTATCGATATTTTCTATCGCTTCTTTTGCAAAGTCTAAAACCATTTTTTTTACCTCCTTTCATTACTTTTAAGCAATACCAAACAATTTAAATATTCGGGTTTCTCTCTATAAAATAAGGAGTAAACTAATAACTAAGAAAAGCTTTTTAATTCACCTTTTTTAATCAATTTTAATCTCTGCAAAGATTAAAATTGTTTTTTTCTTTTGAATTTATAAAAATTATTACAATTCTTTCTTTAAAAACATTTCTCATGACAGAAATATGTAATGAATTGTATATGTTAGGTTAAAAAAACAATGATTTCAGATAGAAAAAATTCCGTCAATAATCTTGTCCTGTTTTAACTAGCGGATACATTGTCTGAATTTTTATGGTGTTAACTACTTATATGTTCGGGATTTTAATCCAAAGTAGTTAACATTAAAGAATTCAATTTTTCTATTTTTTTCCAGGTCAATTCAAGTTTTTTGTTGGCCTCTTTGACTAAAAATTTTAAATAGTTGTCATCAACAAGGACTTCCCCATTGTTAATGATAGGGAGACTAATATTTTCGGCACTTATTAATTCAATTATCAATCTTTTGTCAGTTGAGATTATTCCAGATTTTTTCCATCCATTGTTTCTTGCTATGTCAAACAATTTTTTTTGTGATTCTGAATTTCTGCATGAGACAACTAACAAACAAGGTTCTTGCTTGAAATAGACAATTCCTGAATCATCTTTGGCAAATTTTGAATTCTCTAATTGTAATTTCAATTCCCCAAAACTAGTTTTTTCATGAGTTCTCCAAAGAAACAATCCTGGAAGTTTTTTTGTATTATCCTTTACAAGAGTTATTCTTCCAGAACAGCTACTTGTTGTATAATAATCCTTCATTGAATTTATCTTATCACATAAACTTTTTATTTTTTCATCAGTATCTCCGATGCTACTTTTGTCTTTCTTTCCTAAAACATCTTGCTTGTATTTATCAAATGATGTTACCATAGAAAAATTAAAATAAAGAGATTTTTAAACTCTTTTCTTCTCACTACATAAATGGAAACCCCCTATTTCCTATTCAAACCAAAAATTCTTGTTCAAAATTATTTGGAATTTGAAAACCTTTGCCAAAGATGCTTTCCTAGTTTTAAGATATGCTACTCAGTAAAAACTAATAGTTTTTCAGGAGTGATTAAGACTCTTACAAAATTAGGGAGCAGTTTTGAGGTTGCTTCTTTAAATGAGATGAAATTGGTTCCAAAGAAATTTGTTGTTTTTAATGGTCCCTGTAAAACAGAAGAAGAACTGAAAATAGCAATTAAAAATAAATTTCTTATTAATGTTGATTCTAAATCAGAGATAAATAAGATTTACAACTTGGCAAGAGGAAATAACTTGGAGATTGGTTTAAGGGTTTCTTTTAAAGAATCAAAATTTGGTTTTGATGAAAAACAATTAATAGATATGGTTGATTATGCTGTTTCTAAAAATCTTTCTGTATCCTGCATACATTTTCATCAGGGAACTCAGATGAATCTTTCCGAATACAAAGCTAATTTAGACAAGCTTTCAATATTCATTTATTTTCTTGATAAAAAAGGGATAAAATTAAAATATATAGATATTGGAGGAGGTTTTCCAGATAAAGTACAATTAAAAAATCTGAGTTTAAACTTGGAGAATTATTTTAATGCTATAAATCAATATCTCAGTAAATTTAATTTGACAATAATTCTAGAACCTGGAAGAAATTTGGTTTGCGATGCATTTGAATTAATAACTCAGGTGAATGTAATAAAGGAGAATTTTGGAAGGACTTATGCTGTTTTGGATGCTGGAATCAATCTACTGCCAAAAATAACACTTTCAACTTATAAATTTTCAAAGTTAAATAAAGAAAATTTAAATCCAAAAAATAAAACCTCTCAAAGAGGCGAATATATTTTAGCTGGACCTTTGCTTTTTTCCAATGATATTTTAGGAAAATTCTTTGGAAATTTAAAAGAAGGTGATTTAATAAAGATAGAGAATGTTGGAGCTTACTGCTATAATCTGGCATGGGAATTGAGCTACAAGAAGCCGCGGATTGTGGCTGAGAAAAATTAATAAATCCTAATAATATACAAATAAAATGACAAGAGTTTGTTTAATAGGTCCGGGAGATGTTGAATATCATTATCAAGAATTATTGGGATTTTCTAAAGGAAAATTAGATTCTGAATTAGAAAAAATAGCTCAGAGTCTTGTAGACTCTGATTCTGAATTGACTTTTTTACCTGATGGAGGCGTTTCTTTGGAAGTTGCAAAAAAATTCAGAGCTTTAGGAGGAAAGAAAATTATTGGATTAGTTCCTTTAAGCGATAAACATCCGGGAATAGGGCATTTGAGACAATATATGGATACAAGCGTTGATGGAAAACCTTTGTTTGATGAATTTATTGATACGGGAGATTGGGCAAAACATGATTTGACCATGGCTTTGTTTGGAGATGTTGTTTTATTTTTAGGAAAAAGCCCTGGAACAGAAGGAGAAAGAAATTATGGGATTTATATGTATAAAATAGTTACAGGAAGAAAAAAAGGAGTTAAGCAGCCAATAGAAACAATTCATGCTCAAGCAAGAGCAGGAAAGAATTTTCCTTATACTATAATGATATATTCCCTATTTTTAGCTGATAAAAAATTATCTCCTGAGGATGAAGCTTATATGAAAAAATTTGGTATTAATTTATCTTATATTATCAGCCCAGAAAATTTGAAAAAAGAATTGAAAAAATTGCTTTAATCAAAAAATTTTTGTATCAATCACATAATGGTCCATTTTAGGAGCATAACCTTTGACTCTTTTTGCTAGAAGTAACTTTGCTTTAAATCCTTCAACAGCAGCTGCATCTGAAATTAGATTCATTGCTTTTTCAACATCTTCATCAACATGCTCGGTTCTTATCAAATCTTCATAGTGCAGAAAACCATTTTTCTTTATTATTTTCATTGCAAATGGTAAAAATTCTTTTGGAGGAGGCAGATAACCCATTAAAACCCTGTCTGTTTTAATGCCCTTTTCAACTAATTTTAGAACCTCTTCTTTGGAATCTCCGTTTATTGTTTCAACAATATTTTCTATCTTGTTCAAGATTATATTTTCCTTTAAAAATTTAAAAGAAACAGGGTTTAATTCAATTGCATATATTTTTTTAGGTTTTCCTAATTTTGCATTAGGAACTGTGAAATAGCCTATACCAGCAAACATATCCACAATCACTTCATTATGCTTAATTTGCTTTGCAATCCTTACTCTTTCAGAAAGATTGCCTTTCGCAAACATAACCTTCTTTATATCAAATTTATAATAACATCCATTCTCAAAATGAGTAACTATTGTGTTCTTATCTCCTGCAACAACCGAGATTTGAGGTTCCCTGAACTTTCCAGTTATTCCTCCTTCTTTAATGCAAACACTCCGGACTTTAAAGTTATCTAAAACGATTTTCCCTATTTCCTTTTTATATCTTAAAACTTCTTCATTTAAGTTCAATATGATTATATCTCCGATTCTCTGGAATCCTGAAGGAAGATATTGAAGTTTATCTTTATCAATCTTGTCTTTTAACTTATCAATTAAAATCTGTTTGAATGTCATGAACAATTAACAAAATTAAAGGTTTTAAGGGTTTCTTTTTTAATCGGGTTTCCAATCATCACAGAAAATTTTAAATACCCTTTTAATGAATATTTTTTATATAAATTTATATAATAATTTAAAATGTCAATAAAACCTCTTGGAGAAAGAATTCTCATTAAGCCAATAAAAACAGAAGAAAGAACTAAGGGCGGTATTTATATTCCAGAATCTGCAAAGGAAAATCAAAAACAAGGACAAGTTATTGAATTTGGAAACAGCAAAACACAGGAGATTGGACTTAAAAAAGGAGATATAGTCATTTACGGCGGTTATTCACATGAAGAGATTGAAATCAACAAGGAAAAGTTTATAATCGTTGAATTAAAGGATGTTTTAGCAAGGGTGGAGGAAAATTAAAATGTCAAGAGCAATAGACAATTGGCTCGGGGTTCCAGCCGTTCTAGAAACTGAATTTGGAAATGTGGATGGGACCGTTAAATTTGGAATAAGAATACCCCTGGCTCCGGGAACAACTCCTTTGCAGGAACGTTCACTAGATTCAATTGAGATGATTAGAAGAGAACGTCCAGATTATTGGTTTGTTAATAGACCTCAATCAATAAAAGTAAGATTGCTTACCTATGAGCGGTATGATCCAGATACAATAGTTGGAAAAGCTGAAGATGTTACAAGATTTAAATATACTTTAAGGAGAAGGTAAAAACATGCCAAAACAAATAATGTTCAATGAAAATGCAAGACAGGCCTTGCTTAGAGGCATAAATAAGGTTGCAGACACTGTTAAAATAACTCTTGGCCCACAGGGAAGAAATGTTATTCTTGACAAATCAACAAACCCAATAATTTCAAATGATGGGGTTACAATTGCAAAAGAGATTGAATTAAAAGACAAGTTTGAAAATATGGGTGCAAAGCTGGTAAAAGAAGTTGCATCAAAAACCCAGGACAGCGCAGGTGATGGAACAACAACTGCAACTCTTTTGATTCAGGCAATTGTTAAAGAAGGATTTAAGAACATAACTTCAGGTTCAAATGCAATTGAAATAAAAAAGGGAATTGAAAAATCTGTTTCAGAAATTGTAAGATACATAAAAGAAAAGAGTGTTAAAGTTGATGACAAAGAAAAGATTTCCCAAGTTGCGACAATTTCAGCAAATAATGATGAAGAAATAGGGAGATTGATTGCAGAAGCAATGGAAAAAGTTGGAAAAGACGGAGTCATAACTGTGGAAGAGGCAAAAAGTATTGAAACATCTTTGGAGGTTGTTGAAGGAATGCAGTTTGAGAGAGGTTTTATTTCGCCTTATATGGCAACTGACCATGAAAAAATGGTTTGCGAATTGGAAAATCCCTATGTCTTGATAACAGACAAAAAAGTAGAAAATATGAAACAGCTGGTTCCTGCTTTGGAAAAAGTTGCAAATGAGGGGCGTTCTTTATTGATTATAGCCGAGGATGTTGAAGGAGAGGCAGTTACTACTATTGTTTTGAATCTTTTAAGAGGAACTTTAAAAGTATGTGCAGTCAAAGCTCCGGGTTTTGGAGATGACCAGAAAGAAACTTTAGAGGATATTGCTGCTTTAACTGGAGGAAAGGTAATTTCAGAGCAAAAATTAATGAAACTTGAAGATTTTGAAGAAGATTGGCTCGGAAGTGCCAGGAAAATAATAATAAATGAAGAAAAAACAATTATTGTTGAAGGAAAAGGTGATAGGGCAGAAATTGAATCAAGGAAAAAAATATTATACAATAAAATACAAAATACTGATTCAGATTATAAAAAAGAAGAATTAAAGAAAAGGCTTGCTAAATTAGGAGGAGGTGTTGCAGTTATAAAAGTTGGTGCAATGACTGAAACAGAAATGAAAGAAAAAACAATGAGAATTGACGATGCTCTTAATGCGACCAAAGCAGCTGTTGAAGAAGGTGTTGTTTTAGGCGGAGGGCTGACTTTATTTAATGCAATAAAAATTTTAGAAAGATTAAAATTTAACGGAGATGAAGAGATTGGACTAAAAATAATCAAAAGGGCCTTGGAAGAGCCATTAAGGCAGATAGCTGAAAATTCAGGAAAAGAAGGAGCTGAAATTTTATCAAAATTATCCATTGAAAAAAATGAGAATATAGGCTATAATGCAGCAAAGGATTGCTTTGAGGACTTATTCAATGCCGGAATAATAGATCCAGTAAAAGTCGTGAGATTGGCATTGCAGAATGCGGCATCAATTGCATCTATGCTGTTAACAACAAATGCAATAGTTGCTGAATTTGAGGATAAAAAAGACATTAAATCTTCTGCAATCATAATCTAATTCCTTGTTTTTAAGAATTCTTGAATATTTTTAAATAGAATATCTAAACATTTATAAGAAATAATTAGTTCATTTAATTATGAAATATAAAATACTGCTAATAAATCTAGGTTATTTTAGTGGATTAAATGGATCTCTTTTTGATTACATTTTTAAGAGTTATAGATATATTTTTCCATCCAGAACTGCAATTAAAAAAATAATTGAAAATTTAAAGAGAATAATCTATCTAGAAGAACCCGATATCATTTGTATAGTAGAAATAAGGAAGAATCAGATTAAAGCACTTATTGATAGAGAATATAATTTTTATGATATTGAAACAAAATATCTTCCAAAAAGTATGGCTAGAAAAATTCCAATTCTTAAAAACCAAAGTAACGCTTTTATTTCAAAAAAAAGAATGAATTTTAAAAAGTTTTTTATAAAATATGGTTCAAAAAAATTAGTCTACAATATAGAACTTCCTAAAAAAATAAATCTTATATTTTTTCATTTCGCTCTTGGTGAAAAAACAAGAGAAAAACAATTTAAAGACATAAGAGAAATGGCAAACAATCGTGAAAAATCAATAATCTGCGGTGATTTTAATACTTTTAAAGGGATTTCAGAAATAAATCCTTTAATTAAAAATTCCTGCCTTGAATTGCGCCAAAAAAATCCAACTTTTCCTGCATTTAGACCAAAAAAAGCATTTGACATATTCATAACTTCAAAAAACCTTAAAACTAAATCTAGAGTAATAAATTCAGAGGTATCAGACCATCTTCCAGTCATGCTGGAGATTGAACTTTAAATTTATTTTAAAAAAGGAGGATTTTTATAAAAACCTAAAATGAACAAAATTAAGGAATTTTCTTTAAGGATAACAAGTAGGATAAAAGGAAACAGAGACATTATGTTTCTTCCGATATCCAAATTATTTAATTCTTTGGGGTTTACTCCAAATGGTTTGACAATAATCTCCTTGTTATCAGGAATTTTAGCGGCAATATTTCTAAATATTTCAAAAGACCTGTTTCTTCTTTTTATATTTCTTCATTTTTTATTTGATTTATTTGATGGCTCTCTTGCAAGATACCAAGGATTAAAAAATAAAAAAGGATGGTGGATAGACTATGCAACAGATAGAATAGTTACGATATCGGTCCTATTTTCCGCAATCTTTTTAGTCACAGAAAAAATTATTCCAATCCTAGCATTATTCTTTTATGTTTCTGGCCATGCAATCTACCTGATAAAAAAAAGAGAGTATCAGTTATTTTATTATGCCCTTATTTTTTATATCTTGATTTATTTTAATCCTTATATTGCAGTAGTGTTCTTTTTGATAATGGCAATCTTGAATTTAGTGCAGGTGATGATTCAAATAATCTTTATAAAAAAGGGTGTTTAATTTGAGGTATTTAGGTATTTAATCCTAAGAATATTACCTGGTTCTTAAAAAACTCTTGAATCTGTTAAAAACAGGGAATCTTTTTTTCCCATAATATTTGATCTTATTTTTTAATATAGCTTCTTTTAATGTGTATTTATCTTCAAATAAAACTAATGAGTTCCCTACTTCTGATAAAAAATGGGCATCACTTCCAGCAACCGCGGTTTTCTTGTATCTTTCAGCAAGTTTTCTGGAAAGTTCAATTTCTTTTTTAAACAAATATCTTGAATTAAATACTTCAATTCCATTAAATTCTTTAATAACCTCATTTTCAGGGTCTATTGTGCCCCTCAAATTTTTAATTTTAAAGATTTTTGTCATTATACTTGATAGTATATTATAGGGGTGGGCAAGCACAACAACGGCTCCTTGTTTTTTAGCCTCTTTGAGAATATCTTTTATGTTTCCAGGGCTTATGCTTTTTTTTAAATAATAAACTAAAATGTGTCCAATATTGCTATTGATTTCTTCTCCAATAATCACCTCAAAGTTTTTATCTTTGTTCAGCTCTTTGACTTTTAAAGCTCCATCAATAGTGTTATGGTCTGTAATTGCAATGCCGTTCAGTCCTAGAATTTTAGCTTTTTTTAGGACATCTTCTGGTTTGTTATTACTACATTTTGAAAAATTAGTATGAAGATGAATCTCGAACTTTTTCATATCATTATAAGAATAATCAAATTTATAAATATTTATTCCAATATTATATAATGGAGTTCATAGAATTGATAAAAATCTTTTGGTTTTTTCTGCCTGCGGGGATTGCAAATATGAGCCCGGTTCTATTTAAATTTATAAAATTTTTAAATTATCCAGTTGACTTAAATAAAAAAATAAAAGGAAAATCAATTTTTGGCAAAAATAAGACCTATAGAGGATTATTCTTTGGGATTCTTTTGTCAATAATATTTGTATATATTCAAAGTTTTGTTTTTCCTTTTACTAATAGAATATCCTTGATTAATTATCCAGAAGAAAACCTTATCTGGTTGGGTTTTTTATTGGGTTTTGGGGCTTTATTTGGGGATTTGATTAAAAGTTTTTTTAAAAGGCAATTAAATATTTCTCCAGGGAAATCATGGATTCCTTTTGATCAGATAGATTGGATAGTCGGAGCGGTTATTTTTGTTCAAGTCTATGTCCATATTAGCTTAATTCAGTCTATCATTGCAATAGTCTTTTTTGCAATTCTTCATCCAATAATAAACATTTTAGGTTATTTATTAAGATTAAAGAATAATGTTTTTTGAAGGTTTAATTGGTTAAGAATATAAACCAAAGTTTCTTCAATAAATTATGAATTTCAAAGAGAATTACCCCAAAATCTTGTTGTTTATTTACATTCTTTTCTGGATATGGATGGCAATAAACCCAAAGTATAGGGGAGTTTGGATTGATGAGAATATACTTCCTCCGATATTCCTTTTATTATTAATCTTTACTTATAAAAAATTCAGATTTTCTAATCTAAGCTATACATTTATTTTTATATTTATGATATTGCATGCAATAGGAGGGCATTATAGCTATGCAGAAATGCCTTTATTCGAGGTATTAAAACAAATTTATAACCTTTCAAGAAATCATTATGATAGATTAGTCCATTTCTTGTTTGGAGTCTTATTTTTTATTCCTATTTACGAAGTATTAACAAGAATTTTTAAGGTTCCAAAAGGTTGGAGAGCTTTATTTTTAACAACTTTGGTGATATTAAGCACTAAAGCCGGATTCGAGATATTAGAATATGGTTATACGGCCATAAGACACAATACTTTGACAACTGCTAATTATTTAGGGGAACAGGGCGATTCTTTGGATGCAATAAAAGATATGGCTCTTGGATTTACAGGAGCAATAATAAGCTGGATTATTTTTGGTATTGCCAGTTTAAAGAAGAAATAATCGATTATCTGTTTAAATTAATATTTTTAGGTTCTGATGTATATGATACATTTATGCCTCCAAGTAATGCATCAGGAATTTCTTTGCTTAAACCAAATTGATAAGCAATTTTTGGTTTAACATTAAAAGCCCCTAATTTAAAAGTATAGTCTAAAGAAGGAGTTACATGCATAAAACCTGCTGGAAAAACTCCTCCTCTAAAACTATCAGAGTATACAAGACTTGTCCCAAGATTAAAACCATCAAAAACTTTATGGGCACAGGATCCAATTATCAATTCTCCACCATCATTTAAATCAAAAACAGTTCTAGCTCCAAAAGTTGAATCTGATATTTTATAAATTCCTCCTAAAGTTGCAACAGAAACATGATTATGATTTAATAATTCCCAATCTTGGATTGATGTTTGCAGGGTAAACTCCGGTGATAAGCGATAATCTAACCTAATTCCTCGATCAGTTTCAGCAGTTTTACCATCATTGTTTAATGCAGTCCATTGAAATGGAGTAATAGTTAAATTATCATAATTTAATCTAATTCCTGCTTCAGTAGATAATGAAGGAAAAGGGCCGATTAATTTACCTGAAGGCAATGCATAACTTCCTCCAAAAACCTCACCATAAACACTAGTCTTTAAATCCGTATTATCTGCCTTAACTTCAGGTTTAATCGAAGTTTGTACTTGAGGTTCAGAACAATTAGGATTCTTTGATTCAGATAGAGATTGTGTGATTGGCGGATTATGAGTATTATTAACATTAGATTCTAAGGTTTTACAACCGCCATTGAATAAGGTAGTTGCAAGTATAACTCCTGCTCCAAGGTAATTTAATAGTGTTTTTTTCATTTCAACTTATTATTATTTACTTTAAAGTAGTATCCAATATATTATCTATATAAATATTATCCCCTCCTTAGGGAGGATAAAAATGAAAAGAATTATATATCCTAAATAGATGTATTAATAATGGAAATAAAGAACATAGGATTAGAACTTGAAGAAATCGGCCTTACAAAGTCAGAGATTAAAGTATACTTATCATTATTAAAATTAGGACCTTCAACTACCGGCCCCATAATTAACGAATCAAAAACCTCAAATTCCAAGATTTATATTGTTTTGGATAAGTTAATAGATAAAGGGCTTGTGACTTTTTTTACTGATAACAATTTAAAACATTTTAGGGCAGTTGAACCAACACATTTATTAAAATATCTTAAAGAAAAACAAGAAGAAATCAAAAGAAATGAGGGTAAAATTAGAAGTATAATTCCTGTATTAATGTCTATTGCAAAAACAGAAGATGAAAATGAAGCATTAGTATTCAAAGGAGCAAAAGCAATAAAAACTGCATTTAATGATGTTGTAGATAGCCTAAACAAAGGTGATGAAGTACACATTATGGGGATTTATGATTTTAAAGAAGAATTTTTAAAATTAGGCCTAAACTTTCATAATAATAGATCAAAAAAAGGAATTAATGCAAGAGTTTTAATAAATAATAAAGCAAAGAGAATTGCTAAATTATTCAGTCAATTTAAACCAATAAAGATTAGACTAATGAAAAAAGAAATTCAAACTCCGGCAGTATTTTTAATATATAAAAATAAGGTAATAATAAGCCTAGGAGATGAGATGGTCTTTTTTATGATTAAAAGTGAAAGTTCTGCAAAAGCATTTAATATTTATTTTGAGGAAATGTGGAAAAATTCTCGCGAATATAACTAAAATTATTATCTATCTTTTACACCCTATCAAAACTCCTATAAACTCTGATTTGATATTTATCTTATGAAAAATAAAATAGAATTACTCTTACCTGCAGGTTCTTTAGGAAATCTCAAGGCTGCTGTTGCTAATGGCGCAGATTCTGTTTATATAGGGCTTGATAAGTTTAATGCAAGAGAATCTGCGACTAACTTTAGAGGAGAATATTTTAAGGAAGCAATTAAAATCTGCAAGTCAAATAATGTCCGAGTTTATTTAACAATGAATACCCTGATTAAAAATTCAGAGATAAAAGAATTTTTTAAACAATTAGTTTATGCATATGAACAAGGAATTGATGCGGTTATTATTCAAGAACCTTCTTTTATCAGTATAATAAAGGAATCTTTTCCAGATTTGTTTATACATCTTTCAACACAGGCCGGAATAATGAATTCTGCTCATGCTAATATATTCAAAAATATAGAAAGAATTATTCTTGCAAGGGAATTAAATAAAGAAAAACTAAAATGTCTGCGCAAAAATGTTAACAAAGAGCTAGAAGTATTTATTCATGGAGCGCTATGTGTATCTTTTTCAGGTTCTTGTTTATTTTCAAGCTTTTTAGGTGGAAGATCTGGAAATAGGGGCAAATGTGCCCAGCCCTGTAGAAAGATCTATAATAATTGCTATTATCTTTCAACTAAAGAATTATGTTTAATTAAAAAGATTCCAGAACTTATAGAACTTGGAATTGATTCCTTAAAAATTGAGGGAAGGATGCGTACCCCTTATTATGTTGCAACTGTCGCTTCAATATATAGAAAAGCTATTGATGATTATTACAAAGGGGATTTTAAGATAACTGATGAAATAATCTCAAAATTAAAAACCGCTTTTTCGCGTGAATTTACCGAAGGAAGTTTTTCAAGCGAATCTGTATTTAACAAAATGAAAGCTCATGGTTCAAGTGCGCCTGAAATCAAAGAATATATTGTTAATACTAAGGATATAAAACTAGAAAAAAGGGATTATGAATTAAAAATTCCGGAGATAAAAACAAAACAATCCAAAGAAAAGCGCTTGCTTGTTAGAGTCTACAATAAATCTGATGCGGTTTTGGCAGCAGAAAATGGTGCAGATATAATTTATTATGATATTTTTGCTAAAGATTTTTTAGAAACTCAAAAATTAATTTCAAAACCTGTTTATGGAGTTACTCCAAGAATAATGTTTGATTCAGATATACCAAAAATAACTGATGAAATAAAAAATAAAAATCCCTCGGGGATTTTAGCAGGTAATCTTGGTATGATAAATCTTAATCTTCATTTACCAATTCATCTTGACTACAATTGTAATTGTTTCAATGATATTGATTTAAAATTTTATGAAGAAAAAGAAGCCTACCCGATAATATCCCCCGAACTTTCTATAAATGAACAGACCGAGTTTAAGAATAAAAATTTTGCATCGTTTGTGCATGGTAAGATGAGATTAATGACAATAGCCCATCAATTACAAGAAGGCTGGATAAATGATAATAAAGGAAGGTTTAAAATAAACAAAATTAATAATGGGGTGGAGATACTGAATGAAAGAGAACTTGGTCTTTTTAATAAGGCCAAAAATCTTCTCAAATCTGGGATAAATAATTTTTATATTGATACGGATATTAAAGTAGGAGAGATAACCAAAATATATAGGCAGATACTAGATGGAAAGACAGTTGATGTTTCTAAAATTAAGCAAAATTATGTGTTAGGGTGGAGTGAAAAAGGGGTTTTATAAAATAGCTAAAAAACTAAGTAACATGCTTTACTAATTCTTTATCTTCTTACTCAAATCTCTTCGCCACTTCCAAAAGGAAATTATCATTTCCTTTCTTAGCCAATATCTGTATTCCAACAGGAATTCCGTTTATCTTTCCGCAAGGAACTGAGATTCCTGGAATTTCAGCAAGATTAGCCAATACTGTCAAGGTGTCGTAATTATACATATCCTCAAGAGATATCTGCTCCCTAAATTTATGAGGCAATCTTGGAACAGTAGGCATAACGAGAACATCATATTTTTCAAAAGCTTTTTCAAATTCTTTTTCTATTATTTTTTTTGCTTTCAAAGCCCTTCGGTAGTATTTCCCTGCAACCTCTGCTTTTGAGATTTCTTTTCCCCCTAAAATTCTTCTCAAAACTTCTTCTCCACAGGAGTTTTCTATCTTATGCCCATATTTTCTTCCATCAAATTTTCGGGTTCCAGAGAAAAATTCAACATAGTTTATGGGATAATAGGTCTGTATCCCTAAATCAATATGGTTTAGTTTGCAGTCTTCAATTTTCCATTTATTTTTATTTCCAACTAGCTTAACTTTTTGTCTTATTACCTCCCATATTTCTTTGTTTGCACCAATTTCAGGGATGCCTATTTTCACTTGATGGTTTTCTGAAAAATCCTTGCTTGTTAAGTTCCTGCTTATTGCATCTCGTTCGTCTTTTCCTTTTATGATATCATACACCAATTCGCAATCATTCACAGAATTAGCCATTGGTCCAATGACGTCAAAACTCATTGTAGAGTCTATTAGACCATATCTTGAAACGGCTCCATAGCTTGGTTTTAATCCAACTATTCCGCAATGTGAGGCCGGGTTTCTTATGCTTCCTCCGGTATCGCTTCCTAATGCAAAATCACAAAAATTAGCAGCAACACTTGCGGCACTTCCACTAGAGGTTCCTCCCGGAATCCTGTCAATTGCAACTGGATTTTTAGTTGTTCCAAAAGCAGAACTTTCTCCACTACTGCCCAACGCAAACTCATCCATATTAGCCATGCCTAGAACAATAGCATCTTCTTTTAAGAGTTTGTTAATGACAGTTGCATTATAAACTGCCCTGTAGTTTTCTAGAGTTTTTGAAGCACAATTGCAAATCAATCCTTTAACATTGATGTTAGACTTAACAATAAAACCTAATCCAGCTAGTTTTCCGGCAGTTCCATTTTTAATTTTTGCATCAACAATCCTTGCTTGTTCAATTGCATTTGGATTAATATGCAAGACTGCATTTATCCTTATATTATCATCCTGTATCTTTTTTAAAAAATCTATTATGTTTCTTTCTGCGCTTAAATCTCTTCTATTTATCTTATCGAGTTTTTCTTTTAGCATGATATTCCTTTTGATTTTTTAAATATAATCCGGTAAATATTCTCTATGAACTTTTTATCTAAATTTCCGAATCTTTTAATCTTGTTGCTTATAATCTCATTTTCTCTTCTTAAATCTGTCCGAGGTATATTAAGCTTATTCTTTTCCTTCATTATTTTTTTTGTTATCTTGAATCTTTTAACAAATAAAGCGAAGATTCTATTATCAATCTTGTTTATTTCCTTTCTTAATGTTGATATTTTATTCTTCATTTTTAACATAAATCATTTTTTCCAGGATCCTGTTTCAGCAATTATAAATTCTCCATCATTAGCTGGAGCATTCTCCAGAATCCTTTGCTTAAGATTGTTTAAGTTATCTTTAGCAAATTTTGAATCCTCTTTTGATTTATCAAAAGAGCTTGCTATTTCATCCCTTTCAAATTCTTCCCTTTCCACATAGAAATCAACCTTTTCTTCATCAATGCTTTCAAGTGCTTTTGCAAACTTATCCAAAATCTGCCTTGTTTCTTTTTCTATTTTTTCCATAATAATCTAAAGAATTAAGATGTATTTAAAATTAATTAAAATTAACTATTTTATGTCTGCAACGCCTAAGTTATAAATTTCCGATATAATAAACTTTAAAAAGTTATAAATTATTCTTAAAAAATGAGTTTTAATTTAAGAAATGGAAGAGATTATTCTTTTGATGATACTTTGCCTAGAATTATTGGCGGAGTAATTGTAGGGGGGTTATACGGATTTTTTACTGGTTATTTTTCATTACGTTTCTGTGAGAGATTATATGAAAGATTTACTCCGGACAGAGATGAGGAATTTCTTTCAAGAAGGCAATTTTTGAGTTTAGTGGTGGGAGCTACTGCCGTAGGGGCAGTAGGTGGAGCAATTACTCAGTATTCAGGTTCTAAGAAAGCTAATTAGATTTTATTTCTACGGCGTTAATCTATCTCGGTCTCTTGGGAAAAGGACTGCTTCTCGGATATTGGGTAATCCCATTATAAGCATTGTCAATCTTTCAACTCCCACTCCCCATCCTGCGTGGAAAGGAGCTCCGTATCTGAAACTGTCAATGTAATCCTTGAAATCTTTTGGATTGAGTCCCTTTGCTTTTAATCTTTCTATTAACAAGTCTGGGAGGTGGATTCTCTGCCCTCCGGAGGATATTTCCATGCCTTTGTAAATTGCATCAAAACCTTTTGATAATTGTTCTCCATCTTTATTCTTCTTTTCACTTGGCATAATATAAAACGGCTTTCCACATAATGGCCAATCATGAACAAAAACAACCATGTCTGGAAATAATTCCCCTAATTTTTTTTCAGCTTCTGGGCTTAGATCATCTTTGCCAACATGACATTTATATTGTTTCATCATCTCTTTTACTTCTTCAAAAGTCAAATATTTTATATGTGGAACTTTTAATTCAATCTTAAACATTTCCAATTCTTTTTTATGATTTTGAATTACTGTATTAACAATGTATTGAACACATCTTCCTAGAACATCCATAACAATCTTATCATCTGAAAAAGCCATTTCAAAATCAAATTGTCTTGCTTCATTTAAATGCCTTATGGTGTTATGTTTTTCAGCCCTCCAGACAGGAAAAACGGCAAAAACTTTTTCCATTGAACATGCAAGCATTTGTTTGTATAATTGACATGATTGAGAGAGGTAAGCTTCTTTTTCAAAATATTTCATTTTAAATAAATTAGTCCCGCCTTCTGAACTTGCTCCAATCACAGATGGAAAAAGACATTCAAAAGCTCCTTCTTTTATCATAAAATCTCGGTATGCCTGAATTATTGTTGACTGGACCTTAAAAATTGCTTGAGTCATCTCTCTATGAAGATCCAAAAACCGATAATCCAATCTTTTTGGTAGTTCTGTTTTTGAATAATCCGAAACATCAATTGGAAGAGGATGTTCTGCAATTGCAATCACTTCCAAATCTTTTATCAAGATTTCTTTTCCTCCTGGAGCTTGTTTAGAATCTTTTAATTCGCCTTTTAATCTTATGACACTTTCCCTTGGAATTTTTCCTATTAATTCAAAGACTTCTGGCATTGAATCCCCTTTTACAGCCAGACTTTGTATCCTTCCAGTAATGTCCCTTAGAATAAGAAATCTTATTTTGCTCAGATCTCTGACATCATGCACCCATCCAAATAATTCTACTTCTGAATTTGCTTTCATTGAAAAAGCATCTTTGACATAGGTTCTTTTTGATAGATCCATAAAAAAATTATCAATTCATGATTTAAAAATCTATTTATTTTGATTTACCTCGTTGTTACTATTATTTTTCCCTCTTTTGTTTTTATGAAAGTATGTTCTGACTGGCTGACTGGTTGGCGGGATTTTTCAATTAATTGGGGGAAGTTATGTACTGCGCCTATTTGCTCTAATTCCCTTAAACCTAACCTTGCCATTGGGCCAAACTTTTCCTGCATTTCTCTTAATGAGAATGGAAGGGTTTTATATTTTTCAGCAACATATTCGAGTATTTTTCTTGCAGTTGGGTTTCTTGGATTTTTTGGAGTTGTTATTTTGAATATGTTGCTTGACTGTCCATCAATTACCTTACCTTCACCAGTTGTTACAAAGGGTTCAATTGCATAAGCTCCATTCTCTAATTTTGTATTGTTGTTATTTCCATAATTTGGGATTGTCAAACCTGCATGAACATCATATTGTTTTAACTCATGTCCAGATAAATTTATTATTGGGGAGAAACCTTTTTTTTCAGCAGTTTCCTTTATTATTTTTCCTATCTCATTTAAAGAAGGGTTTTTATCTAAAATTCCTAAGGCATTATCCAAAGCTTCCTCGCTTGCTTTAATTAATTCTTTATATTTTTTTTCAGGAGTTAAATCCATGGAAAAAGCAGTATCTGCTATAAATCCGTTTATTGCTATTCCAATATCAACTTTTAATAATCCCTCTGCAGTTTCATTGTCTTCCAAACTTGGATGATAATGAGCTGCTATTTCATTTTTAGAGAGATTTACTGGAAATGCAGAAATTGCTCCATAATTTTCAATCTCCTGCCCTATTTTTTTTGCGATCTCCAAAAGGGGCATCCCCGGTTTTATTAGATTTCTTGCAAAATCCTTTATTTTAACAGAAATTTCTCCGGCTTTTTTGTAGGATTCTTCTTCTGTTAAATTATCAATCTCCTTGTTTTTAGGATTTTTTGTTTCTGCTGATTTTTTAGAAACATTTTTATTATTAATAGATTGAACTTTGCTTTTATTTTTAATGGTTTTTCCAGAATGCTCTCTTACTCCATTGTTCCCGCCGTAGGATTTTTCTGTCATATTCTTCTTAAATTACAAGGGTATATAAATTAATCCAAAAACGTGAGCGTTTTATCTTATCTCATAGACAATCATTACATTCGCATTGATATTGACATCTCTTGGAAGGACTGTTGCTGATTCTTTGACAGCAGCGGCTCCTGCAACATCATTCATTGAATAAGTATATGGATAATAATTAAAATTGGATTCGGATATGGATTTAACCCTTAATATTTTAGCTCCGGAACCGGTAGCCATTGCTTCTGCTTTATCTCTTGCGTTTTTAGTTGCATCTGCAATTGCCTGAGTTTTATATTCTGCTTCTTTTTCAGGACTTAAATAAAATTCAATGTTATTAATCTGATTTGCTCCATTAGTTACACCTATATCAACAATCTGTCCTATTTTTGAAAAATCACTTGTTTTTATCTTTAAGGTTTGTGTTGCTCTCCAGCCATTGGATTTTTCTCCGGTTTGAGTCCAAGTTTTATCTTCGTACAAGCTGATATCCTCGGTCTGGATATCTGCTTCAGTTATCCCCTTGTATCTTAAGCCATCTATTATAGCATTAGTTATCCTGTTGGCTTCATTTTGAGCATCCTGTGCATTTGGTTTTAAGATTGACACTCCAACCCAGACTCTTACCATGTCGGGTTTTTCAATTAATTCAGATGCTCCTTGAGCACTTAATGTGCTAGTATTTCCAGAATCGATAAACTGAAATCCTAAAATTGCAATGATTACAAGTGCTGCAATTGCGATTCCAATCCAGATTTTTTGCGAATTCATAGTATCTATATAAAATTAAAGTATATAAATGTTTTTTAGAGTTCAATTTGAGTTGAAGCTATAATTTTTTTAACAAAAAATTAAATGAGTATTTTATAGTATGATAATCATTATAAATTGATTTTGTTAAAATAGTAATCATGGGTGACGAAACATTAGAGCCGGTAAATAATATTTGGTGGATTCCGATAATTGTTGCAAGTGGAGTCGCTGATGATGGAGCATTAATAGGTCCCCGCCCATCTAGTTTTTTAGTTGAAGGAAATACCTCTGAACAAGCTAGTGCAACTGCAAGGACTTTTCTCGGATATATTGATAATTATGTGCCTTTAGATGCCGGTAAAAGGGCGAAGCTCAAACCTTTTAGATTAAGTTTAAGAGGAATTGCTGAAAAAGTAAGGGTTTGTGATCATCGATTTAAGAATAGAGATGGAGCATATACCTGTGGAAGACCTATTTATTCTATAAGGGGGCATAGGGACAGAGATGATGAAGGATTTAATATGAATGGAGAGCATGGAATGTGTTGTTTAGAAGGATTTGATCCTCCCGAGGGCTTAAATTGTCCTTATAAAACAAAAACTTTAGAAGATGATTTAGAATAGTCACTTCACTCTTCTTTCCTTTGGCATGTAATTTGCAATTTTTATTCCTGTTGATTTTCCACATCCAATAAATTCATTATTATATCTCAAGATTTTGAATCCTCTTTCTGCATCAGTCTGAATTTCATTCCCCTTCAGCCAATCATCTGCCTGCTCCTTATTTAATTCTAAAATATTTTTTGTAATCTGATTTTTAAAAATTTGGATTCCATCAAAGGTCAGCCTTATTCCATCAACTTCCTGTTTTGCAAAATACAATCCAATATTTTCTATTCTTAACTCTTTGTCAAGAATGGATAACTCTTTTTTTTCAATGCTTCCTGAAAAAATTCTTATTTTTTCCTCTCCGAATTTTATTAATTCAAATGGAATATCTGATATTCCATACTGCTTATTTAACTGCTCTAAAATTTTCTTCTTTTCTTTAGTTTCTAAGATTTTCATAATTTTTTCTCCTTCTTTTTATCGCTCAACTTTTGTATCTTGCATAAAAAGAAACCTTCCATATCATTGTCATGATGATAGATTCTTACAGCTTTTGACATAGACTTATCAAAGGTTTTTCCTTTCCATTCCAGTATTCCCGGTCTTGTTATCAATGGAAGTTTTATTGGAAGGATTTCAATATCGTAATTATCTAATAAATGTTGAACTACTTCCTCATTTTCTTCAGGAGCATGAGTGCAGGTTGAGTAAACCATCTCTCCATTGACTTTTAAAAGCTCTAAAGCAGAAGAGGCTAATTTTTTCTGTTTTTTTCCAAACCTTTCAAGCATTCCCTCGCTCCATTCCAAAAAAGTTCTTGGAGACAATCTTATGTTACCTTCTCCTGAACAAGGAGCATCAACAAGGATTTTACCAAATTTATAATCTAATCTCTTTAATCTATTGCAAAGCTCTAATCCATCATGAAGTGTAACTATTGTATTTGTAATTCCACATTTTTCTAAGTTAGAAGAAAGAATAGTTATTCTTCCAATAGATACATCGTTTGCGATTATTGTGCCTTGATTATTCATTTTTGCAGCGGCTTGAGTTGTTTTTGAACCAGGACTTGCACATAAATCTAGGAGAGTTTCATTTGCTTTTGGATCTAATGCAAGGATAGGCATCATGCTGGTAATCTCTTGTATATAATAATAACCCAGGATGTGCTCTTTTGTTTTTCCTAGTTCTCCAGGCTCTAATTCACTTCGAACTTGGATTATTTCTGGATGATTTTCTATTTGTTTTAGATTCCAATTATATTTTTTTAATCTGCTTATCAATTCATTAGGAGAAATTCTTAGAGTATTAACTCTGAAAGATTTTTTTGGTTTTGTTTTTGATACTTCAAAAAAATTTTTAACATCTTCTTCATCTTTGAGAAGAAGTTTCATCCGTTGCATGAATAAAGGTTTAGGCTCGTAATTCATAGATAAAAAAAGAAAAAAGGTTAATTAAACCTTTTTGTTAAACCTGTTTTCAACTAATCTAATATTACTGTTGAACATATATTTTAATTTTCAGTATTGTTTATAAGTTTAGGAGATTTTTTTTATTAATGGGCATGAAAATAGGGATTATTGGTGGCAGCGGGCTTGATGATCCTAAAATTTTGGAAGATTATGAGGAGAAGGAGATTGAGACTCCTTATGGCAAACCTAGTTCAAAGATTACAATTGGAAAACTTTCAGGTGTTGAAGTTTGTATCCTGGCACGCCATGGAAAATCTCATTCAATACCTCCGTCACAGGTAAATTATAGAGCAAATATCTGGGCATTAAAAGAATTGGGATGCAAGGTAATTTTAGCGACTTCTGCAGTAGGAAGTTTAAGAGATGAAATCAAGCCTGGAAATCTTGTTTTTCCAAATCAGTTCATTGATTTTACAAAACAAAGAAAAATGAGTTTTTTTGATGGAGAAGTGGTACATACTGCGATGGCCGAACCGTATGATAAGAAGCTAAGAGAGATTTTTTATCAAATCTGCAATGAATTAAAATTTCCATACACTAAGAATAAAACCATGGTTGTTATTGAGGGTCCGAGATTTTCAACTAAAGCAGAAAGTCATATGTTCAGGCAGATTGGATGTGATATAATCGGGATGACAGGTTGTCCAGAGGTTATATTGGCTAATGAACTGGGAATTCCCTATCAGACAATTGCGATGTCTACTGATTATGACTGCTGGAAAGAGAATGAAGAATCTGTCACTTTTGAAATGATTTTGCAAAGAATGAAAGAAAATGCAGATAAAGTTGAACAATTATTGTTGGTTGCCATTTCAAGGATTGCAAACGCAGATTCGGATTTTATTAAGAATAAGATAAGGGCTATCCCAGATTGGCCGAAGCCAGGGATAGTTTTTAGAGACATAACCACTTTACTGAAAGATAATGAGGGTATGAATAAGGTCATTGAGATATTGTGTAATCGTTATAAAAACGAGGAGATTGAGATTATTGCCGGAATTGAGGCAAGAGGATTTATACTCGGAGGAATTCTTGCAAATAAATTAGGGAAGGGTTTTGTGCCAATTAGGAAAAAGGGAAAGCTGCCTCATGAAGTTGTACGAGAAGAATACGATTTAGAATATGGGAAAGATTCAATAGAGATTCATAAGGATGCTATTAAATATGGACAGAATGTTTTGATTATAGATGATTTGATTGCAACAGGAGGTACTGCTTTGGCTGCTTGTAATCTTGTAAAACGATTAGGTGGAAGAATCCATGAATGCTGCTTTATTGTTGACTTGCCGGAATTAAAGGGAAGGGAAAAGCTAGAGAAGAATAATTACAAGGTTTTTTCCTTGGTTGAATTCGAAGGAGAGTAATCTTTTATTTAGAATAACATCACAATCAGTAAAATAAGTATGGCAATTTGGATAAATAACCCTAGTTTCCAGTTCGCATCTTTTTGTATCTTAGCATGAAACTTTAAATAATTCATAAAATGGCGGTTCCTTTTTAATTTTGTTGCATATCCCCATTTAGCAATATCTGGAACTATCGCAGCTATGGCTCCGATAAGCATAAGCTTGCTGTGAAACTCTTTGTATAAGAAAGTCATTAAAAAAATACATACAATCAAATCAACAACATGCACTATTGTGCTTAGTTTTCCTACAAACACCATTCCAGTCTTATGAAACAAACCTTTGTCAAAATCTCCCCCGTCCCAATGGGGAATCATGTCAATAAAAAAATGGCTTGCTATGCTTAATAATATGATGAATAATACCGAATGAAAATAGTCTCCAATCAGTCCTCCGATTAAGGTATGGATAAGCATGAACATTTTTTATTAAAACTCACTTTTTTATATAATCATTAATAAAAAAAGAGTTTTTAAATATATGTAGCCAGTTTAATAAAAATTCATAAAGTTTATAAATAAAATTTCTTATTTTTATTTATGAAAAAGCCGATTACCGAAGAAAAGAAATTAAAAAAAATTGAAGAAACTTTGATTCAGGTTGGTTTGAGAATCGCCAAGCGCGGGGAAGGCGCTCTTTTTGTAGTAGGAGATGCAAAATACAAGCCGTTAGTTAAACAGTCAGTCCCTCCTTTTGAGATTACAAAGAATCCAAAATTACTGGAATCTCTGGCATTGATTGATGGGGCAGTAATAGTCGATAAAAATGGTATAATGAAAGCTTATGGAGTTATGATAAAATCTACCCGGACTTTTAAGAATTTTGGAACAAGGCATTCTGCAGGACTAAGCGCTGCAAAAGGAGATAATCTTGTTGTTTTAATTTCAGAAGAGGATAAAAAAATAAGAATCCTTAGAAATGGAAAAATGGTAATGCAAATTGATGCATTGCAAAAAAATGTTGAGGAATCGGTTCCTTATGCAGTTGAATTACTGGAATCAATTGGTGCGGGAACAATTGGAGCAATAGGAACAAGCCTCTTACTTCCTGCTTTGGGAATTACCCTTCTTCCTGGAATAATTGTTTTTGGTTCGGCTTATTATCTTGGAAAGATGTTGACAAAAAAATGGCGATGATTCATACAGAGTAAAAAACTACATAAGTTATGATGCAGTTAGATACTGTAGTTTTTCACTCTGTTTTTAATAGCATCTTTTATTTATTATTCATTACTAAGATGCTATTAAAAAGTCTCATAGAGTATTAAACAATACTCCACCTTTAAATGTGGGTAAAATTCAAATACTTTATGATTTTAAATATCTGTTTTCCCAGGCTCTAGCATAATCCTCTGGAATCTTTATTTTTTCAGTTTTTTCTTTTTTAGATTTATATCCCCATAATAAAAATCCAAAAATAAAACCTATGAAAATTCCTGATAAATGTGCCATATGCGCAACATCATTTGGAAAAAATAAACCCAATATGTCTCCGAAAATCCATATTACTGCAGCAATAAACATTGGAACTATTATTCCAAAAACCCAGACTCCCATAAATGGAGCAAGCATAGTTAAACATCCTAAAATTCCGTAAATAGCTCCGCTTGCGCCTAGACTAGAGTTGTAGAAATTGACTGCAATCAGATTTGCCAGGACTCCAGAGGATAAAAAAACAATTAAGAAATTTCTGCTTCCAATTTTATTTTCTAGGATAAATCCGAATATTAGGAGTGCAAGCAGATTATACATTAGATGCACAATGCTCGCATGCAAAAAAATGGCGGTTAAAAATCTCCATACCTGAAATCCATATAATGCCTTGATATTCAATATAAATAAATCTGTAAAACCCCTTATAGATAATTGCAGTAAAAAGATAATTACACATATAAAAACTAGGGTTATTGAATAATATCTGAATTTTTCCATAGTCTCAAATCAGCAACATTATCATTATTCCAAGGCTATTAAAAATGAAACTTAATGCAGAAAAAACAAAAGGTTTTATCTTAGTGACTCCTGCCAACATCAGGACCCCTATTTCATCTGGCAGTGGGCTCGCTATTATGACCCCTGCAAAAACATAGATAAAATAAACGCTTATTTTATGCCCTAAACTGATTTCTATTAAACTAGAAATTTTTTTTATGAGTCTGGTTTTCTCTAGTCTCTTAAACTCGTCTTTAAATGAAAATCTAATAAATTTAAATATAAACAAATCGGAAATTAAAGCACCAAAACCTCCTAATAATCCGGTTAAGATTGGATTTTGTGGATTTAAAATTATGAAAAATCCTATAGCAAATGGAGTGGTAAATCCAAATGAAAAAAGCATCCCTGCCAAGAAAACTCCCAAATAACTCCAATTATTAAGATGAGAAACTAACCCGTTTACAGCCGGGTTTCTAAACATATAATAGGCGATAATTATTAGAATTATCAAGAGAGTTATTTTTGGATAATGAAAATGATGCATGAACCTAAATAATCTGTGTGAAAGTTTTTTTTCAAAAGTTATAAAACTTTTAGGTCCTTTGCCGAATCTTACAATATGTACTCTCTTTTTTGTTTCTGAATCAAGATTCATATTAACTTTAATTAATTAATATTTATAAATATTGAGAAGAATTTTTGAGTGTCTAACCAGCTTTCTTTTCTTCTTTTGCAGTCTCTTTTTCTAGACTCAAATCACCAGCACTTTCAGATATTAAAACCCCTGATTTTCTAACCCAGTTGATTTTTCTTGGATCTCTTTTTAATTCTGCGTTTCTCCGGCATTTACTGGAGCAGAAGTTTATTGCTTTTCCATCAAACGTGAATACAGATAATCCTCTTGGTTCTTTGAACATTTTTTTGCAGAACGAACATGCTGGCATTTTAATACGCTCCTTTGGTTAATTTAGTTCTTAATCTTCTTGCTTCAATTTGTGTTTCTCTTAACATTAAAATATCTTTTTTTCTCACTGCGCCTTTTACATTTCTTCTCATTAATTTTCCTTTGTCATAACCCTGCAAAATTCTGCATTTAACTTGGGTTACTTCTCCTCTTGCGCCGGTTCTTCCTAGAATACCCTCAACGACCGCTGGCACTGCTGTCTCAGATAGAATTGATTCTGCTCCCCTTGCAGCTGACTGCTGCTGCACTTGTTTTTTTTGCTTTCCAGACCCTCCCATTTTGGATTATTACTTCTTGCTCCTTACAAAACTTTCAAGATCTTTTTCAGCATCTCCGGCATTAATCACGCAAACAGAAGCACAGGGAACTCCAATACCTACTGCAATTCCAAGTTTTTCTTTTTTGTCTGCTTCAAAACAGGGTATGTTTTTTTCTTTGCAAAGCAAAGCCAAGTGTTGGACAATTTCTTTGGGATCAACATCTGCTGCATAGGCAACTAATTTTGCAGTCCCTCTTTCAATTGCCTTTGTAACTTCGTTTGTTCCTTTTTCAATTTTTCCAGTCTTTCTTGCCTTTTCTATTATGTCATATACTGAAGCCATTTTATTTTTTACAAGACTAATTAAGAGAACTATTTTGCCCTCCCAATTAAGGTCATTGGATAATATCTATGAATAAAAAGGGTTTATAAAACTATCTGCTTTGTTGAATTTCTTCAAAATTCTCTTTATACCATTTAAAAGTCTTTTTAACTCCATCTTCGATGCTGTTTCTTGGATTAAAACCTAATTTTACCATTGCAGAAATGTCCAATTCAACTTCTTGGGGTTGGGCTATTTCAGGTTCATAAAAATTCCTCTTTCCTCTCCCTGCTAACTGAATAATTAAATCTGCAACATAGACTAATTTAGTCCCTGTTCCAGAAGAAATATCAAAGGATTTATTTTTTTCTTTCATTGCTATTAAAAATCCATCTATGAAATCATCAATATAAGTGAAATCCAGGGTTTTGTTTTCATCTCCATATATCTTTAATTCTTCGTCCCTTAAAGCATTTAAAATCCAAATATCTATAAGTCGTTTTGTTTTATCATTGAAAGGGCCATAAACAGTTGAGGGTCTTATAATAACATAATCCATTCCGTAACATTGAGAATAGCCCTTAACAAGTTCTTCCCCGTATATTTTGCTGGCGGTATATGGATTCTTTTCCTTGCTCAATATTCTGGATGATGATGTGAAAATAATCTTTGGTATTTTATTCCTTTTGCAAAATTCCATAATCTTCTCTATTCCTCTAGAGTTATTTTCAAAAGTAAAATCCGGATTTTCTATTATCTTATTGATTTTGCAGAAAGAAGCTAGATGAATAAGAACATCAGGCCTTTCTTTTAATTCATATTTGTCAAGATCTAAAATATTCATTCCTTCTCTAGCATCAATCAATAATGCAGGTTCATCTCCTCTTTCAATCAGTTTTTTAAGCAAAAAACTTCCAATCAGTCCTTTATGTCCAGTCATCACAAATTTCATAATCTAAGAATATAAACGCTTAATTTAAATATTTATGTGATACTAATCATTTCCAATTTACTTCCACCATATCAGTCCTTTCTCTTGGATTAATATCTAAATTCTTGAAGTTTTTTACATCAACTTTTATTCCATAATTAAACATTATTTCTCCTAAGTAAGCTATCATGGCTCCATTGTCAACAAGCAAAGAGTTTGGCGGACAGAAAAAATTGCATCCTCTTTCACTGCACATTATCCGGCACATCTCTTGCAACCGGGTATTGCAGGCGACACCCCCTCCTAATAAAAGCTCTTTTTTTCCAGTATGAGCTAATGCTCTTTCACTTGCTTCTATCAACATTGCAAATGCAGTCTCCTGTAGAGAATAGCATAGGTCATTGACAGATGTTTTTTTATCATATTTTTGTTTTAGATTTGTGAGTAAGCCGGAAAAAGCAACATCCATGCCTTTTATTGAATAGGGTATTTCAATATATTTACCTGATTTTGCTAACTCCATAATTTTAGGTCCTCCTGGAAAGCCTAATCCAATGTGTCTTGCAAAATTATCAATAAAATTTCCAATTCCAATATCAAGGGTTTCACCAAAGACTCTGTATTTTCCAGCAGCATAGGCTATTATCTGGGTGTTTGCTCCAGAAGCATAAAGGAGAACGGGATCTTTTGCTCCTGTAATTCTTCCAATTTCAAGATGTGCAATACAATGGTTTATAGGAATAATTGGAACATTTAAATCAGTTGCTTTTTTCTTTGCAAATTTCATTCCTTCAAGAAGGCAAGGAGCTAAACCAGGGGCCTGTGATATCGCAATTGCACAAATGTCTTTTTCATTTATTTTGGCTTCTGCCAAGGCTTTTTCATATACTTTTTCAGCGCAATCATGATGATGTTTTGCGCTTTCCATTGGAATAATCCCTCCTTTTTCAGTGGTATAGCTATCTTTCACATTACAAAGAATTTTACTTTCTTTAACAATTCCTATTCCAAAAGTGTGTGCTGTTGATTCTATGCCTAGTATCATCGTAAGAATTAGAATTAAAGTTTATTAAAGATTATGGTTAATAGATTTAATCTTAATGAGGTCTGTAAAGAATTCCTTGATTATTTGAAGTAGATTCATAAGCAAATAAAGGCCTTCCCTCTTCTTCAGCAGCAGCCTCATTTGAACATGCAGGCTCAGATCTTCCATGATTCCATCTTTTTCTTGCTCTCGCCACCATTCTTACAAGAGAACCTTCTTGAAGACATTGATTTAATAAATTTTCAAACTCATCCATAATTAATCAGACTCTTTAATTATTTATATAGTTTTATATTTTAAAAAGTATATTTATTCGCTCCAAATTCTATTTGCCTCATTATAGGCATCTATTGTTCCAATATCATATAATCTGCCTTCAAATAAACACCCATGAACTTCATCATTCTCACAAAAATGTTTTATAAGATTGCCAATTTTATCAACATCTTTCCCAGATTTTTTATATTCTGAAATTTTTGGAACTTTTTCTCTTGGGAATATATACACCCCTATACTTTTGATGTTGGATTCCGGGTTTTCTGGTTTTTCTTCAAAAGCCATAATCCTTGAACCAGATATTTTGACAACTCCGTGCCTTTTTATTTTTTCTTTGTCATTTTCAAGAAATATTCCATTCACAATTTTTTTTCTTTCATTGAAGATATCTATTGCTTGATTTAATGAAAAATCAAAAAGATTATCGGTATTCAAGACTATTATATCATCATCTACTTCTGCTTTTTCCAATCCATATATGAGATCTCCAACAGTTCCAAGCTTTTCAGTTTCATCATTTGTCGTGTCATTTAAAATTTCTATCTTTTTAGAAAATTTTCCCTTATTTTCTGTATTCCATTTTATAAACTGATTATAAAACTTGTTATTTGAGACTATTATTATTCTATCTACCTGGTTTATATCTTCTATTTTTTTTATTACATATTCAATTATTGGCTTTTCTTTAACCTTCAACAGAGCCTTGGGCTTATCCAATGTCAAAGGATACATTCTTACCGCATAGCCTGCAGAAATTAACATTGCTTTCATAAGATTATATAAAACGCATTATATTTAAATATACTAAGCAAAAAAAGATAACTACCCTCTTTAGGATATAGATTATTTTACCTCTTTTTTAGCTTGGTATCCTAAAAATAAGTGCCTGTAATGAACTCGTACTTAAAACTGCGGGTGGCACATTGTTTTTTTGATATACGAAAATTACCCGAACAAAATTTAATAACATAAAAAATTATTAAAAATAAAAAATAGAAAATATCACCTCTCTATCCCCAGAAGATATGAATATAATTTTTCAACCTTCTCAAAAATTATCTTTTTTTCTTTTTTCCGCCTCTTGCCATCTTTGCCTCGCAAACATTTCCTTTACCATCTACATAGTAAAGATATCCTGGCTTTCTTTTAACAGCGTTTTTTACAATAACTGATCCCATATTAACCTCCTTTATGTTTGATTATGAAATAATTAAATTTATTTAATCGAATATAATTATATTAAAATACATAATTAAGTATTTAAACCTTTCTAATCACCGACGGCAAAATTTTCCGTCGAGTGTTACTTTTGAATTAATACTTTTAGCAGGCCAAAATTCACGTCTCCCTCTGGAATTTCCAGAAGTTTGTTGAATTTTTCTTTTGGTTTTAAAGAAATCTTCCAAGGTTTCACGTACCTAATATCAATAATTTTTTTTTCGTCAAACCAAATCGCAATGAAGGGAATGCAAAAAAAAGAATGTATCGCCTGCCTGTTCAATTTATCAAACAAAAAAAGCAAGGGCTTGCTTTTTTTTCTGAACATAATCCCTCTTGCCCTTGAAAAATAATTATCACAAATTTCTGCATCAATATTAAAGTTTTTTCCTTTGTAATTGAAATTAAATTGAGCCATTTTTATATAGTTTTTTAAATTAAATATTATTATTAAACTTATGGAAAATAAAAAAATAATTGTAAAAGAAACAAAAGATATGGGCAATGGAGTACTGGCTATTGATAATATAAAAAAAGGAGAGATAATCGTAGACTTTTCTGATGGAATAATTTATCAAGCAGAAAGAGCATCAGAACTTCCAGATGCTGTTAGAAATCACGCCATTCAGTTTGAAGAAAATAAATGGATAGATACCACCGGAATTGGAAGATATTTTAATCATTCATGTGAACCAAACTGCGGTATTAAAGGTAAATTTCAAATTGTTGCTATGAGGGATATAGGTAAAGGAGAATGGCTAACTTTTGATTATGAGATGACTGAAAATTCAGATTGGAGAATAGAATGCAAATGCAATTCAAAATCCTGCAGAAGATTAATTGGAGCTTACAAAAATATGCCTTCAAATCTTAAAAAAAGATATAAGGATTATACTTCTCAATACTTAATTAACAATTAAAGATCAGAACCACCATTTCTTTTTTAGAGTTTCCATTTCAACCCTTTCAGAAACTTCCCTGGCTTTTTCAGAGCCCTCTCCATTCAATATTGAATTGACAAAACCTTCCTTTTTCTTTAAATTTATATATTTCTGGAACATTATTTCAACATTCTTTTCATGCACAACGTCGTGATGGATGAAACCCCCTCCGAAAGTTTTGGGAATGTGCATAAGCTCATGAATTAAAGTTTTAGTTTTTTCAATTTCAGTCATTTTGTCAAATCTTCTTGAGATGACTTCAATAACATAAAATCCCTTTCTTCCCAAGGCCAATTGCATTGCTTTCCCAAGTGCATGGCATCTTGCTATTGTGCCTCTTGATGAACTTCCATGGCTTCTTAAACATACAACAGAATCAAGTTTTACATGAGGAAACAGCAATTCTGCTATTTCATTAACCTGCTGCTGCAAATCTTCTGCTAATTCATATTGAATTCCCATTTTATCAACTTTTTTAAACCTTATATTAATCAATAATTTAAAAATCTATTGGGAGAGAGGTGGAGGATCGCCTCGCTTCCACCAGTCATCAGTATAATCTTCAACGTCATCATATTCATCTTCACATGCAGATTCTAGTTCATTTACTTCATCAAATTCGTCTTCGCAATATCTAAAAATAGATTCCGATACTTTGAGAATTTTTTCCATTTTTTTCCCTTTAGAACAAAGTTTTCTTAATTTTTTTAGCCTTTTATCAGGTATATCTACAACATAAACATCCCAGTTTCTCTCTTCGAGTATTTCTCTGCTTATTTTTCCTTCCTTTAGTAATAAGGTCATTCTAGCTAAAAAACTAGGATCAAAGCGAAAATTTACTTCATTGCGGGTTAAGGAGTCATATGCAAATAAATTAAATGGCACATATAAAAAATATCTACCAGTATTGCTTTCACAAAAATATCCGCGCATGTTTATTTTTATTGATTTATTTCAATAATCTTATTCCTACTTCTAGCCCCTTTAATAATATTTATATTTTTTTTGAAATAATCTTTTAATAGCTTCAAGAGTTCTATATTCGCTCGATTATCTTCTGGAGATTTTTTCAGATAAACCTTATATTCAGCTTCAGAGATTTTTATTATCTCCTCTCTGCCAGATTTTGGGAAAACTTTTATTTTAATTATCATAACAATCTCTTATATTTTTCCAAATTTTTTAAAACTTTTTCAGGGGTTAATTTTTGCAACTTTTTTACAGTATCTTTCTTGTTTAAATCTTCAATTGAAACAGGAACACAGAGCCCGTCATAAGTCTGCCAGTCTTTGATATGCAATGAAAAAGGGGTTCTGGCTAATTTTCCAGATGGAGTATTGGAACTATCTAAAATAATGAATTTTTCAGATTTTTCATGTCCTGCTGAAACAGGAATGTTAGTTTCATTTGTTATTTCTTCAGCCCATTTCGTTATGAAACTTTTTTCTTTCCTCATCCCGTAGGAAAGATATTTATTGTAAAAATTCAGATTGATTCTTTTATTTAGTAATATAATAATATGAAAACTCCCTCCAGTCCATAGAACAATTGTTTTTTTGATCCTAATCTTTTGATTAAAATCTCTGTCTTTTTTAATCAAATTAATAAGATTTAATGCAACAATTCCTGCTTCTTCTGGGCTATGTTTTTTCCTGTCAATATCAATAAAAATCCTTTCAATTGGTTTTCCAACTCTTTCACCATTGGTTGCGTAAAAAAACTGAACAAATTTTCTTGGAACGAAATACTCCCAAATAAGAATCTGCTTTTCATTAAGCCTATTTTTAACATCTTTCAGGTGATTTTTTCTCAGAGATAGCATTTTTGAATCAATAGATGAAAAATCCGCTATAAAAATTGGTTTTTTATTTGAACCCCTGTTCAAAAAGAATAACTTTTCAAGATGGACTTTTGAAGCAAGAGGTTTGTTTTTCAAAAACCCAGCAAGAGCAGGTGAAACTTTGGAATAATATGGTAAAACATCCAGCTCTCCGGTCACATATAATATCCCCTTTTTCATTGATTATAAAGGATAAAAATCTATTTAAAACTTGTTTAATTTATAAGATTATGAAAGTTTATTTAGTACATGGATGGGGAGGAAGTTCAAAAAGTGAGGGATGGTTTGATTGGCTTAAAAAAGAATTATCTACGAATAATATTGATTTTAAATTTTTTGATATGCCTAATACTAATTATCCTAAAATAAACGAGTGGGTTGAATTTTTACAAAAAAATATTAAAGATATTGATAATGAAACTTATTTAATCGGGCATAGTATAGGTTGTCAAACAATTATGAGATATTTAGAGGATCTTCCTGAAAATCTTAGGTTTAGGGGCGTTATTTTTGTAGCAGGATGGTTTAATCTAATAAATTTAGAGACTGAAAAAGAAAAAGAAATAGCAAAACCTTGGTTAGAAACCCTGCTAAATCATAATAGGATAAAAAAACATTGTAATAACTTTTTATCTATTTTTTCAGATAATGATGAATGGGTTCCATTATCCGATTCCGAACTGTTCAAGGACCGGCTAAATTCAAAGATAATAATCAAGCATAATGAAGGTCATTTTAATGAAACTAAGGAAATAAGGGAGATAATGTATTTTATTAAACAATGAATAAATTAAGTTCTATTTTTAAAAATCAAAACTTTTACATAGCAGTGATTTCCCTAGTCATATTTTTATTTACATTAATAAAATATCTTCCATTGGTAATTTTAGGAGTATCTATTGGGGAGGATATGGCAACGCCAATAATAGTTTTAGTCCTATTGGGTTCTTTAGTTTCTTTAATAATCTCATTAAAGAATATAAATGCGAATAATCATCTTTAAAAACTAGGGGCATTATTTATTAAAATGAAACTAATATTTATCGGTCCTCAAGGTTCTGGCAAGGGAACTCAGGCAGAAATAATCTCCGAGGAACTTGGTATTCCGCATATTTCAACTGGAGATTTATTCAGGGAAGCTGAAGGCGAAGTAAAAGGACAGGTTGATTTATATATGCAGTCTGGAAAATTAGTTCCAGATGAACTTACCTTAAAAATATTGAAACAAAGGATTTCCCAGCCGGACTGCAAAAAAGGTTTTATACTTGATGGTTTTCCAAGAAATATAAATCAGGTAAACCTGTTAAAAACAATAACAGAGATAGATAAGGTAATTGAAATAACTCTTTCAGATTTTGAAGCATTAAAAAGGCTTGAAGGCAGAGTCAGTTGTGAGAAATGCAAAGAAGGATACAATCTTTTTACAGAGCCAAAGCCAAAAAACCCACTTCATTGCGACTTATGCGGAGGAAGGTTGGTCAGAAGAGATGATGATAATGAGCAGGCAATAAAAAAAAGATTAGAGATTTATCATAAGGAAACAGAACCAATCTTAAATGAGTATAAGGATATTTTGATAAAAATCAATGGCGAGCAGAACATTGAGAAGATAACTCAAGATATTTTGAAGGCTTTAAGATAACTTGTGGTAATTTATTACTAAGAATATATCATTAATGTTATGCAGTAAGAGATTTGGATAATAAAGCGAGAGATGTTTCAATCATAGACAATTTGTTCCAAACCTGGGTAATGAAAGATCAATTATTCATTAAACACTCTTCAACAGCTTTTGGATTTATCTTCTTGTGCAATTCTTTTTCCAATTCATCAACTGAGATTTTATCTCCGAATTTATTCTTGATTTCTAGGATGGATTCCTGAATTATTTTCTTGTATGCATTCTCTTCAATTTTTTTCTTCTCTTTTATTGAAGCTTGAGCTCCTGCCAAACGCGCAATTGGTACTCTGAATGGTGAGCAGGATACATAGCTCAAACCTATTTTATAACAAAATTCAATTGTTTCTGGATCTCCTCCATGTTCTCCACAAATTCCTAGTTTGAGGTTCTGCCTTATTGGTTTTGCTTTTTGGATTGCAATTTTCATAAGTTCTCCAACACCCTCTTGGTCAATTGTTTCAAATGGGTCTCTTTTATAGATTCCTAGCTCAACGTATTCTTTTAAGAATTTTGCAGAATCATCTCTTGAGAAACCACATCCCATTTGTGTTAAATCATTTGTACCAAATGAAAAAAATTCTGCCTTTTCAGCTAATTTATCAGCAGTGACTGCTGCTCTTGGGACTTCTATCATGGTTCCGACTTTGTATTCAATTACGATATTGTTTTCTTTCATAACTTTCTCAGCAGTTTCATCAACTATTTTCTTTTGATGTTCAAATTCCTTTAAATTCCCAACAATTGGAATCATCACTTCAGGAATAATAGATTTTCCTTCTTTTATCAGTTCTGCAGCTGCTTCAAAAACCGCTCTGGATTGCATTTCAGTTATTTCTGGAAAAGTAATCCCTAATCTGCAACCTCTATGCCCTAACATGGGATTAAATTCATGTAACTCTTCGGTTTTTTCTTTTAAAAGTTCTTCACTAACACCCATTTCCCTTGCTAATTCTTGAATTTTATCTTTTTCTTTTGGCAGAAATTCATGCAGAGGAGGATCTAAGAATCGGATTGTAACAGGCATTCCATTCATTATCTGAAATAAAGAATAAAAATCTCCTCTTTGCATTGGAAGCAGTTTAGCCAGTGCTTTTTCTCTTTCTTGTTTGTTATTTGATAAAATCATTTCCCTCATTGCTTTTATCCTTGACTCCTCGAAAAACATATGTTCGGTTCTGCATAATCCAATTCCCTCTGCTCCGAATTTTACAGCGGTTGAAGCGTCTTTTGGAGTGTCAGCATTGGTCCTTACGCCAATTTTTCTATGCTCGTCTGCCCATTGCATTATTTTTCCAAAATTTCCAGATAATGCAGGTTCAACTAACTCTAGTTTTCCTAAAAATACCTCTCCAGAACTTCCATCTAAAGTTATAAATTCTCCTTCTCTAATTCTCTTTCCATTAATTTCAATTATTTTTTCAGCTTCATTTATAATCAAATCTGAACATCCTGCAACACAGCATTTTCCCATGCCCCTTGCGACTACTGCAGCATGGCTAGTCATTCCGCCCCTTCCAGTTAAAATTCCTTGCGAAGAATGCATGCCTTCAATATCTTCGGGGCTAGTTTCAAGTCTTACTAAAACAACTTTCTCTCCTTTCTCAGCCCATTCATAAGCATCTTCTGCATTAAAAACAATCCTTCCAACAGCAGCCCCTGGGGATGCAGGAAGTCCTTTTGTTAATAATTTCCCGTTTCTTTTTGAATTATTGTCAAGTTGTTTATGCAATAGCTGGTTCAAGGAACTTGGTTCTATCCTTAATAAAGCAGTTTCCTTGTTTATCATGCCATTTTCAACCATTTCAACAGCAATTCGTACGGCCGCAGGACTCGTTCTTTTTCCATTCCTTGTTTGTAAAATGTAGAGCTTACCTTTCTCAATTGTAAATTCAATATCTTGCATATCCCTATAATGGTTTTCTAGAATTTTTCTTATGTTAATTAATTGAAGATAATTTGAAGGCATTACTGTTTCCAATTCTTCAATTTTTCTAGGAGTTCTTATACCTGCGACAACATCTTCTCCCTGAGCATTCATTAAAAATTCTCCATAAAACTTGTTTTCTCCTGTTGAAGGATTTCTAGTGAAACAAACCCCTGTTCCTGAATCCTCCCCCATATTTCCAAAAACCATTGATTGTATATTAACGGCAGTCCCCAATAATCCAAAAATATTATTCAATCTTCTGTAAGTTATTGCCCGATCATTATTCCAGGAATTAAAAACAGCATCAATGGCCATATCTAACTGCTCATGAACATCCGAAGGAAACATCCGGTTAGTTTTAATTTTTATCAGTTGTTTGTACATTTCAACCAATTTTTTCAAATCCTCAGAATTTAATTCATTATCAAATTTTACTCCTTTTTGCATTTTTGTTCTTTGAAGTATCTCCTCGAAAAATTTATGCTCAACTCCCATAACAACATCTCCAAACATCTGAATAAATCTTCTGTAAGAATCGTAGGCAAAGCGGGAGTTTCCGGTTTTAATTGATAATCCTTCAACAGTCTCGTCATTTAAGCCTAAATTTAATATAGTGTCCATCATCCCAGGCATTGACGCTGCTGCTCCGCTTCTAACAGAGACTAATAATGGATTATTCCTCTCTCCTAATTTTTTTCCAGTGTCTCTTTCTAATTCATTTAGTTTTTCAAGAATCTGTTCCTGAATCTCTTTGGATAATTTTTTGTTGTTTTTATAATAAAACTCACATGCTTTGGTAGTTATTGTAAAGCCATTTGGAACCGGCAAGCCTATAGAAGTCATATCCGAAAGAAACGCCCCTTTTCCTCCAAGCAATTCTTTCATCTCTTTATTTCCTTCTTTAAATGAATAAACAAATTTTTCAACAACCATTTTTTAATCACTTTATTAATATAAAATTATAGAATTAATTTATAAACATACTTGAATCTAAAAACATATTTTATAAAATAATCAATAAAAAGAGATTCAGCAGTTTTTTAAATTATCCTGATTTAATCAGAATATGAAACTTGGTGTAAAAACTTATGATGATGGAAATTTCCTTAAGGCATTTGAAAATTCCGCAGATTTTTTTGAGGTTCAGGCAGTCCAAAAAAATAACTACGATTTTTTAAAAAAAGTTTCAAGGCCCATTGTAATTCATGCCGAACATTTTTCTCTTGGAGCTAATCCTGCGGATAAAACCCTTTTTGAAAAAAATTTGAAATCTGCTAATTTTGCAATTGAATTAGCGAATCAGACAAATGCAAAAAAAATCATCCTCCACCCTGGAAACTTAATAAATAAGGACTGTTCTGAAGAACAAGCAGTCCATTTTTTTAAATTCCTGAATGATAAAAGGATAATAATTGAAAACTTATCTGGAAACAAAGGATTATGTTTAATTCCTAAGGAGACAAAAGAATTTTTGAAGTCAATAAATAAGAATCTTTGCTTTGATGTTAGCCACTGCATAGCCTCTTCAAATATTTTAGGGATTGATTATAAAAAAACTTTAAAAGAATATCTAAGATTAAATCCTATCCATTTTCATATTAGCGGCCAAGATGTAAATTTGAAGTTTGATAATCATTTCTCTTTTTTTGATAAAAATTCAAATATTTCCATTAAAGAAATATTAAGTTTGTTTCCGAAAGATGCAGAAATAACCTTGGAAGTTACAACCGATATTGAGAAGACAAAGAAAGATTTAGAATTTATTAGAGAGATAATAAAAGAGCTATGATTATTTTATTAATCATCAATACTTTTATCTGCTAGCTGTTCCAATTGATTACAATCTCCCAAATATCCAAGTTCTAAGTTTCTTTCAAAATAATCTCGCTCTTCAAATACTCTCTGTAGATCAAAATCTTCTGGATAAAATCTATCACTTTCTGGGATAATTTCATCAGGCGGTTCTCTATAGTCTAAATATTCATTATTCATTAAACTTGAATTAATAAAATGTTTAAAAGAATAATTAAGATAAGAAATATACTTTTCACCTAGTTATAATTTCTAATCCATCTCTGTGTTTTAATTTATACTCTTTTCCAACAACCATTTTGGTTTTTGCATTAACTGCTCTTATGAAATTCTTTCCTAAGTCAGTATGGATTGCAAATGCAAAATCAAGCGCAGTTGAGCCGTCTGGTAATAAAAAACAATCTGGGAGAATATTTCCCTTTGAATCTGCAAGCTTATGGGCTCCGGCTGGAAAAATAGCTATGTATTTTAACAGATCAAAAACAACCTTGTTAAGAACTTCCTGTATTCCAGTGCTTCCGTATACATCTAGAACATTTTCTTTTATTGAGTTTAGGGCCTCTTTTTGCTTTTCAGAAAGTTCTTTTAAAAATTTAAAATGATTTTCTCCAGGAACATATTCAATAAGTCCGGCATTATTGGCTAGTCTTAAGGATAATTCAGAATCTGCTGAACAGGGAACTATCATAATTTCCGGATAGGCTTTTTTTAAATTTTTTAAATTTTCAGGAGCATCTGGCCTATCGCATTTGTTTGCAGCAATTATCATTGGTTTTGTCAGATGTCTTAGTTCGTGTGCAAAATTCCTTAAATCATTATCTGTCCATTCAGATGGTTTTTCAATATTATAGTTTCCTTTAATCAAAATCTTTTTTACGTCATCTTCTTTTACTTTTAGTCCTGAAAATTGAGTTGTTATTGCTTTATGAAGTTCTTGTTTTGTATTTTGAACAAGTCTTGCAAATCCTTTCCAGACTTTGTTTAAGATTCCAAGATACCATAAATCAAGTTCGTTTTCCAGCATTTTGACGTCATTTACTGGATTATATCCTTTAGCCTCTTTACCTCCTGCATCGGTCTCTCCGCTTATATCAACAATATGAATCAAAGCGTCTGCAGAAGTCAGATCACTTAAGAATTCATTTCCTAATCCCTTTCCTTCTGAAGCTCCTTCAACTAATCCTGCAACGTCCAGCAAATCAATTGGAACAAATCTTTTTCCATTGATACAATAGCCTTTATGAGGATTGCATTTTACATTGAATTCCTTGTCAATGCAATCAATCTTGACATATCCTATTCCATGGTTGGGTTTTATTGTTGCAAATGGATAGGGAGCGATTAGAACATCTGCCAGAGTGCAGGCTTTAAAAAAAGTTGATTTTCCGCAGGAGGGCTTTCCAACAAGACCGATTAACATGAAATAACTGGCAAAAAGAAGTTTAAATTATTTTCTATGATCTCTTTTTTCTCTTTTTCTTAATCTTTGCATTTCAGAGTCAAGGGAATCTGGAGAATAAACTATTTGATCATATCCTTCTGGGAGTATTTTTCCTGCTTTGGTTAAATTCTTCCATCCAAAAGAGGTTTCTATTGTAAATCTAACTCTGCTCTTGTCTAAAGCAGGCATTAACATTAAGACTAAATCTCTTCCTTCTAAATATTCCCTTGAATCATCATGAGAGGTACTTTGTTCAATCCATAAGTAAGTTGCAAAAGGATATTGGCAGACTTCGTCATGCATTAAAAAAGGAGTCCCATTTCGGTTTACATTTAATGCGAATTTTATACCCCTATTTTGGTTTCTATATAATGATAGGAATTCACTTCTTCTAAGAGGGCTACAATTGATACCTCTAAAAATTTCTTCTGCCCTTTCTCTTGTACAATCTAAAAAAGTTCTATAATTTCCATAAATTCCAAAATCATAGGTAAGTCTATGTAATTTACCATGATCCTTACTTTGAACCCATTCATCAGGGCATTCTTTCAATCCTTTTAGATAAGCGTCTAGTTTCATTTTATTTATCAAGAACTCTTTATCCCGGGTTTAATTTTTAATACAAAATAAGGATTTAAATTACTTTTGGTTGCATAATTTTATCTTGGATTTCATTCTAAACATCATTGACAATTTTTAAACAAATAACTTTTTATATATTTTTATTCGATAAATATCATGAGAATCTGGTCCATACATCCTAAATATCTAGATGCAAAAAGACTTACTGCAGTCTGGAGAGAAACTCTTTTAGCAAAAGCTGTGCTTGAAGGGAAAACTAAATCTTATAAGAATCATCCGCAATTAATAAGGTTTAAACTTTTGAAAAATCCTCTTGTTTTTATTAATACTTACCTTTATCATATCCATCAGGAGTCTATGAAAAGAGGCTATAAATTTAATATTGAATTATTCAACAAAGAATTTACCGAAACTAAAATTCCTGTAAATGATAAACAATTGATTTATGAAATAAATCACTTGAAAAAGAAATTAGATTTTCCAGAACATCTGAGAGATATTAAATTACCAGAACCTAATCCAATATTTGTTATAAAAGAAGGAGAAATTGAAGATTGGGAGAAAGTGAAATAAAAATAAATCTTTATAATAAGAATAAAGCAAATAAAAATAAGGGCAATGCGTCTTCTGCAGTGTCATTTGCATTATCTTTTTTTCTTGTATTACTAGTGCCTAACTTTCTATATGTTTCAACCTGTTCTTTTGTATGTGGAGCATTAAATGTTGCTAAAGGATTATAAGCAGTTGAAGTTGATTGACAAAATAATCTGCCAGTATATTCGACTTCTCTTGTTCCATCAACTTTTAATGTACCACCATTACCTTCGTAGGGGTCTATGCCGTAAGTTGTATTTCCTAGATTAAATTCAACCCAAGGTCTTAATTGATTTGAACTCCCAACATTACCTAGGACAACTCTTGATTTTACTCCATTTTGATAAAGTTCTGAGGATGTTACAAAAGGAGCGTATGCAGGATTAACCGGAGTTCTGTTTAAATCCGAGGTTCTATAAGGAATACTTGGATTTGTTAATGTATGGTTATGTGTTGATGAGCAACCAGTAGTTCCAGCTGCAGCTACTAATCCTGCTAAACCAAGTGTACAAGCTTTTAAAAATTTGTTTGCCATTTTTTTAATAATAATTATAGTCATTATGAATTTATAAACCTTTGCTTTTATAACTACTTGCTAGTAGTTATTTAAAGTAAAATATAATAATTTTCAAATCGTAGAAACATGCAATTAACATAAGAATATTGCTTTCAGCAATATTATTCATGAGCCCACCAAGCGCTCAAGAATTTTACAATAAATTCTTGGCGACATTCAAATTTAACAATTTGAAGTATTTGAAAAATCTTGGTGTTAGAATTATAAATAAGAATATTGCTTTCAGCAATATTATTCATGAGCCCACCAAGATTTGAACTTGGGACCCCCGCCTTTCTTAGCAAAATATGTTTCCGCTAGGAAAAAATATTTCTATTGAAACATTCTCTTATAAGAGCGGTGCTCTAACCGGGCTGAGCTATGGGCTCACTTTTCACGAAGTTTATATTCATGAACCTATTATCTACTATAATTATTTAGAATAACAGCTTTTAAAAGTTTTCCAAAATAGAATTTTCAAAATAACATTTATAAACTATAAAACATATGTTATGATATATGGTTACTAAAAAGAGGAAAAAAGAAAGTGAAATATCAAAGAACCAGGACGACAAAATCCTGTTTGCTTTTTTAGCTGCTTTCTTGAGTATAATAGGTTTTTTGCTTGCATTGATAACAAGAAAAGATGACAAATATGTCATGTTTTATGCAAAGCAAAGCCTGGTCGTTTTTATTATTGGAGCAATAGCCGGAATCATAGCGAATGGAGTCAAATTCATACCAATAATTGGAACAATAATCTATGGAGCATTGTTCATATTGATATTCCTTGCCTGGTTTTTAAGCTGGATTTATGCACTTTCAGGGAAAGAAAAAGACATTCCAATAATAAGCTACTGGGCGGAGAAAATTAATTTGTAATTAAAAATCTTTTAATTTTATATTTTTATCAGCGTTTTGGATAGTATTGTTTTGGATATAATACAATAGCTTTTCTACCTTTAACAACATCTTCTTGAGAATATCCTAATGCTAGTAATTCGTCATCTAATTTTTCAAATCCAACCTTTCTCTTTGAGGGATTGTATGAAGCGTTATCTTCAACTGAGTTTAATGGCGCCGGGGACTTTCCTTGAGGATCACTAGATAATATTACTAATCTCTCAGGGTCCATTTTTTGAAGAATCTCTATTAATCTTTTGACTTTCATATCAAGGGAATAAAATAATGCTTTTTAAATCTTTTTAGTAAATTCGGCATGTGCGAGGTAGACTATTTTTTTCTCGGTATTTAATCAAAAAGATTTTTTGTCATTAAAGATTTAGCATCTTCTAATTCTTTTTCCAGTCGTGATTTAATCTATCGCAAGCATCTATTGTTAAAGAATCATTTTTAAGATGCTCGAAAAATTCTTTCTTAGCTTCGGATAGAGGTTTAGAGTTAGATTCTGTTTTATCATTAGTTTCTAATTCATCATCTTCTTTCTTATATCTTTTATAAAAATTAGAATCTGAATGAAGCTCTTCTTCACCTATTCTGTTAAACACCTCCACGACCATGTTTTGATTAAAATTTAGAAGTTTATAAATTAACTTGTGATAACCTAAATTCATTTATAAAAAAGGTTTAAAAAGCAAATTCTTCTCTTATTTTTGGCAATACTATTAATAGTAAGTTCACAAATATCCTTTTGTGAAGAGATAGCCCCTATAGTGTAGAGGCCAAGCATAGAGCCCTTTCAAGGCTTTGACCCGGGTTCGAATCCCGGTGGGGGCATTAGATATATGTTGAATTTCCCTATTGGTTTAAACAAAACTTAATTAATAATTCTAAGAAATTTTTAAAAATATATTTTATAATCTATAAATATTTATAAATGATTTATTATCATCAAAAAGATGAGTGAATTATTTACGACCGATGAATTAGACCTCGGTGCTTTTCAAGCAGGAATATTTTTTTCTCGTGCATCAACTCTTTCACCTGTGGCGATTTATGAAGAAATGGAATTTCAATCATTAAGATGGTTACTTGATAAAAAAAACTCAGAACTACAACAATATGTTTCTTGTGCAGGAGTAGCAGGAGTAGCTCAGTATTCCTTGTTAAGAGGAACTCCTGCAGGAGTTTTAGCTAGGCATGATGTTCATTTGAGAAATCCTACTTTGGGCGAGATGCAAGCTGATTCTAGAGAATGGGGAGACCAAGTATTAGGGCCTATTGTTGCAGAGGCTAGTGAAGCGGATAGGCGCCAGTATGCAAATGCTCCACAGTTTAGTGTTCTTGGGACTCCTGTATATTATAGTGGGCCTGCAAGAATTGTAAAACACGTATTTACCTCGAGAGTTTTTCAAGGTGAAATCCCTGGAGATATTACTGGGTTATTTGGCGAGGTTGATTCTTTAGCCACAATGGGAGATACGATAGTTCCTCAAGGATATCAATTTTTACACGCAACAGATGGAGTAATTAAATATTGGGCCGGAGAAAAACTTGAGGATTTTGATACTTCTAGAATGAGAACTTTTGGAACAGTTGAATTAGGAAAAAATAGAATGACTTTTTATGCTGGGGAAACCAGAGATCATCCAATTGATTTTTCTTCTAATATTTATAGAGAATAATTTTTTTTAAGTAAAGGGAAACCTAACATTCTTTATAATTTCGGTGGGCACGTTACATATTCTAGGTTTCGTTATATTTTAATATACAATTCTTTAAAAAGATTATATAACAAAATAATTTTATGGATCCGAATAATTATCTAGTTTTAGGAATTAGTAGTGGAACAACTATACGCCAACATGATTTTGTAGCAAAACCTGATGGTAACTACGGTTATACAGAAGCAGAAGCATTAGCAAAATTTAAGGAATTAGATCGATTGGGGCAAATGCCTGTTGCTGTTAGATACAGAGATGTAGTAGGATTAGTAAGAATGCTCCAAAGTCAAGAAGGGGATCAAAGCTCTTAATCATTTAAATAATAAGGGAAAACTAAACAGAATTCAAAAGTTCGGGTATTCTTAAAACAACAACAGCTTTATAATACTCGATTATATTTTATAATCATGAAAAAAGAATGGATTATCTGGATTATCATCTTGATTATAATATTCTTGGTTGCCTTTTTGAGATTTAATCCTCTTAATGGTGGAGAGGATAATTGGATTAAGGATTCTAGGGGAGTTTATGTAAAGCATGGAAATCCTGCTCAAACCCCTGATTATGTGTTAACCCAGGAAAATATCATAAACAAGGCAACTGAACTTTATAACAATAAGAAAGCAGAGGGCATGGCTTTTTCAAGCCAGTGCCTTGGTTCTGTTGAGGATTATGCTGTTGATATTGTTCATGTTCCTAGGACAAATGAAGATGATGTTATTGAGAATCAGTGTTCCGATTATAGAGTTGGAAAAGTTTCACATTTCATTGAATTAGATAAAAACGGAGATATTGTGAGAATTGTCTGAAAACTTTATAAATTCTTTTTTTATTATCAATTTATGAAAATTAAAATTGTTTTATCCGGTATTTTGTTTTTATTTTTAAATTTAATTTTGATATCTGCACTTGATTGTCCTAGGGGATTAGTAAATGATGTTTATCCCGGAGTTTGTGGATTATATACAGATTCTAATGATAATGCTATTTGCGATTATTCTGAGATACCAGCCCAGAAAATTTCCATTTCAACAAGCCAGGTTCAAGAGCAGAAAGGAAAAAATTATTTTTTTATTCAAATATCCCTGGTTTTGATTGTTCTTTATTTAATAAGTCATTTTTTATCAAGGAAGAATATAATCTCAATGGTTTTTCACAAAAGGTTATGGAATTTTCTTTTATTAATAACTTTTTTAGGTACAGGGATTTCTGGAGTTTTATTGGTTTTAAGGTTAGAATTTGGCATTGACATAGGCTTGTTCAATTGGTTATTCTGGCATGTTGAGACCGGAATAGCTATGACTCTTATTTCAATCTTTCATATAATCTGGCATTGGAATTATTTTAAGAGTTATTTTAGAGTCAAATTTGACAATAAAAAATCTATTCCTTAAAATTTATTAGGAATTACTATTTATTTTAATAAATATATGTCTAAGATTAAAGTATATAAATGTTTTAAAAGGTTTATGAAGCATTATTTAGAGCAAAAATCAATACAAATATTATGACAGAAAAACCAGTCAAGAAAGGATTTGTAGAACCCCGGGTTGGGAAGAATTTACCACGTGTTTTGAGCCGCAGTTTAGTTGCAGATGCTTATGCTGCAGTAAGTGAGCTTGTTTGCAATTCTTATGATGCAGATTCAGAACATGTTCATGTTGATGTTGATAAGGGACTGGGAACAATAACAATAAGAGATGATGGTAGTGGTATGGATAAAGAGGGTTTGGAGGGTTTTTTCAG
>JAQTOY010000020.1 GCA_028713045.1 Candidatus Nanoarchaeia archaeon
ACTTGCCTGCTCTCCTAAAATACAGCATCCTAAATTGCATTGGGGGACATTGCATTGTTCATCATCAGCCCAGGTTCCTTCGGAATTTTCACATACTTTTTGAGGGGTGTTTTCCATGCATATTCCTTCTTGTGTGTCTATACAACATCCGGGTTTGCAAAAACTGGTTGCTTCACAGCTGGTTGGTGTTTTCTGGAAATTAACATCACAATCTTTCTCCTCTGCATTCTGGCACCATGCTCCGGCTTTTGTTTTTTCACAGCAGACATTGTATGCCGGCCAGGTTTGTGCAGCTGCTGAAACAGCAAGCATGCTTAGGAATAAAATTCCTAACATAAAAATTGCGTTTGTTTTGTTTTTCATTTTTTATTAATGTTATATCGGACAGAGAGGGTGAAGAGCATTTTGTTTCACATTTCATAATCATTGCTTACTCTCTCTTTACTTTTTAATCTATTATTAATTAACATTTTAATTCCCGCTTATTCCCGGAGGAATAACCAAGCTTCTTGCAGCAAACATGAATTTTTCATTCGTATCCTTGTCGGTTAAAATATAGACATCAGTTCCATCTCCCTGTTTTTTCTTTTCAACTTTCATTGAAGGATAATTTATCATGTAGATTATTGCTTCGCTGTCGCCGTATCTGACTTCAGAGGTTATTATGGAACTTGAAATAATTGCAAAATTATAAAGCTTTGATTCAAAATCAATATTCAAATCTTTATAACTTTCAGTTTTCTCCTTGGTTATTTTTAAATTCAGTTCATTAAGAGAGACTACAATTGTTTTGGGAATGAGTTCAACAGAAACTTCGGGTTTTTTATATGAAATTGTATATCCTTTTCCTTGATAAGAATTTCTAAAACTTTCAAGACAGGAATTAATTTTTCCTTCTATCTGGCCTTTCAATTCTTTTTCAATATCTGCTTTTAAAAGAGGTTTCTGCACAACGCATTTTTTGTAGAATTCATTTGTATAGCATAAATATTCGATTTTATTGTCTTGATATAAGAAATAATTTTTAGGCGCAAGAGTTCCTCCCTGGTTCTCTATTTTTGTATTTAAACTCTTTAAAGAATCTGCATCATTTTCATTTCCAATAATACACCCTTTAATCTGGCTGATTGGAGTTTCAGGAGTTATGGAAATAGGAAGATTTTCTCTTTGCATGAACAATAACGCCACAATTGCTACGATAGCTATTGCAAGAATTATAAATATCGTTAACTGCCCTTTTTTATACCAGTTCTTATTCCTCATTTTTATTCTTTTGTAACGATAAAGTTATTTATAAATTTATTTAAGTTTAATTATAAGTTCTTATTTCTACTCTATCTCCTTTATTTCCATAACTGTCCTTGCATTGAACATAGTAGGTGTTTGACTGCCAATTTGCAGTATGCTCTAAATCATAACCCGACATAAGTGTGGAATTTTCAAAAACAGTCTTTTCATTAAAAGTGTATCTGCACTCTGCCTTTTCATTTGTTATTACATTTAATCCGTTTTTGGAAAAGACTTTTATTATTTTTGGGCCTAATATATCAATATAGATCTTGAACGAGCTGGACGTTTCAACCTTATTTCCAGCGACATCTTCACAGATGAAACTGACATTATAGCTGCCTCTTGTTGCACTGTTCAAATTATAGGAATGCTCATTAGAATTTTCAATAAATCGGTCAGAATAACCATTTCCCTTCCAGGAGCAGATAGATTTTCCATCTTCAGCACCTCCGGAAGTGATTACTCTAAGGTTCAGATTTGCAGGCTCAACTCCCGAGTTTATAACAGAATTGTCTGCAGGAGTAACAGAGTTAATCACAAGATTTGAAGTTGAACTTAATTCATAAACAAAACTTTCAGCCATTACATTATTATTTTTAGAGATATCTTTGCATTTAAAATAAAATTTCTTATTGTTAATAAGTCCTGTTAAGTTTGTCCTGCATTCCCATCCATTTATAGAACCCTGTTCCAATAATGTTGAGCATTCAGCAGTATTTTCCATTTCGTCATAACTTTTATCTTCCCTGCTGAATTTGCAATTGCTCGGCTCATTTACAAATAGACTTAATGACTTTTCATCTAAATTATTTTTAACAAATGCATTATTTTCAGGAACTGTTTTTGTAATAATCGGGGCTGTTAAATCCTCTTCAGGCTTGACACAGGTTTTAATTGTGTATGGGACAAGGTTTCTCTGTCCACTTAGACTCTGGCATTTGACATAAAATTTAACTTCTCCTAATTCTCGTATCTGTTCATCACTAAGATTATACTGATTTGCAAATGCTTCTGGAGGAGGTATGTTTAAAATCATTGTATGGTTAACTAGATTAAGATTCATTCCTCCGAAAAAATCCATATCATCATAATCCTGAGTTGGATCTGTTCCAAACTTGCAGATTGCAGGCTTGTCCTTTCCTTCTGAATCCAAAGTTTTTATTCCAAAAACAATGTTTTTGTAACTATCAACACATCCCTGGTCAGCAGAATTTACAATCTCAAAACTTCCATCCTTTCCCTCTATCTCATTGTAATATTCATAGCCATTGCTGATAATCCCATAAAGAGGTTTTATGTTAGGGCTTGTTATATCTTTCGGAGGATTGTTAACACAGACTTCATTCTCAGTTCCTTTGTTAATAAGTTCACATGTTTTTCCAAGTGTCCTGCATCGGTAGTCAGTGCAGGGAACTTCGTCTTTTCCGCACGCCCCACAGTTCTCTCCTCCGTTTGGGGGTTGCCAAGGCATGCATTTGAACTCAACAACAATTGTTGTAACCTTTCCGACTCCGAGCCATTTCAAAATTTGTGCAACTATATAGGAGGCTATTGCAGCAATAAGAAGGGGATATAAAGCACTGAATAAAAAGGCACCCCAGCCCGCAAAACTTAAACCTCCCAGACTTGTACTTGCTAAAATAGCAGATAATGCTCCTGAAGAAGAAATAAGAGATATTGAAAGTGGATCTTTTAAACCCATTAGTTTAGCGATGGTTACGCCAACAGAAGCACCTGCCAACATTGTGGTAGCAGCATTTAAGAATGGGGCCAATGAAACTGCAAATTCAGATATACTTGGAACAAGCATAGAAGCAGTTTCTCCAGTTAAAAGCATATTAACCAAGGTAATAACTCCGACCTGCCCGGTTTTCTTTTCAATAAATTTTCCAAGACCATCCTCTTCTTCAGGAACTTGTCCAAGATTTTCAGGTTTTCCTAAAACTCCAGTAAAATTTAAATCTCCTACTTCAGCAGGGTTCTGATTTGGATTTTTTAAAGAATATTTTTCTAAATCTACAAGATGTGTATTGCTTAATTTTGGAGAATTTATTATTTTATAGCCCTCATCATTAACATCTCCATTATAATTTACATAAGCCCCGCAATCCCCTAAACTTACACAAAAATCATTCATCTTTTCAGCAAATTCTGGACTTAAACAATTTGCATTAGCCTCTTCTTTTGAAAAAAGAGTTTTCTGCCTTTTATAAGTGCAGGATGCGCTTCCAAAACCGCAGACTAATTGGGCATCTAGCCCAGAATTCCCCCTTAAATCAAATCCTGGAGGATATTTCGGAACACAAAAATCAAATTTGAAATATTCATCAACATCAACTTTTTTTATAAAACAATCTGGATTTTTTTGGCATTTCTCAGTTCTTTCACTTTTATCTTCCAGGGTATTATATTCAAAACAGCTTCTCCAGTTATTAACTCTGCATGCAGATTCTGAAAAAATGCTCCCATCACTAATCTCAGTATCCTGTTGAACGCAAATATCATTCCTGTAATCTCTGCAAGGCTCTATTTTCTCCTCACCCATAAAACACATGTGCTTAATATGCCTGCTACCAACAACATCTTTTCCATCTCCGATTGTTCCATCATATTCGCACCAACTTTCCCCATTTCTTTTTATTGCATCTTCTCCATTTATTTTAACCTTGCAACTTAAATCTCTGCATGCATATTCTCCAGTCAAAGGTTTTTTATCCAACCCCTCTCGGTATTTTCCACAAATGCTTCCCAATAAAACACTGCAGTTCTGGTAAGCTACTTCTGGATTGCCGCATGAATCAAACCAGTAAACACTTTCTTTTTCCTCCACACATCCAGTATTGTTTCTTGCTTTACAGGTTGTGTTTAGTTCAGTATTGGAGCAATAATTGTTTTTATAAAATGCATTCAAATTTTTTGTTTTTGAATAACACTCTTCCCTAGTTGTATAAACGCATTTCTTAACGTCATCAGAATAAAAAACACAAGCTCCTTTGTCGGTTTTTCCGGCAAGGTAAGTGCATTCAATGTCTGTTTTTACATTGCGGTTTATATTTGCAGTTTTTCCTTTTGCTAAAGATTCAATCTCACAATTTTTTTCAGTTGTCCATAATCCTTGTTCTCCGATAATACAGCAAATATTCCGGCATTCTTGATAATTGCAATTGAGGTCATCTTTCCATATTCCATCTCCACAATCTCTTTCCGCAGAGTTTTTTCCACAAAATCCAGTTTCTTTGCTTATACAGCATCCTTTTTTGCAATAACTTGTTTCAGAGCATTCGGTTGGAACAAAATTCAAGTTGCATTCAGATTGAGGAACATACTGGCAGGAATTTCCATTTATAGTCTCTTCACAGCATCCATATCCAGGAACCGCAGTAGCATCAACATCTTGAATTGCAGAGCCTATTATGTAGGCGATTGCAAATGTGCTTATAACCAGGATTAATATCTCCAAATAACTTGTGCTTGCTTTTTTATTGAAATATTTTCTTTTCATCCTAAAATCCAGCAGGAAGCACACAGCTTCTTATTGCAAATTTAAATTCTTGATTGGTTTTTCTGTCTTTTATTGAATATATTGTGTCAGAATCTCCTGTGATGAATTTGTTCAGGCTGTATTTTGGATAAGTTATCATGAATCCAAGTATGTCAAAACTGCAGAATTCTGATTCTTGGTTTGCAATTTCCATTGCAATTTTTGTCAAATCATAAATTTGATTTTCAAAAACTATGTTAAAATTTTCATATTCCTGATTTTTGCCATCCCCCCTAATTAATAGCTTTCTTTTTATTTCAACATCAATCTCTCCAGATTTTAATTTTAAATTTGAACTCATTTCGCCCATTTCAACAGAATATTTATTTTCAAGTTTGGATTTCAAGCTGTTAAAACATTTGGATAATTCAGAGGCCATATAATCCGAAAGCTGTTTCTGGATATGTTCCACAAGCAAAGGCCTTTGATTTGCACAAGGAGAGTAAAAGTTAGAAGTATAGCATAAATAAGTTATGTTCTTTCCAAGATATCTAACGCTTCCCTTGGGATAAATATCTCCTCCTTGTTCATCTAAAATATTAACTGCATTTTTCAAAGCATCAAAAGTGCAGGCCCTTATATAGCCATAAGGATTTTCCTCTGTAACAACCTCAGTTGTAACAGGTTTTCTAAATACAAAATAAATAATGAAAGCAGATACTACTATTATTAATGCTAAGATTATGAATATGGTTATTTGCCCTTTTTTATTTTTTCTTTTATTAGTTAAAATTTCAAAAGCCATAGATTCACTCCCTCTTTTTTTATTCTTTCAATTTTATTCTCAATAAGCAGTTCAAGAAGGTATTTCTCAGCAGTGTTCCAGCTGATTTTAAGAAATTTAGCAAGCTCCGAGCTTGTAATGACCCTCTTTTCTCTTACAAACTTTATTATCCTATCTTTAGGTATATTCATAAGTATTATAATAAGCTAATTATTATGAATATTCATAGATATTTAAAGGTTTTGATAAAAAGGATTAAATACTTTTGATTACAATTAAGTTCAATGGAATCAAAAAGATTATTCGGCTCAGGACCTAAATGCCTTATTACTGGGATAATCTTGGTCTTAATCGCATATTTTTTAGACTCCTTTCTTAGTATCCCAAGAATCCACATACCCAATGCTTCTGCGAATATAATTTTTATAATCTCAATAATCCTAACAATATCATTGATTGTCGGGGGATTTATATCACTTCCAGTAAATAAAAGGGGGAAGGAGCTTGTAACAAACAAGGCATTTAAATATATCCGGCATCCGATATACGCAGGATTACTGGATTTTTTTGTTTTTGGATTAGGATTTTATTTGAAATCTTATACAGTAATAATCGCAGGAATTGTTTTAATTTTTGTATGCGGGAAAATTGTGGATTCTGAAGAAAGATATCTTATAGAAAGATTCGGACATAAGTATAGAGATTATCAAAGAACAACTAAAAAATTCATTCCTTGGGTTTACTAAAATTTATTTATTATTCCTCAATTCTTAATAGTGATTGATTGTTCTTAAACTAAATTATTGTGATTATTATTCCTAGGCTCAAATTAACATTTCTTTATTTAATCAATATTACTAAAATGCTAATCTTCGGTCTCCACTCTTGGAGCGAGGATGAATCCGAGTTCCATTAAATCTGTGTTAAATTCCAGTTTTAATGGATAATCTGATGAAAAATTAATAACAATTTTTTCAGTCAATTTTGTTGCTTTTATCATTTTCTGAAGGTACTCTAAAGAATATTTTGACTGCGCATCTTGTGACTGCATGTTTAGTTCATCTGATGAAAATTCTGATTTAAAGGAATTTAAAGAACCCTTTGCTTTGATGATGAACTTGCTTGAATCTGATATAAATGAGCAGGAGTCTGCAACAACTGAGCAATCTTCAATAGCTTCTGAAAAATCTTTAGAATTCATTTCAATCCGGCTTGTAAAATCAAGGTTTGGAATATTTTTTTCTTCTCCTTCAATGTCAATCAATGCAAGGTTGAACTCTTTTTTTATCTTGTCCTTTATCTCTATTTTAAGTTCATTTTCTTCTTTTGTTATTATCAGAACGCTTCCAGATGATATTCTTTTTAATACGGATTTTAAGCTCTCTAAACTGACTCCTAGAACTTGTTCATTTTCAATATTTAATTCAGAAAAAGCATTAGCAGGAAGCTTGAACATAATCATAGCTACATTCGCAGGATCAATTGCGATTATTCCCATTCCCTCTTTGCTTACTTTTATCCTCACCTCTAAAACCAGTTCAGAGATTATGCCGATAATGTCTGAAAGTATCTTAGGATGATCCATCCTTAGTAACATTTATTTCTAAACTTCCATTTACTTTTAAAGATTGTTATAATAAATTACATCTTTTTTTTAAATGTACAAATCTTTAAATATCAAAATTTAAGTCTGGTTTGATGGAATTCAGATGGAGAATTGGTTTTGGTAAGGAGTTGGGTGCAGAAATCAAAAGGTTGATTTCTGAACTTGATTTAAGTCAAAATCAAGTTGCAAGGACAATTAATTATAATAAAGGACAATTTTCTAGAATTCTTAATGGAGAAGGTTTCCTAGATGGCTCTGCTTATCTATCCTTATATCGTTTTCTTTTAGGGAAATATAAGGGCAAATCATTAAAAGAAGGGGCAACAGATCCGGTTTTTATGAGAGATTATATTCCTCAGATTTTATTAAAAGAGTAGATTTATCTAATTTCTTCTTCTCAAATACCATAATGATTATAAAACCTTTATTTATTAGATAATTACTAAGCAAATATCGCTTGAATAAATCTGAGAAGATTTATTTATATACTACCCATGGACACTAATTCTACTAAAGAGACAAATAAAAAAACCGAGGAAAAACCAGAACGAAGCTTGAATGAGCAGAGAATACGAGAAACAACTTTAATTTATTACTCCCGGCCCGATGTAAGAAAAGCTATTTTTGATTTTTCAAAAAATCGAGAATGCGTTCCAAGATATTTTGAAGGCTTTGGAAAACGTCCGGATAGCTTTCAGTATGAAACTGATATTATTGAATTTGTCAAAAGGGGCGCAACCTCTTTTCATTGCTCAGAGGAGCTTTGGTCTGATCCATTGGAAATTTCAACAGAGTTCTCAAAGCAAGATTTTGATAATTTAAGAATCGGCTGGGATTTATTGCTGGATGTTGATTCTCCTTATTTTGAATACAGCCGGATTTATGCGCAATTGCTTATTGATGCATTAGAATTTTATGGAATAAAAAATTTAGGAATCAAATTTTCAGGAAGCAAAGGTCTGCATATCATCGTTCCATGGAAAGCTTTTCCAAAGGAAATCTATGGGCAGAAAACCAAAGACATGTTTCCAGAATGGCCAAGAATTATCTGTCAGTATTTATCAGAATTATTGAACAAGAAATTCGCAGAAAAAATAATGCAGGAAACAGATTTATCCGAGATAGCCAAACTGACTGGAAAGGAAAGGAAAAATCTGGTTGTTAATGAATGCAAAATCTGTGGAAGGCCTGCTGAAATAAGATATCTGGTAACTTGGTTCTGTAGATACTGCAAAAATGAGGTAGTAATGCAGGAAAAAACCAAAAGGATTCCAAAATGTCCGGATTGCAGGAAAGAGATGGTGGAAAAATCAAGAAAAGAGATGCTATACTGTGTTTTTTGTGCAATAAATTCTTTTAAAAATCCAGAGCTTTTCCAAAAAGAAAGGGTTAAATCTGAGGAATTTACAGTTGCAGATTTGATTCTAGTTTCTCCAAGGCATTTATTCAGAATGCCTTATTCTCTGCATGAAAAAACTTCTCTATCCTCAGTGGTTATAGATAAAATTGAATTAAAAAATTTTGAAATCAAGGACGCAAAACCTTTTAAAATTAATATTAAAAATTATTATCCTACTGCAAAAGAAGAAGAGGCAAAAAATCTTTTGTTAAGCGCCTTGGACTGGAAGGAGCAGAAGGACAAGGAGCTAAATCAAAATAAAAAGGAATATGAAAAAATTTCAGGGGTTTCAGAACAGCAAAAAAGTTTTGAAAACAAGGAACTTAAAAAAATAGTGATTCCAAATCCAACTGAAAACATAATTCCTCCATGCATAAACTTAATCCTAAAAGGGATAAAAGACGATGGAAGAAAAAGAGCTTTATTCATCTTAATAAATTTCTTTAAATCTTTGGGAGTTTCAGAAGCAGATTTGGAAAAACGGATTGATGAATGGAATCAAAGGAATTATTCTCCATTGAAAAAAGGATATATCCAATCGCAATTGATATGGTACAGAAAAAACCAGGTTCTGATGCCTCCGAACTGCAATAAATCTCATTACAAGGATTTGAATGTCTGCAAGCCAGATGAGCTTTGCAGATTAATAAAAAATCCAGTAAATTACGCAGTAAAGAAGTATTTTAAGAATATGAAGTGATTCTTCAATAAATTCTTACAATCCAAATATTTATAAATCAATTTTTCACTAAAATAAAGGGGTGAAAGCCTCAGAAAATTCTGAGAAGATTTAAAATAAATCAATAAACATGACTAAAAAACCTAGCAGAAACTATTATTTCAGTGCTAAATATCAAGGCCAAGATTCCGAGAGAGTTGGTCCTCTATGGAAAAAATACAAATCCTTACAAGCGCTTGGAGATGGAGCTGAAACTAAACATAGGTTAGTTGAGTTATATCTTCCTTTTGTCAAAGGTCATGCAGAGTCTATTCGTCGTGGGCTAGCTTCAGGAGCTCCAGATTTAGATGATTTGGTTAGTGAGGGCGTAATTGCATTAATGAATGCAATAGATAGTTTTGAGTTAGCTAGGGGATGCAAATTTGAAACTTATGCAACTCCAAGAATAAGGGGTGCGATGTTAGATTTTGTAAGAACAGAAGATTGGGCTCCAAGGTTAGTACGGTCGCGAAATTCAGTTTATGAAGAAACAAAAAAAAGACTAGAGCAAAGAGATGGTCAGGTACCTGATTCAGAGGTATATACTGAATTAAGAAGGACTAGAGAAGATGCTGAACCAATAATTTCTAATCACGAAACTCCTCAACCAAGAGTAATTTCTATTGAAAGAAAAATAGAGTATACAAGGACTCCTGCCAGAGATTTAGGTAGTGACGATTTACATTTAGTAGAAGCTCTTGTTGATGGAAAAGGAGAGAATCCTGTAGGAAGATTAAAAAAGCTTGAGTTTCTAAGAACCGCTTTACAAGGATTAAGTCAACAGGAAAAACTCATTTTAATCTCGTATTATTATGAGGATAAGACAATGAAGGAAATAGGAGCAGACTTGGATTTATCTGAATCAAGAATAAGCCAGATGCATAGCGCTATGAAGACGAGACTTAAAGGTAATTCAAGACTTCAAGGGTATCGTGCAGAGTTTGGTTAATATTGGATCCAGAACTTTCAATATCTAAAATCAATCAATAAACATGGTTCGTAAAATTAGACGCGGAGTTTCTCACAAAGTGAATCGACTGGATCAAGAGTTATCTAGATTTGATTTTGTTGAATATCAGAGTCCAGAACCCTCATTTGTAAATCCATTATGGAGCTCTTACAAATCAAAACAAGGACAAGCAGGTGCAGAGAGATCAAGAAATCAATTAATTGAAATCTATTTCCCTTATGTTCAACTTCAGGCAGTTATTATGAGTAGAAGGCTTCCTGATTGGGCACCAGATACTAATGAACTTGCTAGCCATGGCGTATGGGGATTGATGGACGCCATAGATGCATTTGATTTAAGCTTGAGAACTAAATTTGAAGGTTATGCAACTCTAAGAATAAGGGGTGCAATGTTAGATGTACTAAGAAAAGTGGATCGTATTCAAAGACATGAAAGAGGTCAAGCTTCACTTTACGATGATACAAGATATGAATTGATGAGAAGAAACGTAGGGCCGGTATCTAGTTGGGAGGTAGAGACTAAATTAATAGAAACTTATGGTCCAGATGTTGCCGAAAGGATAATCTCTGCTAAAGCCTACAGCGAGGCATTCCTTGATTCAGATAGGACTATACCTATTTTTGAAACTAAAAATGAGAATGGTTATGAACGAAGACCCAGAACTTTCACGCAAAATCTTAGGGATGAATCAACAGAAAGTCCATTAAATGCAGCAGAACGACAAGAGATTTTAGAGATAGCGTTAGGGGGATTAGATGAAAGAGAAAGAACTATAATTATGCTGCATTATTATGAAGGAAAAAGCATGGAAGAAGTTGGCAGATGTTTGCAACCGAGAATTAAATGCAAAACTACTGCAAATGGGCCTGGATTATCTCAAGCATGTGTAAGTGGTTTGCATAAGGGGATAATCCGAAAACTCCAAGGTGATGAAAGACTTAGAGAGTATTTTGAAACTGGAATTGATTAATGTTTGCAACTTATAAATTTTTAATTTTTTTATGGTTTTGAATGGAATTTAAATTTATTCTCAATAAATTTAAATACCTCCTTAACATTTATTTTGTATGAAAAGAGAGATGAAAAATAAAACCTTTTTAATTGCCTTCTGCTTTGTTTTAACAATCTTACTTCTAAATTCTTTTGTTCTTGCAGACGAACAGGCGCAGGTTGACAAGGCTTATGAATGCTTGAAAACAAAGCTTGGAAATAATTGCGGAGATATAAGAAATACCGATGAAAACGCTTTTACTCTTCTGGCAATGTCTTATGATTCAGGAATTCAGTCTAAATGCAAATCAATACTCGATGAAAAGAAAAATGATGACTGTTGGGGCATTGATAAAGATTCTGCTTGCAATATAAAATCAACTGCTCTTGCCATTCTCGCTCTAGATAATGTAGGAGCGAATGTAGATGATTATACTGACTGGTTATTATCAAATAAAAAACAAACAACTGCTCTGACTTGGTTTTTAGAGATAGATAGTGCGAATTCAACAAGATGCGAAATAAACGGGCAGGAATTTAATATAAATGAGAACAAGCAGTTATCCGGTTCCGATCCTGATGGGCTTTCTAAAGCCTATGATAATTATTGGTTTCAGATTAATGACATAACAATTAATTATTCCATAACCTGCGATGATGATTTTGTGACAGCCTTATTATACAAAAGGCAGGATAGCAGTGTTCTTCATTTATCAAGCGAGACCCATTCTGCCTCTGCTTCTGATTTTACAAATGAGAAAGTGCAATCATACTGTTTTGCTACTTCTGATAGTTGTAATTATGAAGGAACCTTGTGGGCAGTTTTAGCTCTTGCAAAAGCAGGAAAAGAATTTCATCCTTACATTCCTTATGTTTATGGAATGGCTGATGAAACTGAAAATAAAAGATATCTGCCTTATGCTTTTTTGTCTTTGTTATATTCAAGCGTACCAGAATATCTTTCTAGTTTAAAGGCACAGCAAAAACAAAATAAATTTTGGGAAGAATCTGGGAACAAGCTTTATGATACTTCAGTTGCGCTTTTATCCATACCTTCTGATGACAATTCAAAGACTAACGCGAAAAAATACCTTCTGACTTTGCAGGATTCAACCGGATGTTGGTCTGCTAATACCGCATTTATTTTATTCTCCGCTTGGCAGAAAACTCCAACTTCAACAACTTCGATAATTGAAGATTGCGAGCCAAGTTATTATTGCGTATCTGCAGGAGATGGATGTTCTCTGGAAAACAAAAAAGATTTATTCTGTTTGTCTGGAAAGATTTGCTGCTCAGTAAAACCAGAAGAACAAACTTGCGAAGAGAAAAAAGGTATGGTCTGTCCTGAAGGAACGGTTTGTACTGAATCTGAAATTGAAACCTTAGATACAAGATATTGTTGTCCTATGTCCGGAGATTGCATTTCACCTCCAGGACAAAGTGAATGCGAGCAGGCAAGTTACGAGTGCAAAACAATATGTTCTTCTGATCAAGAAGAAAAATCTCTTTCATGTGGAGCTCTTTCAGGAGATGTTTGTTGTGCAACAAAAGTTTCAAGAGGGGGCGGCTGGACTTTAATCATACTTCTTATCATTTTAATAATTTTAGTCATATTAGCAATTTTATTCAGGAATCAATTGAAAATCTGGCTCTTTAAATTAAAATCGGGTTTTAAATCAAAAAAAGGACCTGCTCCAACAACACGGCCATCAGTTCCTCCTCGTTTTCCACCTCTAGCACCTCCAAGGCAAATGATGCCTAGAGGAATGATTCCAAGAAGACCTCCTATGAGGTCTGCTTCAAGAAGTCAGAAAGATTCTGATTTTGAAGCAACAATGAAGAAATTAAGGGATATGACTAAATAATTTTATTCTTAATTAATAAATTTAATTAGTATAGATGATATCATCTAAACATTTATTAATCATAATTCTTATTATTATTCATGAAAAGAGGGATGGCGAGCTCATCTGCTTATGAGAATTGTGGAATTTGCAAAAAGAAAACCTTTTTGATTGTTCTTTCAATTTTATTAATAATCAGTTCTGTTTCAGCATTAGAAATAAGATTATCTGCGGACAGTTATCAGCCAGGAGAGACATTGAATGCAGAGATAACTGGAAATTTCGTTTCTCTCAAAATTGATAATGTTTTGATTTACAACGAAGGAGTACCTCGTCCAAATCCCGTTATATCTGATTTGACATACCAAGATGGAACATATTATTTTTATGCAATTCTTCCAAGAGAAGAAGGCAATTTTTCTTTAAGAATTGAAGACTCGCAATATTTTGAACAGGAAAACCTAAAGTCTAATACAATAGTTAAAAATTTTACAATTAAAAAAACAAACCAGTCCAGTTTTTCAATAAATCCTGGCTTTATTATTACTGACAATGATTTTTCAATAAGAATTAAGAGTCTAAAAGATAATCAAGACATGAATATTAATTTTGAGGCAACACAACAAATAAAAAATATTTCCTTAATAGAGGGCATAGAAACTTCTGTTGAATTCTCGATATCTGATTTGAAGCCTATGAAAACCTTTCTTCTGATTAACAATTACAAGATTCCGGTTTTTATAGTCAAAGCAGGAAACGAGACTTTGATAACTGAACAGTCAGACTTAAAATTTTACCCCTCTGAAATAACTGGAACCTTGCTTGGAGGAAATTCTTATTATTATGAATTAAAGTTGGTTAATATAGGAGAAAAAAATCTTACAGGCATAGAAATTTTCAGCAACATTGAGGGTATTTTAGAACCTGATTTTATAAATTCCTTAAAAACAAAATCTTATGAGAAAATAAACTTTACAATAACTCCTGAAAAAGAGGCTAAAAATATATCCGGAAAAATAATGGCTTCTGTTAACAAAAAGAATGCAAGTCTGGATGTTTTATTCAGGATAACTGAAAAGAAAGAAGAAGTAAATATTTCAACAGGTTCGCAGATAGACTGCAATGACATAGGAAAGCAATGTGCTGATGGGGAGACTTGCAACGGGGTTATGCGAGAGAGCAAGCAAGGTCCTTGTTGTATTGGAGGATGCATAAAAATAAGCCAGCCATCTAGCTACGGGTTTTATATAGGAATACTAGTTTTCATAGTAGTCATTATACTTCTTTTTTTCCTTTATTCTAAAATTAAGAAAAAGCAGAAACCTAAAACAACAGAGGAATTCTTAAAAGAAAGGAGTGAAGAATACAGGAACAGGACAGAAGGCAGGGAAGTTAATAAAAGGCTGGATAGGATTTAATCATCTTTTCTTTTTCTTTTTAACTTTCTCTTTTTTATCTTTATTATTTCCAGAGTCAAGATCCTGAACTTTCTGCTCTAATTCTTTTATTATGCCGAGCAGTTTATTTCTTTCAAGCAGGCTTATTTTAGCTATCTCATCATATTTATGCAGTTTGACTGATAAATCTGAAAGAACAAAGCTCAAGTCAAAATTATTCAATTTAATCTCTTCAGGTTCAATTATTTCGACATGAGCTGGAAGCATATTCAAGACAATTGCAAAAACAGTATTAAGATTATCTGCTTTGATTTCAACTTCTGCAAATGTCGTAAACAAATCTTTTGCGTTTTTATCTTCAAGAGGTTTTGGTTCATGGACTTTTCTGCTTGTTATTTCTAGTCCTTTGTTTTCGCCCAATTTATTGATAAACTCTTCAAGAGCGTTTTTAATATGCTCCGGAGGCTTTCCAAGTATCTCAAATATAAACTTTGCCTTTATTTTATTGCTTCCGAACATAGTATTTTCCTAAACCTTATATTCTTATAAAAACCAATAAAACGCATAACACCACCAGCAAAAATGCAAAAAAATAAATTGAATAGGTTTTTATTAGCTCATTTTTAGATTTATAGATAGTATTTTTGTTGGTTTTTATACTTTCTGTTTCAAGATTTTTGGATTTTGTAAGATAGATTATATTCTCAGATTCAATAATTTTTGCCTCTTGCTTATTAATTATCTCAGGGCCATTAGATATTAAATTCTCTTGATTACCATCCTCATTAATCCGGTTTTTTAAAATCTCAATATCCTCTTTTTTTTCTTTTTTATAAACCGCACTGCCAGTTTCCCTCAGCCTTACGATTATCACAGCATCTCCTTTAAAATCTCGATAACTTTCCTTTATTCTTAGTTTTATATGCTCTTCCACGCTTCCCGAACCACTAAAAAATTCATTATAATATTCAGAAGAACTGACCCATTTTTCATTCTCATCATAAGTTTGCGATATTAATCTATTATCTTCATCATAAATTCCTACTTTGATATCATAGTTTTTATTTTCAAGATTCTCCGCCTTAATCGTAATCTCAAAAGTTTTTCCATTGACAATATCTTCATCATCCCAATCCAAGATTAAAGAAATTTCTAAATTTGAAGAGTTATTGGTATTATTTAAATTAGGATTAGTTTGATTGGTATTATCGCTTTGATTATTTGACTGGGAACAGGCATTGATTAATCCGGGAGTTGAGCTTAAAAAAAGCCATACTCCATTACAATAATTCCAGGTTCTATTGTCATTATTGTTGTCTCTTAAAACCGGAGTTATAGAAATCAAAGAATCTCCATTATACAAGATTACAGATTCATTTTCATTATCTAGCCATTGTTCCTCTAGATTAATAATCTTATATCCCGAGAAGCTTTGATTCAGAGGGATTATTTCATTATCAGTATTAACAAGCTTCCATGATTCAAGATTAATTAAGGAATCTGAGTATAATTCAATCCATTCATTTCCAGTATCACTCCCATAAGGATTTAATTCAACTTCGTTTATCCTTACTTCTGCGTTTACTAGACTAATAAGAAGCAATCCGATTAATAACAAGCCGGCTATCCACTTTTTCATTAAAAAACAAACAAGAGTCTTATTTTTAAGGATTTATATCAGGAGAATTATGTTTTGGAAAATATCTGACTATATTACTATGCAGTTTCCTTATCCATCTCTTTTAATAATTCCAAATCATTTGAAAGCGCATCAGATTTATTCTTATTATTACAATTCAGACATTCTTCAAAAAACTGGCTGAATCTTTTTCCTTTTGTTCGCGCAGTCTCTTGGCTGACAACAAGGTTTTTTCCAGAATCTTCCAAATCACTGGGCTTTAGAAAAAACCAGCCAACCCTGTTGAATCTAACTGCAATAACCGGCTTAAGTTCAAAAATCTCGCAAAAAATCATAAAACTTTCCATCTGCCCCTTAGAGATATATTTTGAATTTTTTTTAGTTGATTTTGCTTCAATTGC
>JAQTOY010000060.1 GCA_028713045.1 Candidatus Nanoarchaeia archaeon
TGCGATGATTATAGACAAGTCTGAAAATAAATATTATCTTATTGAGCATTCATCTTTAAAGGAAATATTTGAAAGAAATATAGAAAAATTTGTCATACCTCCGATAATTGAGAGGATTAAAGAATATCTGAATGAACTGGAGAAATAAATCTGCAAGAAAATTCATTCTAAAAAAGAAAACCGATTCTTATTTTTAAGGTTGTTTTGCTTTTGATATTGGAATAGTTTCAGGACAACAACCATTTATCTTCTGATTAAGGTTGTTATCTATTAATATCTTCTCAACTTCGGGAGTAAAAAATTGGTAGGGATCTAAATTAATTTCTCCTTTTTGTCCAGTAACTAGCTGCGTATCTGCAACAAATCTCCTTATATCGCAGGTCATTGATCCTACTTTATCTTTAGTTCTCTTTCCACCAAAAGTTTTTTCTAACGCCTTAGCAGCAGTTTCGCTATGACTAGATTGATCTATTAGATGCTTAATTTGCGGTTTTATGTCTGTCTGTAAGATATCTATTGCGATAGTCTTGATTTCAAATCTGTCTCCTGAAGTCAAAGCAGCCTCAAGATCTTCAATTGCATAGTAATCAGAATAAAATCTCATGGTTCCGCTGTTATATTTAACTTCAACAAGTATAGTTTTTCCTCTTGTTAATTCTTCAACTCTTATAGTAATGCTTTTTGTTGCATCAATATCGATTTTAACAACACTCTCTTGGGCGGTAAGAGTGCCTCTTCCTTGTTCTACAACCGATTTATAAACCTCATTAGACCGAGAAGCATGAAAGTTTAAATTTTCAGCAACATTTCCTAAATCTTTAGCATCATGTAGTACATTTTTTATCCAATAACATTTAGTTTTATCATCTAAAGCATTCCACGCTTCTTGGGTCCTAGGCAAATTTCCTACCGAATCAACTAAATCTCTCCAATATGAATTTAACTCATCCGCAGTATACCCATCATATCCTTCTAGCTTATGTGCAGTTGGGCTGATTCTTGAATTTCGCGAAAGATCATCTAAACTTGGGGTTGGATTATTTAATCTAATCCTGGTTTCAATATGCACTAGTTCATGTTTAGCAAGTTGGACAAACCTTTCTCTTGTAAGTAATCTTTCAGGATTAATATGGACGCTTCTAGCTTGGTTATAGGGGGATGAAAGTGTAGCCCCTGTAGGTTCGAAAATATTTACAACTAACTCAGTTCCTTGTCCATAATTTTCAAGTGTCTGAGCATACTTGCCAAGAGGAGTATTCTCTCCAGGAGTAACTCTATAAACTCCGGTTTTTGGATCTCCAGGTTGTATTGCAGTTAAGGTTCCTGGATCAATTTCAACATATTCTGCTCCTTCAAGTATTTTATTCTCAATAAAATTTGTTAAAGCTTCTTGATCTTCTTGAGGTAATCGTGCAAAATCTTCTTGGCTTTTGATTCCATCACATAAATCTGCAAAGTCTTTAACTTCAGAATCAGTGATATCAAAATCTTTAAATTTTTCAGCAATCCTTGAAACTTCAAGATCTACTTTCTGTTGAATATCTGCTCTTGCTTCAGGACTATTGCTATTATGCACAATTAAATCATCTTCAACAACAAAATTATGATAAACTCCCGCCTCTAGATTATAGACTTCAACAGAATCCAAAGGAGCCATCTTTGTTATTTTTGTAATAACTACCTCATCTCCAGATAAAGTATTTAATTCATCTCCAACAGAAAGCTCTTTTGAAGGGATCCAGTTTCCATCAACTAAAAACGGATGTTCAGAAGTTACCTTAATCTCCTGAGAAATAGTTCGGTTATTAAGAAACACAATTATAAAAATCAAAATTATGAATAAGATTAACTCTTTATCATATCCTAAACTCTTTTTCATTGTGTTCTCTTTTCTTATACTAAAGTTAGTCTACTTTTATTGTTTTCCATTCCTCCACAAACTTTAAAAAGGATCAGATTATGATTATTCCATAAACAAACTACATCATCTAGACCTACAATTTCTTAGGTTTTAGGTGCATAGGTAGTATATGATAATAATTATCAAGTGAATTTAAAATGTCAGAAGAAGAAAAGTTTCTGAAAGCTTTTGAAAAGCTGAATGAAAAAAAGAAAGAATCAAAATTTGATCAGACAATAGACCTAATTGTAAATCTTAAAAATTTTGATGTACGAAGAGAAGCCTTTAATACTTTTATCTTTCTTCCACATAAAATAAAGGACAAGAAAGTTGTTGGTTTCTTGGAAAAAGATTCTCATTTAATAGACACAATTAAGAAAGATGATTTCGGAAGATTCAAGGAAAAAACAGACATAAAAAAACTTATTAAAAAATATGATTTTTTCGTTTCAAGTGCAAAGCTAATGCCGTCAGTAGCAACATCTTTTGGTAGGGTTTTAGGTCCTGTTGGAAAAATGCCATCTCCGCAATTGGGGGTTCTTATGTCAGAAGATGAGAAATCCATAAATGAATTATTGAAAAAAATTAATTCCAGTATAAGGGTAAGGGTAAAGGAACCAAGCATAAAAATAGGGGTTGCAAAACAGTCTTTGTCAAAAGAAGCGACTATTGAAAATATTGTTTTTGCATACAATAAAATACTAGATGCTCTGCCAAAGAAAAGGGATAACATAAGAAATGTCAAGATTAAATTAACAATGGGAAAACCGGTTCCCGTGGAAATCTAGAATTAAAATGAAATTATTAATAAATAAATTTGGAAGTGAAAGATGTAAGATTAGCAAGGCAAGTGAAGTAATAAAAACAGAAGCCAAAACCAATTTTCTAATCACTCTTCCTGTCCTGCATAACATTAATGAGGTATTAAAATAGACCATGAAACAAAATCAATCTCACGATAAAAAAGCAAAAGCAGTCAAGAATTTAGTTGACGAAATAAAAAAATCAAAAACTTTGATGATAGTTTCAATTAAAAGCCTGCCTTCAAGACAATTTCAGGATATTAAAAAGGCAGTCCGAGAACATGCAAAAATTAAAGTTGCTAAAAAAAATATAATGATGAGGGCAGTAAATGGATTGGAAAAACCTTCTGCTCTTGAACTCGAAAAATTCATAAATGAAAACTGCGCATTTGCAATTTCTAATTTAGAGGGTTTTGAATTAGCAGGAATATTTTTCAATAAAAAGAATCCAATGTTTGCAAAAGCAGGACAAATTGCTCCGGTTGATATAGAAGTTAAGGCAGGCCCTACAAACCTGGTTCCAGGACCTGCAATTAGCGAATTAGGAGCATTAGGATTGCAAGTTTCTGTTGAGAATGGAAAGCTATCTATAAAATCTGCAAAAGTTGTAGCAAAACAAGGACAGACAATAACTGAAGGAATTTCTGCGGTTCTTCAAAAACTGAACATTCAGCCTTTCAGCGTAGGATTAGAACCCTTGGCAGTTTATGATATTCAAACTGAAAAGATTTACTCAGACATTAAGATAGATTCAGAATCTGCAAGAAAAGAGATCTTGTTTGCGGCATCAAAGGCACTTGGATTCGCACAAAAACTTGGTTATTATTGCAAAGAAACAATTGGTTATTTTTTGGCAAAGGCAAATATGGAAGCAAAAGCAATTGAAAATAAAACTCAATTAAACAAACCGGAGGAAACAGCTTAAGATGGAATACGTTTATGCAGCCCTATTGTTGCACAAGCTTGGAAAACCTGTAAGTGAGGAACATTTGCAGAAAGTTATCCAATCAACTGGTGCGCAAATGGACGAATCTAAGG
>JAQTOY010000002.1 GCA_028713045.1 Candidatus Nanoarchaeia archaeon
TAATTTTTTTTACTAATCTATAAAAAGTATCCTGCCTTCCTCGAACTCCCAAGGCAATCCTATATAAATTTTCATAACAAACATTTGGATCAGCAGCCATATTTACTTGAACAGGGCTATTTCTTAAACTCCTCATCTGTGTAGCATCATCTCCAGAAAGATCAACAATTTCTCCAGCACATATAGCCAGTTCCAAATTACTAAGTCTTCTCAATTCTTTAAGAGCAATTTGCATTTTTTTAGTTATCTTAATGGTTTTATAAACCTTTTTAAGTCGCAAATTATAAAAAAATAGACTTATAAGAACGTTATATCTGCAAGCTTAGTTCCAAGGCCTTTCATCGGACATTGGATTAACTCCGGTTGTCCCGCCCGAGAGTTATATATATCTTCTGGATTTCCAACATAAATTCCATCAAATATTACTGTCAATTTCATCCAATTAGGGGGCTGAAATGTCTGCGCCAATCTCTCAGATATATCTACTCTTAATCCTGCAAATGTATCATGCTCCCCTTCAAAATATAAACATAATCTATATAACCCTCTATCACAAATACCTTCTTCAGCAATCATTGTTACTTCAACAGGAGTCTGATACAACGCTCTAGCATGTATGAGATCCCATTCTTCAAGTGCAAGGTTTTCTCCAGAAAAAATGCTCAATTCCAAATTGCTTAATCTTCTTAATTCTTTAGGCTCGATTTTCATTTTTGGATTATTAGTAACTAATTTTTAAATTTTATGCTTCAAAATGTATATAAACAATTATATCTTCTTTTCATTATGGAAAAGAGGTATAGAAAAGCGGTTTTTATTGTAACTTATAGAAAAGAAAAAAATAAAATAAATTATCTTGTTTTGAAAAGAAAACTCCATTGGACTGGTTGGGAATTTCCAAAAGGAGGGATAGACAGTAAGAAATCAATGCTCGATGAAGTTAGAAGAGAAACAAAAGAAGAAACCGGCCAGTTTCCTTTTAAAATAAAATCTTTTAATAAAAAAGGAAAATATCTATATGAGAAAGAGTATCCTGATAGAAAAGGATTTATCGGGCAATCTTACAGATTATTCTCCGCAGAAATTAAAAATAAAAAAGTGATTCTTGATAAAAGGGAGCATTCAGCATACAAATGGTTAGATTTTGAAAATGCATATAAAAAATTAACCTTTCCCAATCAACGCATATGCTTAAATATAGTTAATAATTTGTTGATGAAAAGATGAAAATTGATTATTCAGAGATATTAAAAAACTTTGGTCAAATATTAAATAATGAACCAGAAATTCTTGCGGTTTTTTATGAAGGATCAACTGCAACAAAAACCTGGGATGAATTCTCTGACATAGATGTTTGTATTTTAGTTAAGGACCAAGATTATGAAAAAATAGTAAAAAAACTTCCAGAATTTTTAAGCTGGTGGGGAAAAATTAATCTAATTAATAACTATAATGGGATTGACGAGACATATGCCTATGTCAATAAAGATTATCTGAAAGTGGAGATAAATCCAATTAAAAAAAGTGAATTAAAGCCATCCTGGGACCTTAAAAATTATAGAATTGAATTTGATAAAACTGGAACAGTTCCAGATATTTTGGAAAAATCTAAAATTGAACAAAAGCCATTGATTTCGCATAAGGAAATCACTTGGTTCTTTTTAGACGCAAGAAATAGTTTTATCTATGCTGCAAGGCATTATGCACGCGGTAAAAAATTATCTGGTGCGAGCGAAATAGGTAATCTTGGAGGACAATTTTTTTATTACCTTGGAAAAATAAGGGGCTATGAAGGTTATGAATTTATAAGGGCTGCGGAGAAACTATTGACAAAAAAAGAATGGGGTCTCTTGAAAATATCTACCTGTAAATCTCTTAAAAAATCTGAATTCAAAAGAGCAATAAAAGCTAATTGGAAATATATGAAATATTTAGAAAATTTATATGAAAAACAGACCCATAAAAAATTAGATCTCAAGTGCAAGGATAAAGAACTTTTAAATATAATAAATACTGCACTAAATAAGTCATCATGAAAACCCTTTTAGAATGTTTTGAAAAAATGAAGCATTTGTCATTGGCAAAAACTATTGTCATTAAATCTGATTCGGATTTAACCAAAATATCTTTTCCATATTACATGAAAGCTTCAATTGGAGAGCATAAAATAGAAAAAAAAGCAGTTTTAAGAATAGAGAACCTCAGTGAAGCTAAGTCCGAATATAATCGATTAAAAAAAGAGTTCCCTAATTTTCCAATAGTTATTCAGGAGCAGATAATAGGCATTGAGATGATTCTAGGATTAAAAAAAGATGAGGTTTTTGAAAAGATTTTGTTAATAGGATTTGGAGGGACAAATGCAGAAACATTGAAAGATGTAACTTTTCTTTCAATTCCTACGTCCAAACCTGAAATTAAATTCGCAATAGAATCCCTAAAACTTTATCCTTCATTACACAAAAGGCAGAAATACGCAATAATAGAATTCATAAATCTTGCATTTGAAGTTTCAAAACTTGATTTCAATGAACTTGATTTAAATCCAGTTATTCTTACTGAAAAGAAAGCAGTTATTGTAGATGCTAGAGGGGATTAACCGCCTTCCCAAGTACCTCTGCCATATCTTTCACATCATCAAAAATTATAATTTTTTCAGAAAGATTTTTTCTTGCTTTTTCAACTTTTTCTCCGCCCATGAAGCACGCAAAAACCGTCTTGGATTTTATCTTTAAAATAGCTTCAGCAGTTTTTTCAGGTTCAGTCATGTACTGAGGGGTTAATAACACAATAAAAAAATCAAAGAATTTCTCATTTTGTAATTCCTTTATTGTTCTTTCATAAACCTCTGCTTTTGCATCTCCAAGCACATCAACAGGATTGCCTTTGCTCCATCCAGAATGAAGGAATGTGTTAAGTCTGTTTTTAATTTTTTCTGGAAGAATTGGAATTTCAATGTTATTTTTAATGCAGTAATCAGAGGATAAAACCCCTAAACCTCCTGCGTTAGTTATTATGCATGCTTTTTTTCCAATATTTTTATTTTCAGCAAGAATTTTTGAAACTAAAAATAATTGTTTTATAGAATCAACTTCAATCAATTTTAATTGCTTAAAGATTCCTTCATAAATCCCTTCCTCAGAAGCCAGAGCTGCTGTATGCGTTGAAGCCACTTTTTTTCCTAATTCAGTTTTTCCAGCCTTAAGAACAACAATAGGTTTTTTAGATTTTCTACAAGATTCTATAAACCTTTTCCCCTTTCCCTTATTTAATGATTCCATATAAAGTGCAATAACCTCAGTATTTTTATCCTTTGAAAAATAATCTATAAACTCCGAAAAATCCATATTGGTCATGTTTCCCAAAGAAACAAATCCAGATAAGGGGATTTTCATATCAAGAATTGCTGTTCCGATTGCTCCAGATTGTGATAAAAAGGCAATCTTACCCTTTTCAGGCATTCCTTCAAAAAAACTAGCATTAATGCTAAGATAAGGATTAATATATCCCAGAGTATTAGGCCCAATTAAATCCATTTTGTATTTGTCGCAAATTTTAGAAATATCATTTTCAAGTTTAGTATCTCCAGTTTCAGAAAATCCAGCGCTGATTATAACTGCATTTTTAATTCCTTTTATACCGCTTTCCTCCAAGACAGCAGGAACAAATTCATGCTTTATGGCAATGATAACACAATCAATTTTTTCGTTTATCTCACTTACATTTTTATAGCATTTATACCCTAAAATTTCATTGGCTTTTGGATTCACAGGAAATGTTTTTATTCCCTTAGAAAGAAGATTTTTAAAGATAACATGCCCAACTTTGTCGTGCTCTCTTGCAGCCCCTATAACTGCAAAACTTTTTGAATTAAATATCATCTAAACAAATATACTGAGAAACTTATAAATGTTGTTGAGCCAGTATTATTTTTTTACCTAAAATTATAACTAAAGATTTATTAATAATAATTAACTAAACTTATGATGAGATATATTTCAGAAGATTCCTTGACTAAACCTGAAATCGAGTCAAAAAGAGTGAAAGGAGCAGTTCCAGTTGCAACTCCAGCCTGGGGAGCAAGTGAGGGTGGTGATAGAATCCATTTTGAAAATTGGAAAAGATTTACTGATAATTCTAGTTTTCCAATGCCCCCAATAGGATTTATACTTCAATCAATAGGAGGAATGGAATATCTAGCTAAACATTATAAGACCGGAGAAACCAGCAAGCTGAGAGGCGTTTTAAATAAAAAAACAAATAGAATTAACTACGGATGGTATAATCCAAAAGGTGAAAGAGTTTCTTTTTAATTATTTTTCAGCATTTAATCTTGTTAAGATTATATGTAACCACTAATTAATAGTAATAATGAAAGATTTATAAATCAATATTTCTATCTAGAATAAATTAAAATGGCATATATATTTGAAGATTCACTAGATGAAGATAGGTTGGAATCAGAAAGAGCAGAAGGAAATGTTCCACTTGCAATTCAGCTTGGGGGTTGTCTTGCCCATGGAGATGCAATTAATTTTTTTCCCTGGGAAGACCTTTCTGAAGATTTAAATTATCCAATGCCTCCAATAGGTTATGTTGTTCAACCATCTTCAGAACTCGAAGCTAAATGTTATATAACTGGTAAAACCTGTAGACTAGAGCCTATTTTGAATCCAAGAACTAAGAGATTTAAATATCATTGGATGGATGAGAGTGGAGAAAGAGTCTCTTTTTAACTAAACTTTTTAAATAAATTGAAATGAACGAAATATTAGAAAATCAAATAACTGAAGATGAAATTGAAGAAGAGTGGCAGGAAGGATCAGTTCCACTTGCAACTTCGGTTATGGGAGATTTTGAGGAAGATCCTATCAGCTTCTTTCCATGGGAAGACATAGCCGGTCCAGGAATTCCAATGCCCCCTAGAGGTTATGTTGTTCAATCAACAGGAAGTTCTAGAAATTATGTTCATCCATCAGGAAGAAGAATAGATTTTGAGGCAGTGCATTATCATTCTAGAGAACGATGCTGGTTAAGAGAGGTTAGAACTAATATTAGAACTGAAAGACAAAAATATGCCTGGTATGATGCAGATGGAGAAAGAATTTCTTTTTAACTAAACTTTTTAAATAAATTAAAATGAATTCAGAATCAAGCGATTTATTAACAGAAGAGCGAATAGAACACGAGAGAGCATACGGCAACGTTCCCATGGAGGATTTAAAAGGAGTAGTCAGATTTGGTTTATGGGATTTTTTTTGCGAAGTTACTGGAGCTCCAATGCCCCCAATAGGTTATGTTGTTCAACCATCTTCAGAACTCGAAGCTAACTGCTGTAAGACTGGTGAAACCTGCAGACTAGAACCTATTTGGAGTAAAAAAAAGCAAAAAGTTTATTATGCTTGGTTCGATGAAAACGGAGAAAGAGTTTCTTTTTGATTCTTATTTAACTGCATTTTTTTTCTTGAATCTTTTATTCAAATAATAAGCCAGTCCTATTACAATTATCAATCCTGCTAAAGAAAGAGCAAATTTTAACCAGTCATCTGCAAATCTCCAATAATCAACAACACCAAATATCATTATTCCTAGGCCTCCAAACATTAATCCAGCTCCAACAAATTCCAAACCAAATACCAGCCCTCCAATAGCAATAACAATAATACCAAGTGGAAGTGCAATTAAAAACACTCCCCTTGAATATTCTTTTTGCGCATCATCAAAATCTTTTTGACATTGGATATAACTATACTGGCAATATCCTCCTTCAACAGGAATGGGTTTTCCTCCATCAACAGTAGGAGGATAAGTATTATTTATCCAGATTCCACCTGCATCAATACATTCGCTAGGAAGATTTATTTGCGGACAAAAATCTTGATATTGAGGGGCACTTTTATAAAAAGTATTGATTCCATAAATTCCAACAGACGTAGTAAGTATAAATATTACAATTCCAAAAACCAAATTTTTTACATTCATAGGTTTATGAGGATTTTCTCCTTTATATAACTTTTTATTTTTGTTGTTAAAGATTATAAAAATAATTAGAACAATTATTACTCCGATACCTAAAATTCCTAATCCAAGTACCATCTATTAATATAGTAAACAGACAATATAAATATTGCTATAACAATTATTAATACTGAGTAAAAAATAACCCTCGGTTTTTAGGCAGAGAGCAAAGTTCTAGCTTTGTTTTTTCACTCAGTCTCATTAAGTTCCCAAACAAATCTGAACTTTTAATCAGAGGTAACGCGCAAGAACTTAATGATAATAAAATTGGAAAGCTAGGTTATGGGATGATTTTTGATGAGGGTATTAACCTATACTCTCCCTTACTTCAATAACACAACATGCATCACATTAATAAAATAGTTAAAACTCAATCAAGAATTTTGTAAATTAATTTTATTTCACTTTTTGTCCGCATTCAGGGCAGAATTTTTCATTGCCTTCAAGAATTTTTCCGCATTTTGGGCATTTCAAAGTTTCTTTTTTTCTTTCAATTACGGCCTTATAGCCTGATTTTCCAGAAAAAATTTTTCCCATTATGCTGGCCATATTAGGATCATCTTGATACTCTCTTAAATCCAAGCAACTGCTCATTTTTGTAATCACCTCATTATCTATTTTGAAATAAAATAAAATTTTTTAAGTTTATAAAGATTTTTATATAGAAATTATTTTTTGAATAACAATATTTATAATCCTTATAATTCTATTAAAAATAGCAAGTTCAATTATGTTATAATTGAAGAGAAAGCCTCCATCGCTTACAGAGAAATAAGATTTCTCTGTCTGTTCAACTCTAACGAGATTGAACATAGTTCCTTCGCGATGAGAGATTATATAAATGAATGCAAGTTCATTTTCTTCGGAATGAAGAGAAAGCCTCCATCGCTCAGTGGTAGAGCAACGGATTGCTAATCCGTGCCCTTTGGGTTCCTGGGTTCGATTCCCAGTGGAGGCGTTCAATTCTATTTTACTAATTATTATGAATAAGAAATAGAATTGAACGTAGTATATGGGACTGAAAGTCCCATTTTCTCAATTATGAATCGAACCTTGGTTCGAATTCCCAGAAAAGTTTTGCTCTTGTTAATTTTAATTTATAATAGCCAAGAGCAAAACTTTTGTAGAGGCGTAACATTTTTAAGGAATAATTTTTTAAGAAAATAACCCAAATGGAAAAAGAGTTCTGATTCAAATAAGAATATAAACAAAATGGCATGGAGATACACCGAATATGCAGGATGTCAGTGTTTTACTGATTGGATAAATAAGGATTATAGACTTGGAATTGTTCTAGATGAAGATACTATCGCAATAAACCCTGTTCAAGTCAAAACTCCTTCAGGACAAAAAGTAAATTCATTAGATTTTATCACTAATGGTAGATTAAGGCCCAGATTTTATTATCGCATTGGTAAAAATTCTACTTCTGTTTTAAACGCAGAGCTAGACATGCTTGGAGGGTTTATTCGAAGAACTTGGTCTTTGTCACCAGAAACAGTTAGGTTAAGAGGCTTTCCAGGAGATATGCAAAAATTAGAAACTCAATTAGTTGATCATGGAACCTATGACGATTTCAGAAAATTTGGAGAATATGCAGTATCGAGACTTCAACAAATCGCAAAAGAAATTATTTTACCACCAACAAGTTTTCAAGAACATATTCCAGATGACGAAATGCAAGAGATAGAGAGATATCATCCGAATCTAGAGTTTGTTCCAAACTGGACTGCAACCCAAGAGCAGTTAGGCAGAGATTTTGCTGACCTTTTTACAATTTATACAATTTTTAGAGTTGCAAAACCGGATGAAAGGCCAGGGCTTGTAAAGAGAGAAGACGGATTTGATAAAGAACAATTACAGATTCTACACCGGTTAGTGGAATCTTTGTTATAATTCTATAAAACAACCTAAAATATTTAATTCATTTATTATTCTTACATCAAGAAATAAATTTTTCCTTACTCTCTAACTGCATGCCATTCATTATCAGCAGGTATCTTTCTTTCAATTTTTGGAGCCGGAATTACATAATAAGCTTTATGTCCGCTTGCTGAAGCTTCGCTCACTACAATCCCTCCATCATTATAATTTGAATTTGGACGATGCTCTGCAGGGGAAATTGGGCGATAGCTGACTTGCGCAACTTTATCAGGGATGATTGTTTTTGGAATTGAATTTGGTGGAGTAAGTGGTAGGGTTTGTAATTGTGTCCCACTAGGTGTTGGTGGTGCAGGAACAGTGCCACGCTCATTTGCAGGCGCAGGAGTTGGTTGTGGTGTTGGGATTATTTCTTGTCCATTATCATAAATCGCTCCAGTTTCTAATCCTCCGCAGCAAGGGTCTTGAAATCCATAATTATACATGGGAGCAGAAAAAAACGGTTGTGCATATCCATATCCATAACCTCCCAATCCATATCCATACCCTCCTCGATGACATCCTAAATTAGACAGCTCACTAAAAAATGCAGATATATTTCTAAAAAATCCTCTTATAGGACCAACTCCACGAAAATGAGCTGGCCCACATCCATAATAAACTGGCGGACTAAAACAAGAATCGCATACTTGCCCACCCCATACTCCTTGAGGAACCATCTCCATTGGAGGTTGTGAATTAGCAGGACCTACTAATAATCCTAAACTCAATGTTGCTGCAGAAACCGCCCTTACTATTTCTTTTTTCATAATATTAAAATAATGGAAACAAATTATATAAATATTATTATATTTTGATATATTCTTCTGGATAATTACCAACGATAAATTTATAAACGCTTTTTTAAATATAATGAAATGAACGACCCTCATTTAGAATCAAGATTTCCACAAAGAACCGAAAGGGACAATGCCGTTCCATTTTATTTAACATTGGCAGCTTTTGCTCTAGGCGGATTGCTTTCATTGCCATTCATACCCAGTTGTAGTGAAAACAAAGGAAGAACAAGTCCTCCAATGATTTATCCAGTAGAGTTTAAATCTATTTATTCCCAAAGATAAAGTCTTTTTGCACAGTTTTCAGGTTAACAGAAACCTTTATAAATATGCTTTCCAGATATATATAAGATTAAGTAAGAGACGAAAAGGATATATAATATCAGATTATATCAATCATATTCATGTTCATTTTGAACGCAGTTAGATAAATTATATAACGATTAGAACATCTTTTTCTTTGCTTATCTTAATCTAGGATAAAAATGGCTAAGATAAGCCCAGTATCAATAAAATACATAATACATGCAAAATTTGAAGCTAGCGGAGCAATTGAAAAACCAGATATAATCGGGGCAATATTTGGACAAACCGAAGGTCTTTTAGGAGAAGATTTGGAGATGAGAGAACTCCAAAAGTCTGGAAAAATAGGCAGGATAGAAGTCAATGTCGATTATGATGAAGGAAAAACTATTGGTGAAATAGAAGTTCCTTCTGCAATGGACAAAACAGAAACAACAATAATTGCAGCTGCTTTAGAGACCATTGAAAGGGTTGGTCCAAGCGACACAAAAATAACAATAGAAGGTATTGAAGATGTAAGGGGAAGCAAAAGAGATTATATTCTTGAAAGAGCAAAAAAACTAATGGAAAAATTAGGAGACACGGGCAATGATTTTAGTGAAATCACTGATGAGATAAAAACTTCTGCGAAAGTTGCGAAAATACAGGCCTATGGAACTGAAAATCTTCCATGCGGGGACATTTCCGGAGATGAACTTATAATTGTTGAAGGAAGGGCTGATGTTGTAAATCTTTTAAAAAAAGGCATTAAAAATGTCATAGCAATGAATGGAACTAACTTGCCTCAGACAATTAAGAAACTTACAGAAGAAAAACCCGAAGTTACTCTTTTTGTTGATGGCGATAGAGGTGGAAATCTTATAATCAAAAACGTAGTTGAAAATGCAAAAATAGATTTCATTGCAATGGCTCCTGAAGGAAAAGAAGTTGAGGAATTGACTGGAAAGGAAATTCTTCAAGCATTAAGAAAAAAAATTCCAGCAAGAGAATATTCTTTGAATCAAAGGAATAGGGGCGTAAGAAGATATGACGAAGTTGAAAACAGAAAACCTGTAGTAGAACTTGCAGAAAAACCAAGAAAAGAAATCCAAAAAATAACTGCAAAAGAAAAAGAGCAGATTAAAGATTCTATAAATGAACTGATAGGCACAAAAGGAGCTATAATCTTTAATAACAAACTGGAACCTATTAAAAAACTTCCAGTCAGCAGGTTGTCTCCTTTGCTACGGCTTGATGAAGAACCCTACATAATTGCTATGGATGGTACTGCAACCCCAAAACTTGTTGAAATCTGCGAGCAGATGGGATGTCATAATATTATTGCAACAAATTTTGTTTACACAGACACACCGATAAATTTAGTTAGCATGTGAGGATACTTAGGTATACCGGTTGCATACGCTTAATTCTACGAAGTTAAAAACGCAGAGGGTTTATGATTTTAAAAATTCTGTTTTAGAATAAGATTTAAAAACCATTTTTTTATAGTCTTTTAATGGAAATTAATGAAATAAAATTAGAATCTACAGGATTGGCAAAATTTGTTCAGGAAAGTTTAGGAGGAAGAACCATTATAAGTGATGGTTTAGGCCATAATTTTGCATTAGATTTTGGAGGAAATGTTGTTGATACAGAAGCACTAGTGGGCAGAGTAGCTGATTTCTATACTTCCAGAGGGTATGTACAACCAGATTCTGCTCACCTTAGTTTTGCAAATGAAGATAAAAAAAGAGATATTTTTTTAACAATTAAACCCTCATTTGTTTATGTGGATATATCTGCTTAAGATTAATAATAAATTTAAATTCGCAATAGTAAATGAGGTTTGAAATAGCAATCAATAAAGGTAACTTATTATTATTTCTTTAATCCCAGAACATTTAAATAGTTTTTTTATTTTTATTGCATATGAAATTAGCTGAAAAAAGTAGGGATAAATCTCAATACGTTAGAATCATTATAATCATCCTGATACCGATTCTGGTTATATCTGCAATTTACCTATTCTATATATTTAATTCAAAATCTTGCGAAGATGAAACTTGTTTCATCTCTGCAATTGAACACTGCCAAAAAGCCTCTTGGCTGAAAGAAGAGGCAGATTCTGTCTGGATGCTGAGGATATTAGGAAAAGAAGACAATAATCATTGTAGATTATATGCGAGATTAGTAAACCTTCGAAGCGGAGCTCTTGATTCTGAAAAGCTAATTGGAAAGGATATGACCTGTATTGTATTAAATACTGAAACCAGTTTTCCTTCATCAGATATGGCCGAATGCACAGGTATATTGAAAGAAGAAATTCAGGATATAATAATAAAGAGGATGCATGATTATATTCTTAGTAATATCGGAGAAATAAAAGAAGAGTTCGGAGCGATTTAAAATTAAACCGCAAGATATTCAGAACCAATCCTTATATTAATTTTTTTAGAATGTTCCTCAAATCTTTGCAATCTTTCTAAAAATTCATATGCATCTTGATTAGGAAATGTGATTATGGTAGTATAGGCAGGTATACCCATTTTTTTAGCTTCTCTAATCATAGCCTCCCCTAATCTTTGCCCCAAAGTTTTTTCTTTAGACATATTAATTATTAATAAAAAATAGCTTAAATATATTTATATTCAATGATTATTGGATTCTTTCTATTCTAGCTCACTCTTTTCTTAAAAATCCTGCATAAACATTAATGATAAGTTTATAGTTTCCTCATTGTTCTTCAAGTTAATTCATTAACTTAATAAATAACTCGGGCTTTATTTTATATGGTAATTTATTTCGGACCAGCAGGATTAGGTCCTGTTAAAACCGCAACTGAAAGATTGGAGGAATACCACAAATTAGGTTTGAAAGCCTGCGAGATAGCATTTACTTATGGTGTTTATATTCATAATGAGAAAGACGCAGAAGAAATAGGAAAAACTGCAAAAAAATTGGACATTAATCTATCAATTCACGCACCCTATTGGATTAATCTTAACAGCGAGGAAAAAAAGAAGGTAGAAGAAAGCAAAAAAAGGATTCTTGATTGCTGCAAAATAGGGGAGGTTTTACAAGCGGATGTAGTTGTCTTTCATCCAGGATATTATGGAAAAATGAAAGAAGAGGAGACTTATGAGAACATTAAAAATGCGATTCTTGAAATTCAAAAGGAAATTAAAAAACATAATTGGAAAATTAAGATAGCTCCAGAAACCATGGGAAAAGTTAATGTTTTTGGCTCCATTGAACAGATTGCTAAACTAGTTGAAGAAACTAACTGCAGTTTTTGCATTGATTTTGCACATGTTCTCGCTAGAGAAAAAAAAGTTGATTATGAAAAAATAAGATCTCTTTTCAAGCCGGAAAAATGGCATTGCCATTTTTCAGGGATTGTTTACAGTGAAAAGGGAGAAAGACACCATATTAAGACCCCAAAAGAAAAATGGAAGGAGCTTTTAGATAATCTTCCAAAAAATAAAGACATAATAATAATCAACGAAAGCCCAGATATGATTAATGATTCTGTTGATGGGCTGAAGATGTGGAAGGGGTAGTTCCAAGCATTCTTGCAGTCTCTCATATCAGCTTTATTCTATTAACAACTTCCGGTGATGAAGAGAGATCATTATATCTGAACAAAACCAAACTCTGCAAAGTACGTCCCTTTCAGGACTATCATGCTTTGAACAATAGGATTTTCCCTCAACTATATTTTGATATCAGCATAACTGACTATGATTATAATCATGACAGCATGCTCCGCATTGCAAGCATTTTTCATTACCCCAAATACCCAAATTATCTATTGGCATTTTTACCTCTGAATATATTCATCCAATAATCCCTCTTCAAATCTCGGACATTCTGCTTCACCCGTCCTTCTTTTTTCAGAAATTCTCTGTGAATATTCTCTTTTGCTTCTTAATTCCTCTGCTCCGGCAAAACCCGTATAAAATCCAAGAGTTAAAGGTAATAAATTAAACTTAAAATGACCTAGTGAGCAAAGTCCCGCGAACATCCATTTCATAGCTTCTTCGCCCATATTTTTTGATTCAAAAGGAAATGAAATATATCTATAAAATGCAACCGGAGCTAGTAATCCTCCTGCAACCCCTGTGTAAATATTTAATCTTTCCCTTAAATTGTAAAATTGTTTAAGCGGGGTTCTCATTTTAAATTAAGTTTAGAAGTTTTGTTTCATTCTCTTCTTCATTATCTGCCTTCTTCTGATCCTTTTATCAATATTATTCAGAATCTTTTGGGATTTTTCAGGGGTTTTTTTGCAGATATTGAGTATATAGAACATCTTGTTAAGGATGTCATTGAAGGTTTCTCTTTCATATTCCTTCAGTTTATTCAGTCTTTCGCGGGTATCTTTGGTTATTTTTATCGTCGTTATTTCAGCCATACCAAGGTATACCTAGGAATACTTTATAAAGCTTTTGTATATTGTAATTATTTAATAGTTAGTACATAACAGAAATATTTATAAAGCATTTTTTTGTCATAAAATTAACTAAATTTTAAAAGCTTAACATGAGAAACAAAGTTATCATGGTTTCAATTATAGCATTATTTGCTATAGTTTTTGCCTTGAACACAGTAATGGCTTCTGACATGGTTAGTGACGTAACAGTCAAAATTAATGATGTCGTTGCTTCTGAAACTTCCCCTGTAGCTGGATTTGTTTCAAGCACAGTTCCAGTTGAAGTTCAATTTACTGCAGCATATGATGTTTCAGATGTTAGAGTTAGGGTCTATATAGAAGGGTATAAGGATGAAGTTTATGAGATAACTCCTAGATTTCATATAGTCAATGGAAGCAGATATATTGAAAGCTTTTCATTGAAACTTCCTTCAACAATGGACCTTGATGATCTAACTGAAGGTGTAACTTTATATGTTACAATCAGCGCAAAAGGCGAAGATTCAGTTGAAAGGGAATATGCAATAGAAATGCAGAGAGACCTTTACAGCTTGGATATTCTGTCTATTGAGGCTCCAGAAACAGCAGCTGCAGGAAGCACAATAGCTATTGATGTTGTTCTGCAAAACAATGGTAATGAAAGACTTGACAACACATATGTTAAAGCATCAATTCCAGGATTGGGTATTGAAAGAAGAGTATATTTTGGAGACTTAGTCTCTACTGAAGATGAAGATGAGAATGATCTTGATGATTCAGTGAACAAGAAAATATACTTGACTCTTCCAAGAAATGCCGCATCAGGCGTTTACAATATAGAATTAGAAGCTTATAACTATGATACAAGTACAACTGCTAAGAAAAAACTGGTTGTTAGTGATGTTGAGACAGGCATTTTGCCATCTCTAAGCACTAAAACAGTTTCAGTTGGACAGGAAACAAGCTTCGATGTTGTTTTAGTTAACCCTAATGATAAGATGGTTGTTTATACATTAACACCAGAACAATCAGAAGGGCTTACTATAAACGTTGAAGAACCTGTTGTTGCAGTTTCTGCTGGTTCCAGCAAAACTGTAAAAGTTGATGTTAAAGCTACAAACAGCGCTGCTGAAGGTTCACACACAATAACAATTGATGTAACTTCAGATTCAGGACTTGTTAAAAAAGTCAACTTTAATCTGAATGTTGAAAAATCAGCAACAACAACTGGAAATCTTCCAGCTGGAAACAATGTAGTTTTAATATTGACAGTAATCTTAGTGATTATATTTGTTGTTTTATTAGTAGTCTTGATAGTGCTATTGACAAAGAAACCAGCAGAATCTGAAGAATTCGGAGAAACAAGTTACTATTAATTTTTTTGTTTTTTCTTATTTTTTACTTGTTATCCGTTCTTCTTTTTTAAAAAGAGATGTTCTATATTTTTTAATACAAAAGAATTTTTAAGGGATTATTTCCGGTCCGAAATATTTTTCATATTCAAAATCTTTTTCAGAAATTCTTTTATTTTTTATCAATTCTTTAATCTCCGGAAGTTTATTTATTAATTCATCTATCAAATGCTTGATTGTTTTACAGATAATTTCATCGCCATTTTCAGGCCATAATCCTGCTTTGTTCCAATATAAGCATCTTCCTCCGCATAAATCTTTATAATCACAAGCTAAGCATCTTCCTTCAACATCAAATTTTCTCAATTTTTCAGGTTCAGAATCAAGAGTTCCTGCCTCAAAATCTTTTATGCAATTCATTATTGGGCATGCAATTATTTTTCCATCTGTTGCAATTGCATAACCATAATGTCCTGCTCCGCAACGCAGTTTTGTAGGCTCATTTTTTAACAAAGAATCAACAATTGCTATAAAAGGATATATCCTAAGAACCTTTCCTTTCTTCAGCTCATTTATCCAATAATCAATTAATTTTGAAACAGATTTATTATATTCTTCAACAAATTTAGAAAATGTTTTTTCATTAAAATCAAACTTGAAAAAACCAGCATCCAATTGCCAATGATAAGAATCAAATGAGTTTAGATTAATTAAGTTTAAGACTTGTTCATATAAATCCGGAAACTTTTGATCAATAGTCATTCTGGCTATTATCTCTCCTTTATATCCATTTCTTCTTATGAATTTTATATTCGCTATAACTTTGTCAAAAGTTCCCTTGCCTTTGTTGAAGTCTGTCCTTTCTTTATTTCCATCGATAGAAACAAGAATCTTATCAATCCGGTTGATGTACTCCGAAGGCAGTTCATGAAGAAGTTTTCCGTTTGTCTGCATTCTAAAAGGAACCTTAATTTCATCCATTATTTCTTTTATCTTATCAATCTCCATCAACGGCTCTCCACCATAAAAAATAAGAACAGCATCTCTATCTTTCTCAAGGAATTTTTTCAGTTTTTTAACAGAAACTTCTGATTTTTCAGGAGCAGAAAAATCAAATTTGAATTTTTTATCAAGTCCATTGTCAAATTCCTCCATAGATTTTTTATAGCAATAATTGCATTCTGAATTGCATGTTTCTGTTAAAATAATGTGATAGTGCATAAGAATAAATAAAAAGTGCGTTTTTAAAACATACCCTTATCAATTTTTTCCTAAAATTATTTTTAATACGCGTGAAAAATATCCATTCTTTAGAATGAAGTAATATACCTCGATTTTTCCAGGTTCTCAAAAAACCAAACTCTACGATTTAGTGCGGAGTTAAAAACCAGTAGGGTTTTGTGATAAAGGAAAAATTTATAAACTATGTTTCGACTATACAGTGGTATCCAAAATGCCAGCAACATCGAATAGAAAAAAATTAATTTGGACAGGAATTACAGGAGCAATTCTAGCAGCTGCTGCAACTTTTGGAATAATGAAATATTCTTGTGATTCAAAAGCTCCTGAAAATCCAAGAGTTTTAGTGCCTGAAGGATTAAAAACCGGAGTTTTTGATTTAGTAAGATTTAATCCTCAAACGAATGCTTATGAGCCTGTGGATGTAGATGGCAATGGTTATACAGAATCAGGGTTGGTGAAAGGCAATGAATTCGTAGATATATTGTGGGGGGTTCCGGGAGTTAGGCCTGAAACAGACTCTCAATATCAACCTGGCAACAGTCCACGAACAGCTTCTTATGGATATACAAGAATCGCAGGATATAATAATTCTCAAGGATCTCTTGAATTAATGCCTATAGCTCAACCATTACAATCACCAACTAACCCCCTTCAAGATTTAATACCTAATAATTTAGGGCTCTCTGAAAGATGTAATGTTGGTCCAGTCGAAACTTCTGTGTTCAGGCTTGATACCCAAGGGGTTTTAGCTTATTATGAATCTTTAGGAATTAAACCTACCTTTAATTATTCAGCTGTAAGAGATACAATAATCAACAGTCCTCATTCTAAAGGATCAATCGGCTATATGAAAAGACGAAGAACTAGTGATTAGTTCTATATTTTATATCTGCAAACTTAGCACCTTTGAAATGCCTTCCTGCATACTGACTCCGTAAAGTATATTTGAGGATTCTGAAATGATAGAATCATTATGGGTTATTATCAGAAACTGCCCGTCTTTCATATGCTTTTTTAATAAATAAGCAAGTTTTTCTGAATTTCTCCGATCCAATGCAGCATCAATCTCATCAAAAATATAAAAGCAATAAGGTCTAAATTCCTGAATTGCGAATATTAAAGATAAAGCAACCAAGGTTTGTTCTCCTCCTGAAAGTGAAGTCACATCAAAATATTTTCCACCTCCGACTTTTACGAGAACATCTAATCCTGCATTAAAAACTTCCTTTGTGTCTTCCGGCTCGAGCGTAACTATTCCCTTTACACTTAACTGCGAAAAATTCCTTGAGAACAATTCGTTTATTTTTTCTAATGTTTGCAAAAATGTCTTTTTCTTTTTTCTATCAATCTGCTCAATCACACTAATTATTTCAAGTTTTTCTTTGTCCAATTGCTCAACTTTTTCTTTTATTCCCTCGTATTCCTTCTTGATTTCATCATAAACTTCCAATGCCCTCATATTTACATTTCCTATTCTTGATAAAATCATTTCAGTTTCATTTAATTTTTCAGTTAGCTTTTCAACAGGCATAGATATTATTTCAACCCCCTTAAATTCTTCAAATTCCTGCATCAAGCTTTCTTTCCTTGCATTAATCTGGGCCTTTTCAATCATAAGATTGTTTATCTCTCCCTCGGAAAACCTTTTTTCATTCTGAAAGTTCATAAGATTTGACTCCAGGTTTCTTATATTATCCTGCAGTTCATTTTTATTTTCAAACATCTTCTGGTATTTTTTCTTAAGTACTTCTGACTGTTTTTCTTTTTCGTCAACAACTTTTTCTTTTTTTACAAGATTTTCCTTTATGTTTTTTAATTCCTCGGTTATTTCTTCCTTATCTCTTAAATTTTGCCTTATTGCCAGCTTTATTCTCTCAAGTTCTCTCTGTTTTGTTGTTATCTCAACTCCTAAATTTCTTTCCTCAGTTCGTTGAAGTTCATTTACCTCAAGCTTTAGTGTTTCATATTGTTCTTCGCTTATTTTTGCATCAGAAAGTTTGTTTTCAACAGCTTTTTTCTTGAATTCAAGATTCTTAAATTCAGCTTCTAGAGTCTGTATCTGCCCATTGTTTCTTATCAATTGCTGTTTTTTTTCATTTATGTTCCTTATTTTTACAATGTCTATCTCCCTTATGTTATTTTCAAGCGATTGATTTGCTATCTTATCTTTTAATTCTTTTAATTCCTCTCTGAAACCATTTATCTTGCTTTCGGCTTCCTCAATTATTTTTTTTGCGTTAGAGATGTTGGAATCAGATTTATGTATTACCTCTTCAATATGCTCAGGGGTTATTTTTGTCTTGCATAAAGGGCAGATGTCAAGTTTTGAAACCTGGGCTTTTACTTCTTCAGATTCTTTTATAAGGTGATTGTTAACAGATAATGTTTTCTCTCTCTCAATTATTTCAGCTTCAATTCGGGATATGTGCTCCTTGGTTTTTGCAATAGAATTCCTTATATGAATCAATGCTTCGTTGTGCTTGTCAAGATTTTCTTTAATCCTTATCTCAGATTCCGTCTGTTCAATCTGGTTCAATACAAAATTAGATTCATTCTTCAGTCTTTGAATCTCCCTCTTTTTATCATCAATCTGACTGTTTAAGGAAGACAATGCAGATTTGAGATTATAATACTCTCTTTTTGATTCTTCAAAATCATCTAACTTTGCCTTCTTTTTTTCAAACTCTTTCTTAGAATCTTTACCTTTTTCCTTTTTTATTTCTTCAATATCATTTTCATAGCTTTTAATGGATTCTTCAAGATTATTTCTTCTTCTTTCCAATTCCAAAACCTGATTCTCAAAATTTTCCCTTCTAGCTATCATTGCAGCAATATCCTGTTTTAATGAAGAGATTTCAGAGATTAATGTGTCCTGCTCAAGACCGGATGACTGCTGGATTGTTTTAGTTATTCTGTCAATCTCAATATTAAGGCCATTCATTTCATCCTGAATTTTTTTAATTTGTATTTCCTTTTTTTCTATTTCTTTTTTCTTATAATCTGCCCTTCCCAATATCTCTCCAAGTTCTTTTTCTCTTTCCTGCAATTTTTTATTTATTATAGAACCTTTGAATCTTTTTACATTCTCCTCCAATTTTTTAAATTTTAATGCCTGTTCTCTTTCATTTTCAAGATTCCTTAGATAATTTGTTCTTTCCCGCAAAATCGCATTTATTTGTTTTAATTTTTCATCGGTTTTTTCAAGTTCTTTCAAGGATTTTTCCTTTCTCATTTCATATACAGAGATTCCAGCAACTTCCTCTATTACTTTTCTTCTTTCTTCAGCAGGCATTTTAACAAATTTTTCAATCTCTCCTTGAAGGACTATGTTAAATCCATGGGGGTCTATTCCTGCCTGAGAAAGCAGTTCTAAAACTTCCTGTCTTGTTCTTACTTCATCATTTATTTTATAGATGCTAAGTCCATTTTTTCTTACAATTCTTCTTATGATTATTTCAGCATTTTCAAGTGCAAAAGTTTTGTCAGAGTTATCGAATATAATCTCGACATAAGCTTCATTAGCTCCTTTGTAATCTTTGTTTCCTGAAAAAATCAGATGCGATGCCTTTGCAGCTCTTATTGATTTAATAGAGAGTCTTCCTAGAACAAAGCATAATGCATCGGTTATATTGGACTTCCCGCTTCCATTAGGTCCAACAACGACATTGGTGTGCCTGTCAAAGTTTATTTCAGTCTCCCTGGCAAAACTTTTAAATCCTTTCATCGCCAGTTTTTTTATATAAGTCATAGGGTTTAGAATTAACCTGTGTTTTTAAGGTTTTTTAGCCCATGATTTACGGTTATATCTAAATATTAATAAACCCTTAATATAATCTAAGTTTAATGTAAAATGTCAGAAAGAAGAGATATAACAGTTCATTTATGGAATGGAAAGGGATATGATAAACATACTCTGGACTTTAATAAAGGAGATGCCGGAAGTTACGCCGAGTGTGAAAGAAGATTTTTAGCTTTGCTACCTCCCTTAGGATTATCTGATAGAACTGCTGCAAGATACCATTCTGATTTTAACGGAGTTTCAACAGCTTTATTTAATGGATATTATAGGAGAGGAGCCGAACATGCATCAATTGCTCTTAGACCTGATAAAAGAATTAGACTAGAACCAAGATTATAAATTAAAAATTAAAGAAGCTAATCCTCCCCTAATAGAAGCTGTTTTGGAGCTAGTTGAATTCTCCGCCCACTTTCAACTTTTTCTAGATATCTATCCAATAACCCGGGGTCTAAATTAAATTCTGCTTCAATTCTTTTTCCAACTCTAGTCAATAATTCTCTTGTCCTGTCAGGTCCATAATAATCAACAGTTCTTGCATAGATGCATGAATGATCAAATTCTACTCTATCATAAATATGTTCATCTCCGGACATTCTTTTTAATAATCTTCTTTCCTGTTTACTTAGCCTTCCAAAAGTGTTCTTATCAACCTGCCCAATTAAAAATAATTGGCCATCATAAGCACCAGACTCATATTGAGGGTATAGCCTAAAGCCATTTTCAACTTGCTCTAATCTATGATTTCCCTGAATATTTACTGGAACTCCCAAACCTCTTAACATCTCTATTTCACTTCTTACATCAATTGCTTGAGTATATGATAAATAAACAGGTTGTGGATTGGCTATACAAACAGAGACTTTTTTATGCCTCGGTTCTTCTTTTAATATTGTTATTGGAATTCCTTTTTTTACCAAAGCTTCAACCTGGCTGTCAATGAAATGCTGATCATGATGTATTCCTAAAAAATCTAAATGTAAATATTCTCCTAAGGAAATTACAATTCTCCTATCATTGTTATCGCGATAATGCTCCTTATCAACGCTTGCATTTAAATAATAATTAGATTGAGATAAGGGGTATAATGGAACTCTGCCCAAAGAAGCTAATAAATCTTTTTCCGGCAGTCTTTCTCTTAAATAAAAAAACTGCCTGTTTCTTGGATCATCTTTGTTCATTAAAGCTATTTCCTCCAATAAAAACAATCCGCATTTTTCCAAATCAACATCTTTAGGAGTTATGCATAATTTCATAACATCTTTGCATCCATCAGGTTCATCTTTTATCCAAGTTCTTCCGTAAGTTTTTGCTTTTTCAGGTTGCTTTCTTTTTCTCTCTCTGTCCTCTGCATAAGCATTATTTATGGCTAATCGAACATTTCCACCAGTTTCCAAACATCCTTCTAACATTCTTCCAACTTCCCATTCACTAAAATATTTTCTCTTTTCACCTGATGCAGCTTCTTCAACCATTTCAGCAACTTGAGTTAAAGCTCCCTGAGGTCCTTCTCTTAAACCAAGCGTAGCAGCTAAAATAAGGTTAGAAACTTCCATTGCTTCTGCAAAATCAACTCCATCTCCTTCTTTAAAACCTTGTAATCTTCCAAGAACATCTAAATAATTCGGTAATCTTCCAGTTCCACCTCTTGCTGCTATTAACATTCTCTGCCCTAAACTTGTTTGAAATGGATTAGTCTTTGGCCGTGTTCTTGAAGCGATTATGTCATCAATTGCCCTGGAAATTAATGGATTATTATGTGAATGTTTTAAAACAAATTTACCAGCATCCTCGTGGGAATAACCAAAAGATAATAACGGCCCCATAACAAATTCATCCAATCTTCCCATTAAAGAACTATAATCTTCACCTGGTTTGATTAAAGGAGCTTGTTCAAGTTCGTTTTCCCAATTTGTTTCGCGATAGCGACCACGTTCTTCTGAAGGTCTGTTTATTAACTGTTGACGTTTTCTTTCTTTTGCTTTTTGTTTTTCATGTTGGGCATATTCATCTAATTTAGCTTCTAAAAATTCTCTTGCATGTAATGCAGTTTCTTTAAATCTATCTCCTGCAGATTCCAATACTTCGGTTTGATGACGTAAAAAATAATAAACTAATTCTAATTCAAAACTATTGCATACTTGCCTATAACCATCAAGACCAACTACTTCTAAACTGCTAAAAGCGACAGAATTTTGTTCCTCTGGATTTGTCATATTCGTATAAAGATTAGCTCCCCACTCTGCCACATCACCATGATCATGTATTTCTGTTAAATAACCCTCAAGACCTCTTCCATTGTAAGTTCTTCCTCTAACTCTTCTAAAATAATATTTATCTGATAATTCAGGCATTCTTAATTCAGCGTCAGCTCTTTGACTGCCAAATAAAACTAATTCCTCCGGAGACATTGAAAGCAATTTTGCAGATTCACCAATCATAACATCTGCAAATTTCCTATAATATCTGATTTCCTTTAATAATTCTCTTAATTTTGGCAGAACACTTGGAGCCAAATCTTTTTGTCTTACCCCTCCAATTTTTAAAACATCGTCTAAAGAAACTCCGTAATCTTCGTTCATGCATTCAACTACCTCGCGAGGTGATGCTCCAGTTTCTAACAATGATCTGTACTGCCTTCGCAATAATCCCTGATGCTTAATATGGTGCGTGTAGGTTCTAGGATCCTCTCCATATTTTACTAGTGTTGGAACTACAACCTCCTCCACTTCGTCATCTCTCATTAATGGTGTGGAGGTTACATCTTCCATATCCCAGCAACCGTTTAACCTGACAAGTAATAAATCATCAATAAAACCTCTGATTTTTGTAAAATACCTATCTTGATTTTTTCTAGCGTAACGCCGAGTTTTCCCATCAAATCCTTTGATAAAAAATACTCTCTGCTCGTAATTTCCATCGGTTCTTTCAATCACTCCTAATCTTGATTTTGGGGGCAGAATATTTCCTAAATTTGGAACACAGGAATGCTCGCCTGTTTTCGGATGATTTGGATATTCAACACAATAAACCAAATCTCCAACATTTTCAGGTAGTAAGGAATTCTTTTTAAATGGATTGGCATTTCTAAATCCTCCGTGCAATCCATCATGAACAAATTTTCTGAATGATTCCATGGAATCAATAACTCTTGTTTGAACATGCATTCTTGTTGATAAATCAGGTTCATCACATTCTGCATACGGGCCGCATCCTATTTCAACACGAACTTTTCCAGCTTCATCCCAGTCAGGAAAAGCAAGTCCAGTAACCGGCCCACCATTAACAAAAACTACGTCCTTATGTTCGGTCCCTCTTCTTGGCGAGTATTTAGGAAAAGGGAATTCTTCGACAAAAACCAATTTTTCTTCTAAATCTCGGATAATACTCATTGCCAATTCATAATATAAATTTCCTTCAGACATTTGAACTAGTCTGGAATGGTTATCATCTATTTCAGCTCTTCTTTGGAATAAATCCACATCCTGCAATCTAAGTGTAGAATTTAACAAATTTCTTGCTAAAGGGTCTGTTGTTATTTGCAGTAGACTATTCAGGTTTGCCATCCGAAGGTAAAAGATTAAGTTTTAATAAATCTGCTCCGGCCCGAGTTAAATCATAGATTCCAAGCACCTTCATAGAATATAAAATTTTTAATCTTGATGGAATCTCCGGCATTCTAACAATCTCTGACAATCTAAATTGTTCTCTGAAAGGTTCATCCAATAAATCGTGCACTACTGCCGAACATAAGGTATTGCATAAATCATTATGATCAACAATTTCTTCTCTTAATCTCCTGTTCCTTAACAATGGAAATTTTTGTATTAATAATTCTCCGACTTGAATTAATTGGCCACTGACTTCACAATCTAGAATCGACAGCTTTTCTTCGCTTCTTCTTCTAACCCATTCTTCCAAGGCAGTATCTAAATCATGACCATATCCTGAGACAAGTGCTGCTAGATTCTCACCTTGCAAGGATTTTCTTGCAAATCTTACTTCACCTTGGTATAGTGCTGTGCTTGCTTCAACAAACCGGTCGTATAATACCTCAAAATGATGATAAGAATGACTTGAATTTGTTAAATAACTCATAACATTATCCAAAAAAGTACAAACCAATGTTCCTTGAAGTTTTTCAGGAGGAATTCTATCAGGAACTTCCTCTCTCCCATATCTTTCTTTTTCTTCATCTAAATCAAATAATCCTCGTAATAATTTTACAACCCCTGAACTATATTCATCAGTTCCAGATTGGTAATCTAAATACTTGTCAAATCTTTTAGTTGCTTCATCAATTTTTCTAAAGCGTGTTCTATTAACTAGAACCCGAGCAACATATTCTGGTATAGTAACTCTGCTTCTAGGCAAGGTAACAACTTCTCTAAAAACTCCAGGGCCACTTTCCTCATCTAAAAAATCCCTAAACAATAATTCCCCAGGATTCTGATCGTTCATTTTTTATTTTACCCTCCTTAAAATATCACCTTCCTCTTCATACCATTGGTTAAAAGGTTTTCCTTTTACCCTTATTTCTTCACCTTGCGAGTTTATAATTCTTTCTACTTCGCAACTTTTAAGGGGTACAAAATATGGAACCTTGGTCCCAAGGTCATTATCCGGACTTACTCTAACATATTCAAATCTTGGGTGCTCTTTCATGCTGTATTTAAACTGCCCCTGTAATGGATGTCCTGAAAACAGATTAACAGTTTCTCCTGCTAAAATAGCAGCACACAATGACGTGATTAGAGCTTGAGAGGGTAATACTTCTGGATCTGTGCAATGTCTATGAGTTCGTCTGATTGAATCTAAATATGCCTGTTTTAAAAAATCATATTGATACAACATTGACGATGTTTGTCCAGGCGCATAAGCATATACTACAAGACTGGAATCATCGCAAGCTCCAAGCAATAACGGAATCCTGTGCTGTTGAGAGTAATTAATGACTCTCATCTGATTGTCAAATCCATCAACAGCACTCACTAATAAATCAACTTCAGGAAAATTGCTTTTTTCATCAAATCTTTCGGTTTGTGCATGATATCTTGTTCTTGTTTTTCTTCTGTTAAAATGCCTTCTTGCTGCAACTGCCTTATATTCTCCCTCTTCATCAACGCAATGCGGTGCACGTGAAAAATTAGAGATTTCCCATTTATCAAAGTCTCTTATATAGAAACTCCGAAATCCTAAATCATGAGTTGCTTCAAGATACATAAGTCCAATAGCCCCACAGCCAATAACTCCAATTCTTTTTTCTAATGGATTAAAACTTGACCAATCAAAATTATTTTCATGAGAGGTTCTTGAATCTGATAATAGATTCCAGGTAATTACCTCATCATGTTTAAGTTCTTGGCCATAATCAAATGATCTTCTTACTATTTCTGATAATCCCAGTGCCGCGCATGCCATTGAGGTAATTGTTGTTTGAGGTCTTCTATTTAATCGTCTTTGAGGCATTAAAAATTCAGGTCTAATTGCAGCTTGTGAATTATAATCTACAATCCTTAATTCATGGAAATTAGAGGCCCCTAAAACCAATAAAGTATTTTTTTCATCAGCAGATCTAAATGGCAAGGATTTAGAATTCACTCCCCATGATCTTGCAAGATTTTGCAATAAATATCTTTTTTCTTCCCAATCATTGCCTGAATGAAAAGCATAATTCATGAAAAATCCCATATTCTGAACTGTTTCAGTCCTAATTCCAGAACATAATCCTCCGACGCTAATATTTGGGTTTAATCCTTGCACAATCTCACCAATTCTAGTTGCAATCTCTTCTCCTCTGCTAATCTCTTGGCCCATAAAACTCTGGCTATTTCTTGCTCTTTCATCATTTGCGCAGATTATCCTGCCGATTTCCAAGCAACTTCCAAGCAAGGTTGCATACCTTGATGTTAACCCTCTTCCAAGAGTGTATAATAATGCTTCATCTAAGGTTTCTTGATTCCAACCTTTAATCAGTTGTTGCCTAGCGATTCTATTGCTAACCATCCAAACCTCCAATATCTCTTTTTTCTAATCTTTCTTTTAATTCCATAGCATTACAATAACTTGGAGAAACCCCTCTTAAAATTCCATCAACAGAATTATACTGCTGTTCATATCCGCTTCCATTAACAAATGGATTGCCAAATAAATCCAGGACCCTTTGAACTGTTTGAACATCTGCCATATTAGCTTTTGGATCCGATCTGGCAAAAGTCATAAAGTGATTAAGCAATCTAAATAAATCTCCTCCAGTCATAGGCAATTTTCTTTCCAAATCTCTTAGCAACTGAGGATCATGATAAAATATTGATGAATGCTGAATTGACCGAGGTATAACCGTAGGCCTTTTTATTTCTGGAATGACCAGTGGCTTTACATGATAGTTAATCTCCGCTCTTATCATTTCTGAATCAAATTCTGAAACAACATCATCTTCAACTTTTAATTCTAATCCATCCCGCTTTTCTAATAATCTATAACTTTCAGGGCCTCCATTGAAACAGTATTTTTTATATTCTCCAAGTCCAAACCAAGGTTCTTCAATACCTCTGCAATAAATTAAAAACAAGCTGTAACCTTGGTTTACTCTAAAATAAATTTTTGGTTCTCCTCTATCTCTGAGAACAACGCCGTCTTGAGATTTTAATGCTTCTCGAATATTATCTCTAGTATCAACTTGTGCAAATTCATTGCTGACATCAGCCCAGCCATAAAAATTCTGATAAACCCAGTTATCTCCTGTAAATTTTTTAAAAGTATCCAAATCTACATGAGAGGGCTCTAAAAATTCTCCTGGATGGATATGAGTTATTCCAAATAATCTCAATGGATTTTCTCTCTTTTCCTCATTTATTGAATCTAATCTTCGTAAGAATTCATCCGCACTTGCAGCAGAATAATCTACAAGCCCCGGACTAACTAATTGATGCATTAGCATTGCATCTTCGATTCTATTGGGGGATGACTCCCCGTATACATTCATAAATCCAACTTCAAATCTTCTTAAGTAAGGAAAATGTTCATCCATAACAGAAACATATTCCTTGATTTTTCTATCAACACTTCTTGGTAAAACCCATTTTAATGGAGTTTGAATAAGAGTTTCAGCTGTTTCTGATTTATGGCCAACCACACTTTCTCCCCTTACTATTGCATCCATTGCTTCATCCAAATCATCAACAACTAATGCGTGTTTCATTGTTGAACACCTCGGGTTTCTGTTAAATCATGAATATTAGTTTTAATTAAACCCCTTCTGCCAACTTCGGCTTCAGTTATTGGAGTCATCCCTTCAATATTTCTATGATGAGAACCAGGACTCATTCCATTTTGCAGAGTTCCAACTCCATCTATCATTATATAATCAACAACATTTTCCGTCCAGGGTCTTGTTGATGTAGGTTTATAATCTAAAGGACCACAAAATGTTTGTGGATGACCTAAACGAAATTCATGATTAACAAACAAAAAATCTCCATTAACCTGAATTTTAGAAACTTCTACTCCTAAATCCGAATACTTCAGAAAAACTCCAACCTCGGGAGGATTTTCAAACGGATAATATAAATTCGGATCGGTTAAAGATCTCATTGCATAAGGAGGAGGTTTGATATAAACATAAAGACATTGATGTTTTCTGTCTTCTCCATAATCTCGTTCTCCTGGAAATGCATATGGAAAAAAATGAATTCCACTGTTTTCATGGCAAATATCAGTTTCTGATAATTTTACATTTCCTTTTAATCTAGAGCAAAATTCAATGAATTCATCAACTCTTTTTGCATTCAATGTTCTTGCTGCTTCATTTAAATAATTTTGAGTTCTAAACCCCTGGTATTTTTTAACATATTCTTCTGGAGTTATTTCCCCTCGTTTTCTGAATAATCTTCTATTGCCTCTTTTATCAACAACTTCAACATTTCCAACAAATTTTCTTGGCTCTAATTCATAAATTACAGGCTTAACTTCATCATGACGAAATCCAGGTTTTTCATAGATTAATAAATTCGGATTAAAATCAAAACTATCTGATAATTCTAAATGCCTGTCAATGCCAGTTCTTTCTTCAAAATCCTGGTCTGCCTCAGCCTGTTCTGCCTGTTCTTTTTTCAATAAATCTGATATGCTTCTTCTGACCATTTGCCTTGTTAATCTTCTTTTTGAAGTGCTCTCTGAAATCATTCCTAAAAATTCTCTTTTTCTTAATTCCAATAATTCGCTTCTTGGAGTAGTTGCAATCCGGCTGTCAAATTCCATTAAAGCAGGCAAAACATCACTAAAAACATGAAATAACAATAAACTCTGGTCTTTTGACATTTCTATATCCATTAAGGTTTGAAATGCCCTTTCAACTGCCTTAGCCTTAAATTCATTAATATTAAGAGCATTGCAAACAGAATCGCAATGGCAAATATTTTCAAGACGTCCTTCATAAGACAATGACCCGAGAACTTTGCCTTCAACTTTTAAAACCCCAGAGTTAGGAATTCTTGAAGAATGCAGAAGATAACAATGGCCATTTAAAATTATTCCATGATGACCGATTAATCTTTCAAAACCATAAAATTGTAATTTGTCAATCATATGAGGAGCTTAGGATAATATTTAAGTCCCTCTTTTAAAACCTAATGCCCTAAATCAACCAGTCGGTCTTCCAGCAGTAGCAGTTGCAGTGGTTGTATAGGCAGTATGCTTTTTCCTTTCTGGAGGGGGCGAAGGTTTATCTCTATCTTTTGGTTTATCAGGCTCTGTTATTGTTAACTCACTTTTATATTCTGTAAACACCGTTCTGAATGGAACAGTTAAATCATATCTTTGACCATTAAAAAATACAGTATGGTCTCCTCTTTGTCTTTTTAAAAATTCTTTTGCATTGTCACGGTCGCGTGGCTGCGTAAAATGAGATTCATCAGCTAAATATTCATAAAAATCCCCGACAGTCTGAGGTAAAGCATCTTCTGGAAAAACAATACCTAACGCGGCTTGTCCTAACTTAATTCTAACTCCATAATGTTTTACTTCAGGAATATCCTCTCCAGGTTTGCTTGTAGCAGTTTGTCCAACAACGCCAGGAGTTGCAACAGCAGCTGCTGAAGAATCTGCAAGAGTTGATTCAAGTCCTTTTCTTCCAACAGGAGTTCTACTGCTTGCATCATCTAATGAAACCTGACTAGTTAAATCAATACTAGGCCCGCTAATGCCGGAATCTGTAGTTTGAGTTAATTTTGGTAAAACTGGTTCATAACCTTTTTCTATTTGTGTTTCCTTAAAAGCACCTGCGGCTTTTTCTAATTCCTTTAACTTAGGTAAAAATTCCGCTCTAGATTTAGCAACTCTTGGAGAAACTTGTTCAAATCTTAATCTAGCAGGATTTCTTTCCGGAAGTCTTTTTACAGAGGAGTTTGTAAGCGCTTTTTCAGCATCTTTACTCTGTTGAGTATAACTGGTATTTGCAGTTTGATAAGTTTGAACAACTGCCTCAGAAGCTAAATATGCAGGAGTTAATAAACTTCCAAAAGCAGCTGTACTTTCTTCAAGTGTTCTTACAAAATTCTCTAAAGTTATTGTTGCATCAACAACTTCAACAACGAGCTTAGGTTCAACAGTTGTTTTGATAAGTTTCGGTTTTCTTTGAGGCGGTTGTGCAGGAGCAGTAGGTTTAGCAGGAGATGCACTAGGTTTAGCTGAAACTCCTAACTCTTTTGCAGCATCTTCAAGAGAAAGAAGTGAGCCATTATAAAGCCCTGCTCTAGATAATTCTGAATCAATTTTAGCATATTGGAATTTGCTAGTATCCGGTTTAGTTTTTTGTCCTCTTAAGAATAATCTTCTGCCTTGTTTTAAATCCACTGAATAATCTCTTCCAGCCTCTCTTGGAGCATCAACCTTTATCAATTTAACAATAGTTCCAGTTTGATAATGAGCAGGACCTGAGCCATATTTCGCAGCAACCGCCTTTGCAAGTTCGTTTGGAACAGAAGCAACAGCAACTCTTGCAGGTTGGGGTGCCTTAACCTCGTCATAATCAACAGCAAGTTCTTGAGGTAATAATGCTTCAACATAATGATAATTTCTTACAGTATCTGCTGATTTCATTCCCTCAGCATCATGGGCGATTTTCTCTAAATTCACTCTTGCAGTACGAATACCTTGGTTTCCTAGAAATCCAGCCTGACATTGAGAATATAATTCAGCAAGAGATTTTGAATGCGGATATCCTTGCATTGGTTTTCCATTAGGTCCTGTAATAACTTGCTGAGACATTTTCAGTTATTTTTTCTAGAAATTGATTCTTTAAAAGCTTTATGTTGATGAAGTCTCATCTTATCAAAAGTTTTTTAAACCATTTTTTATTGGTTATATTATGCAAAAGAAACTTCATCAAGGAGCAAGATGGTCATTTAGAATAAGGGCTTATCTTACAATGATATTTTTAGCTTTCTTTGTAAGCTGGTTCATAGCTCCACTTTTTGCAGTTATTTCTTCATTATTATTTGGTAAAAATACGGTTCCCGCAGTAATCTTTGCAATAATTTTTTTCGGAGTTTTTTATATCATATTAATAATAGTGATAGGAGAGATTTATGCAAGAATGGCCTATAATCGATGGTTCTACGAATTTACAGATGGGCAGTTAAGGATGGAAAGAGGAATAATCTGGAAAAGATATTCCAACCTTCCATATGAAAGAGTGCAAAATGTTGATATAACAAGAGGAATCTTGGCAAGAATGCTCGGTTTTTCAACAGTCCATATACAAACCGCAGGTTTTTCCTACACTCCTAATGCAAGAGGAATGGGTTCAGAGGGTTATATCCCTGCAGTTACAATACCTGAAGCAGAACATATTAGAGAATTCTTGATGAAAAAGATTTCCAAGAATGGAAGAAATCAGGGATTGTGAAAACATTAATGAAATTTATTCAGTTTTTAGCAAGACTAAATTTCTGAGGATTCTAGTTAATGTCAATAAAATTTAAAGTTAAGGATAGTATGAAAAGTTTTGATTGTTGATTTCTTAATATATTTTGCATGAGGCTAATAATTTATCAAAAAATTAAATCGTGACAAAATCTGATTTAAATTTCATATATTAACCCAGCGTTTTCTGCCCCTTCATCTTAGCATGATTCTTGAAAGTGCTCCACGAGTGGCGAAAGATTTCTGGATGCTTATTCCAGTTTTCTTTTATGAATTTTTGAGTTACTGCATTTGCAGGATATCCAGGACCAATATCTCCATACTTTTCTTTTAACTTTTCAACTTCTTCTTCACGACGGACTTTGGCTATTATCGATGCAGCAGAGCATACAGGATAATTGACATCTGCTTTATGTTCAACAATCAATTTTATATCTTTCAATTCCTTATCCAATAAATTCCTAAGATAATCTTCAAATTTTTTTGGAATCGGATGTGGACAGTCAATTATAACAACATCAGGTTTCATTTCATTTATTATTTCCGCTTGTTTATATGCCTCCAACCAATTAAGATTCATATTTTTTTTATCATTCCCATCAACTGCTGCATCAATTTCCTTGGGAGAAACTTCAATAATCTTAAATTCAGAATGTTCTTGAATAAGATGATTTAATTCTATTCTTTTCTTATGAGTAAGAAGTTTTGAATCCTTTACAGCCCCAAGAAGAACTTCCTTTCCATCTTGTATCATTACTCCTGCAATAATCATCGGACCAATGACAGGACCTCTTCCAGCCTCATCAATACCCAATAGTTTCATGTTTAAATCCTGTTTTTGATAAAACTTTTTACAAAAAGTTTTGTTTCATAAAATATATTATAAATCAAGAGTTATAAAGGTTTTCGAAATAATTTTAAAATAATAATTAGTTTTAGATTTAAATCCTCAGTCTCGCACATTTTTATAATTAGCGTTAATGACCAAATTAGTGAAAAGAAGATTGAACTAAAATAAATTGAATATAGCGAAAGAATTATTCAATATTTCTACAAATCAATCTCTGGCATCTTTTTTTCAGATTCAGATATTTTCAAATATTCTTTTTCTTTTCTTCCAAATAATCTAAAGAATATAACTCCAGGGAAAACCTTTGATGCGTTTTGCAATGCAAATACAGAATCGTTATAATACTGTCTTGAATAAGCAACCTTGTCCTCTATTGCAGACAATTCGTTTTGCAACTGTAAAAAGTTTTCATTTGCCTTTAGATTAGGGTAATTTTCAGCTATTGCAAACAATCTCCCCAATGCATTTTGCAAAGCATCTCCTGCTTTTACTTTTTCAGAGATATTCCCTGCACTTACGAGAGCGCTTCTAGCTTTTGCTACAGCATCCATTATGCCTTTTTCATGTTTCGCATAACCTTTAACAACTTTTACAAGTGCAGGAACCAAGTCAGCTCTTTTCTTTAATTGAACATCAATCTGCGCCAGACTATTATCTATCCTGTTTTCAAGAATTACGAATCTATTGTAATAATAGAACAATGCTGCAATTATTATTACAACTAAAGCAATTATGACAATTAAAAACCAAGCAACCATGAATTAGATTATAATTGTTTGTTTATAAATTTTATGGATTTTTGTTATCACCGTCGCAAAATAATCCTGAACATAAACATTTATAAACTATCAATCTAATATAAATTTAAGAAAAAAATGAGGTTTTAAAATGTCTAGCGACGATTTAGATGATATGGAAGATTTAGATCTTGACGAAGACGAACAGTAGTTTTATTTTTTCCTTTTATTTTTAATATAATTTTTACTGCACCAAAAAAATTAAGTTTTTTTTGAGTGTTCCTTTTTTTATTTATGATTTTAGTTTTTTGATTTAATATTGTTTTAGAATTTATTTTATTAATGCTCATGCATGATTAGTTATGTAAAGATAGCAATAAAAAATCAACCAATAACTCTATGCCGTACAATCACAACTTACCTATCCTACAATAAGCTAATTTTAAGAATATTAAACAAAAAATTTATAATATTCTTTATTAATTCAGAACTCTTTTCCAATTTTAATGCAAACTTAGATTACCTTAGCTTTCAATTCAGTGCAAACTCCAGCTGCAACTGTTGCACCAGCATCTCTTATTGCAAATCTTGCCATATGAGGATTAACTTTTGAAGTTTCAATAACTAAGTTACCCATTGGTTTAATTTTAACAATAGCAACATCTCCATTCTTTATGAAATCTACTTTTCCAGGCATAGGTTGTCCTGATGTTGGATCGATTTTATGCATTATTTCTAAAAATTGACAAGGAACCTGTGCTGTATGAATATGGAAAACAGGAGTATATCCTTTTGCAATTACAGTTGGGTGGTTTATTACTGCAATTTGAGCTGTGAATTCTTCTGCAATTGTAGCTGGTTGTGCTGCATCGCAGATTACGTCTCCTCTTGCAACATCTTTCTTTCCAATTCCTTTTATATTGACTCCAACATTGCATCCCGCAGGAGCTTCTTTCATCTGTTCATGGTGCATTTCAATTGATTTTATTTCTCCATCAATTCCTCTTCCGCTTCTTCCAGGTAATATCTTGATTTTTTGCCCAACTTTTAATATTCCAGTTTCAATTTTTCCAACCGGAACAACTCCGATTCCAGTGATTTCATAAACATCTTGCAAAGGCATTCTTACTGGAAGTTCAGTTGGTTTTTTAGGTTCATCAAATAAATCCAATTGTTCGTATATTGTAGGCCCTTTATACCAAGGCATATTTGTAGATTTTTTATAAATATTATCTCCCTTTAATCCTGAAACAGCCAAGAATAATGTTTTTTCAGGGTTGATTCCAACTGCTTTTAACAAATCAGAAACTTCCTTTTTAACTTTTTCAAAAGCATCTTGTTTGTAATCAACAGCATCCATTTTATTAATTGAAACTGCGATTTGCTGAACACCCATTGTTCTTAACAGCCATAAGTGTTCCTTAGTTTGAGGTTGAACTCCATCTTTTGCAGATATTGTTAAGAATGCAGCATCAGCTTGTGAAGCACCTGTAATCATGTTTTTTACAAAATCTTTGTGTCCAGGAGCGTCGATTATTGTAACCTGTCTTTTAGGTGTGATTATTTTCTTGTAAGACAAGTCAATTGTAACTCCTCTTTCTCTTTCTTCTTTAATATTATCCATTACAAAAGCGAATTCAAAACCAGCTTTTCCAAGCTTTTTAGCCTCTTCTGTAAGTTTCTTCATTTCCTGTTCTGGAATTATTCCAGAATCAAACATAAGTCTACCTACGCAAGTTGATTTTCCATGGTCTACATGACCTACAAAAACGACATTCATTGTTGGTTTTTCTGCTGCCATTTTGATTTGAGTTTTACGAAATTTAAAATTTTTAGTAATTATATAATTAAAAACGAGGTTTATAAATATTTCGATTTCTTTAAGGGAATTTATTAATCAAACCCCCTAAGGCGTTTAAAAATAACCAATGCAACAAGCATGGCTCCAATTAAAAATATAAAAAATCCACTAAAAACAATCAAAGGCATAAAGGTTTGAAATTGTTCTTCTATTTTCAGGCTTCCTGAAATTGAGATCATGGAGTATATTACAGAAAGCACAAGAAAAAACAAAATCAATCCCAATAATGCTAAAACTCCTAAATTATTGCTCGATTTCATAAACTTAAATATATTATAAAATATATAAAGATAATTTTGATAGAATATATATCATGCAACTCTTAATCAATCAAATCCTAGAGAAAGTAAAGCAGAATAAAAAATATAGGACAATCTCTGATGAGATTGTTCTTGATGAAATCCAAAATTATCTAAAGAAAAATCCAAATGAATCTGTAAACGATTTGATGATAAAATCAATACGGAAAAATCTCCATAGATTATATTCAAGTTACTCGAGAGGAAAAAAACATAAGAAAAATAAATTATTGGAAGAGTTAAGGAAAAACCAAAATGATCTAGAAATAATTAAAAAAATATTAGGAACTGTTGTTTCAGCAAAAGAAAGATTATATGAATATGAAAAAATCTATTCAGAAATTTTTAAGATAACTGGAAAACCTGCAACAATTCTAGATTTAGGTTGCGGTTTAAATCCTATTTCTTTTCCATTCATGAATCTAAAAAAGCTGGATTATTATGCATATGATATTGATGAGGAGGATATTCAATTTCTTAATGAATATTTTAAGTTAATGAAATCCAAAGGATTAAATGGAAGAGCGCAAATATTGAATGTTCGAGATTTTGAAAAAATATCGAAATTACCTTCCTCAGATTTAATATTTTTATTGAAAATAATAGACTTGATTGATATTAACAATCACAAATCAAGCGAAGAGCTGATAAAAATTCTAATCAAAAAAACAAGATTCATTGTTGCAAGCTTTGCAACAAGAACAATTTCGGGAAAGCCGATGAATCTTCCTAGAAGAAGGGGCTTTGAATTCATGTTAAAAAGAATCGGGTTGAAGTTTGAAACTTTCTCAATAAAAAACGAAGTTTTTTATGTGATAAGCAAATAAGATGAATCTCCAGTTAATAGTTTATCTTCTGCTCAACATCTGGTCAACAAAATTTCCAACTCTCATTCTCATAACATTTCCGGGAAGAACAATTGATGGAGGAGGATTATATCCTCTTTCTCGCATTCCTTCGAAAATTCTTTCTCTCCAGTATTTTTGTTGACTCCCCGGTTCAATATCTGGAAAGTCTTCAAGAACACCCTCTGGAGAATATTGTTCAAAAACTTTTCTAAAAATCTGGCCAGTAATATGCTCAACCCCTCCATCCATTACAAGAGCATCAACTTGTCCAGTATTGCAAATATTCATAGCAGTACAAATTCCAAATGCGGCAAAGACATTTGTTCCCCCATATTTTCCAAGAGTTGCAAGTTCATCAGCAACTTTTTTTCCAAGTTTCCCAACTGTACCGCCAGGGTTGAGGAAATAATCTCCAGTGTCTTCAATAACTAATACATTATATGTTCTTGAAGAAGCTTTTCCCGGAACTGAATAAACCATGCAATCAGGAAATTTTTCAATTAATGGAACAGTCCGGTCATTTTTATTTCTAATTCTATTAGCATAATCTGTTATTTTTCTAGTCTCAATTTCAGAATGTCTAACCATGCCTTGTTCATGCTCTCTTCTTATTGCCTCAAGCTCAAATTCAGTCATTGCTTTAACCTTATCAACATCTCCTGCTTGCATTGCTTCATTTATAGTCCTATTCTTGCATAAAATTGGAGGTAATTTAAATCCTCTTTCTTTAAGTGAACACATAATCGCAAGATAAACCGATTCATAAAAACTATCGGAGCCATCCGGACGTCTTAGGGATTCTAAGGTGACTGTTTCATAGTCCATATAACCATATGACCCAACATTCATACCTCCAATCGCATGAACTAAACTTATTATTCTCTCTCTATCAACTATTCTTGGATCTTCATTTATTTTACTATCATTAAGAAATGTTGAAAGGCTTCCCGAACTCTGAAAAATTATTTCATCATCAAACATTATTTTATATTTTTGTTGACACCATCTATCTACTCCCCCTCTATGAAGTTCCCTCTTAAAGTTATGCTGAAAATCTACGTGATATCCTCGCCCCAATCTTAGAGTTTCTCGAAATTTTATTTCTCTTCTAATTCTTCCATCAAATTTTTGAGGTTTTAATACTAATTCTGCTTCTTGATGTGTAACTGCTGATAAAACCTCTAATGAGTCTCTCAAAGTATCTTCTAAGTCTTCCATAGTATCTATTATAAGAATTCTTTTTAAGACGTTTTTAAATCTTTTGAAATTGAATATCGGACATTAATTAATAAATATTCAGGGATTTTTTCTTTCTAAAGATTTTACAGATCCAAGTGAATAAGCAGTATAGCTAGTAACATCTCCTTTATCTGGGATTGACTCTGAAAATAAAAGCATAATCTCTCCGGTTCTAGATGGATCATAAACTCCTAAGGCATAACCTCTATAAACCGGACTAGTATCTGTAAGAACTTCTCCCTTATGTAAACCATTTTGAATTTCTAATCCTTGAACCGTGGAGGTAGTATCATCAAAGGTTAAATATACTAATCTTCTTCCAACCCCTCTTCTTTTAATAACCGGAAAACATTCTCTAGCTATTGGTAATTTTTCCCCAAAGAGCTTTCTTAATTCTCTAGATTCCATTCTTTTAAAATAAATATTTGATTAATAAATGTTATTGTATCGAAAGAACTCTTTTAAAACTTTTTACTCATTCTCAGCCATTCCTTTTCTATCTCTAATCTTCTTTACAATCATTGGCTGAATATTCCCCGGAACTCTTTCAAATGCCTGATCAACCATGCTGAAAGTTCCTCTTCCTTCTGTTGCGCTTCTTATTGCGCTTGCCAATCCAATCATTTCAGCAACAGGCATTTTTACTTTTATGATGACATGTCCTGCACCTTGTTCAATATCAATAACCTGCCCTCTTCTTCCTGAAATCAATTTTGTCAAATCTCCCATATGCTCCAAAGGTCCTTCCATCAATAATGTCTGAACAGGCTCAAATAAAACTGGTGTTGCAGTTCCAATGCTCATTCTTATTGAATCTCTTACCGCAGGGTAAACCTGGGCCGGTCCTCTGTGAATAGCATCTTCATGTAGTTTCATATCAACAATGGAAATTTTTAATTTAGTGCACGGCTCTCTTGCAAGAGTTCCAGCATCAATTACTTGTTCAATTCCATCCATTATCATTTCAATTACCTCTCCAATATGAACTTCTCCCTTGACTTTGTTTAATATAGCACATTCTTTGTAAATCTCAATATATTGTCTTACCTCTTCATTACTGCATCCTAAATCATTCAACTGCTTCCATATTTCTTCCTCTCTTTTCTTGAATCTTCTTTCAGGAAGTTCTCTTTTCTTGATTGCTTCATAAACAGCATCCTCCAAAGGTTCAACTTCAATAAAAAAATAGTTGTGCTTGTTTGGCGATTTTCCTTCTCCAGTCTGTCCTTTTTTCATGACGGTTTCTCTGTAAACAACAATTGGCTCTGAAGTTTTTACTTCAACTCCTTTTTCTGTTTTTATTCTGTTTTCAATGATTTCAAGATGCAGTTCTCCCATTCCACTCATAAGATTCTCTCCAGTTTCTTCATTAATTTCAATTTTCAAAGTTGGATCTTCTTTTGCAACTTTTTTCAAAACTTCAATTAATTTTGGTAAATCTTGAGGTTTTGGAACTGAAATTGATTTTGTAATTACTGGATCAAAAATATGTTTTATACCTTCAAAAGGCTCCTGTGGTTCTAAAGTTATGGTCTCTCCTGGCTGTGAAACAACTCCGGTTATTGCAAGAACATTTCCAGCTCCAACTTCTTCCAATTGCTCAGGTTTTATTCCATTATAGACCAATACCTGCTGAATTTTTTGTTTTTTCTTATCATTATTAAGATAAACATCCATTCCAGCCCTTAAAGTTCCTGAGAACAATCTTCCAGCATTAATTTCTTTTCCACTTTTTGATTCAATAATCGTGTTTGTGATTACAAAAGCAACTTCTGCTTTAGGGTCACAATTAATCAAACCTTTTCCAAATTCGCTTTCAGGATCTCCAGGCCATATTTTTGGAATCCTATATTTTTGAGCTTCAAGTGGTGATGGCAGATGTTTGACAACAGCATCCAATAAAACTTCAAATAATGGCGCTTTGTCCCAGACCCATTTTTTTCTTTCTTCCTCACTCATGCTTCCATCATATAATGAAATAACATCCTTAAAACCAACTCCTTTCTTTTTCATGAAACCTACGGATAATGCCCAGTTGTCTCTAGCGCTTCCAAAGATGACGCTTCCATCAGCAACATTGACTTTCCACTTTTCCCTGAATTGAGGTTCTGCAATCTGTTCAATCAATAGATTAAACTGATTGATTATTTTCATGAATCTTTCCTGCATTCCTTCAGGAGTAAGTTTCAGTTCTTTTATCATCCTGTCAACTTTATTTATAAAAAGTATTGGTTTTACTCTTTCACGCAAAGCCTGCTTCATGACCGTCTCTGTTTGAGGCATTATCCCCTCTGAAGCACAAACTAATACAATTGTTCCATCAATTGCCCTCATAGCTCTTGTGACATTTCCTGAAAAATCAACATGTCCAGGAGTATCAATCAGGTTAATCAAATATTCATTTCCTCCGAACTCATGAGCCATTGAAACATTTGCAGCATCAACAGTCAATAATCTTTCCTGCTCATCTGAATGCTGCCAAGTTGCCATTCCTCCCTCCAAATCTCCAGCAAGCTTCTCGCTCATCATTCCAGCGGCAGCAAGAAGGTTGTCAGTAAGCGCAGTTTTTCCATGATGGATATGCGCTGAAGTAGCGATGTTTCTAATATGGTTCTGGGTTGCAATCAATCTCTTGATTTTCTCGAATGGTGTTTCTTTCTTTGCCATATTAAAATTTATGTTTTTGAGCAGTTGTTTTACTATTAATTCTTAGAAGTTGTTAACACTGAGAAAATCTCTCATAAGATTTTCGAGGTGATCAAGAACTTGCACTCAGGTTTTAACCCGAAGTTCTTGACAACTAATAATATAATATTTATCAATAATAAAACAGGTTTAAAAATCTTACTAAACCCCTATTGTTGTTTGGGTTCGATACTTAAAATGTCTATACTTGTTAACTCATCTGCTATTTTTTCAAGTTCTGCACCAGTTTTATAAGTAACATCCCTTTTTTCAACATACCTAATCTTTACAACCTCGCCAATATCTCGAAATTCTTTTTTATTAACTTCTTTAATATAAGTTCCATCATTTATCCGAATATACAAAAAAAATCTTTCAGGTTGTGAAACTTCTATTGGAACTTTATGCGAATGATGATTCTTAAAATATCCGTAAGAAATTTCAACTTCTTTTTTTATTTCAAACCCCGGAGAGTAGCTTCTTCCAATAACCCTGGCTTCGCTCGCTCCATCAACAGATTCTGTCTTGACAATTGTTGCATTAGGATTAAAAGACGGTTCTGTTTCTTTTTTTGCATTTTGAGAACATCCCAACAAACAGACCCCTGCAAAAACCAAATTTAATAATTTTAATTTCATTTTGTTTTAATTGATTTCTATTTTATCATAGAACTATTTTTCAAAGAATTTAATCAAAGGTCCATGATAAAGGTTCATGATTTTGAGAGTAACCTATTTCCAATCTTTTTTTATGAAACATTACTCTATGCGGAAACTGATTTGCGGCCCTAAGGACTCTTCCAAGATCCATCTTTGCCGGAATTTGTGTTAATCCAAATCCATTTCCTAGACTCATTTCATCGGTTAATTTCTTATGATTCATAGCATCAACAAGTTCTCTGGTTAAAGCATGACCCGATGTAAGAAGCATAAAATAAGTTCTCCAAGCGGGCTGACCTCTTAGAGTCGGTCTTATTCTATAAACAGTTTCTGGAACCTCATAAGCTGCGGCTTGAGTTTCATCAATTGATGCTTGGACAATTGGCGTAAGACCTTGAGAGTCAAAATTAAGCAAATCTAAGGAATCAAGTTTTCCAGAATTACCATATCTCCAAATTAAAGCAGACCTGTGACGTTCATAACAGCGTGCCAATACAAAAACCGGATTTTTTTCAGCAACAATTATTAATTTATCATCACCCAAATAACCCCTGTATTGAGGGCACTCTGAGGTTTCATCTGTCATGAAATTATTCATAATAAATTTGTTTAAAAAGAATTATATAATTAAAGATATACTTTTGATAATTAATTTTATCTAGCAGAATCTGCCTGTTTCTCAGAATCTTTCTTTTTTGCCATTGCATAGCTGTCAGGTTCAGCATTGTAAGTCTTGATTATCTCATCGGCCAATGCCTGTTCTATCTTAGTTTTTTTGTTGAAAGATTTGTCATAACTTCCCTGTACTATTGTTTTCATTGTCTGGGTTACTCTTCTCGATGGAGAGATATCAACTGCCTGCGGATATCTTGCTCCGCCATACTCAATTACAGTTATTCCATCCCTTGGAGCTGAGTTTTCAATAGCAGTTACAAAAACCTGGACTGGATTTTTCTTAGTTTTTTCTTCAATTATTTTAAAGCAGTTAAGTACTATCTTCATATTCTGCGAATATTTTCCAGACTTCCAGCTTGTCTGTATCTTATGTTTTTTTCCTCTATGTCCGGGAACTGCAATAAGATTTGCGAATAATTCAATGACATTAATTTTGCCTTTTGAAAATTTTTCTCTCACTCTTCCATAACTTTTAACAACGAGTTTTGGTTCAAGATTGATGTATCTTTTCATTCCAGGGTCATTTACCTTTACTTCTGAAACATCGTATAATCCAAATAGTTTAAATGCCAAAGGGTTTGATTTTTCAACTAATTCTGCTTCTTCATTCTCTTCATTTATTGTTTCTTGTTCAGTTTCCATTTTTATCTTGGTAATTTTTTTATTAAGCCTAAGTTTTCAGGAAATACTTCCCACATCTCTTCTTCTAAAGAGCTTTCCTTCGCTTCTGGAGTTAAAGGTCTTCTGGTTGGACCTTGTTGCGGAATATAATCTTCTCCAGGATTATTATCGCCATAAAGATTTCTTGGATCCATTGGATCAGTTGGACTCTTTCCAGTATAATCTGGTTTTCCATCATTTTTATCGTCATCATCTCCCATCTTATTTAAGCAGCCCTCCCATATAATACATAGTCAAAAACTTTTCGAGTTAAAAATCTGTTTCCATGTTCATCTTGAACATGATAAACATTATGAGGATTATTAATCTGAGCCCATAATCTAATTTTTAATCGAGGGTCTCGATTATAGTTTACTGCAATAGTTCCTCTAAAATGTCGGTCCCTTGCACATTCATCAAGCTCTTCTACACTCTGAACTATTCTTATTTTTGATTTCGTCATTTTATCTTCTACCTTTTTCTATCTTGCCTTTCCACAATAATTTCAAAGGCTGATCATTTACTTTAATAACTTTCCATCTGACTCCAGGAATATCTCCTTTGCTTCTTCCCTGCTTTCCGCCAATTCTTTCAATTATAACTTCATCATGTTCATCAATGAACTTTTGAGCTAAATTTCCAGGAATGAATGCTGTAACAGTCCGGGAGTTTTTTATTAGTTGGACTTTGCAGCATTTCCTCATTGCAGAATTTGGCTGTTTTGCTTCCTTTTGCACTTTTTCAATAACAATTGCCTTTCCCTGGTTTTTTCCACCAAGAGGGTCTGATTTTTTGAAAAGATTTAGAGTCCTGACTTTGTAAGCCCTGTCATGCCATCTGAATTTCCTTCTGTTCTTCATTAATTTTGTTGCGTTTCTTAGTCCCATCCGAATATGTCTATAATTGAGTATATAGAATAATAATTAATTAGTAAATAGGTTTAAAAAGTTATTGTTTTAAACCCAAGATAAAACTTATCATTAATATTCAAAATTAAGAGTTATGTTGGGGTCGATTGTTATTGCTTCTATCACATCTCTTCAATTTTTTCACTTATTTTACACTTCATAACTTGCATAACAATAATTATATAATCTAGACATAAACCTTAATAAGTCGCTTGTTAAAGAAATCTCACTTTATCCTTACACTTCTTATGTCAAAATATTGTTTAAGAATGTTCTCCATCTCTCCCAATCTTACTTTTTCTTTTCCAATCAGGGATGCCTTGCTTTGCGGCCCGGCATTTATGATAACTTCATCATCTTGAATTTCAATTGACTTGAATCTGACAGGTTTTGTTATTATTGAAACAAAATTTTTTATATCCGGTCTTCCAAGGGGTATTGCAACAATTTTTATTTTTTTGCCAATTATCTGGCTTAATTTTTCAAGATTTCTATTCTGAAGACCTATTGCTTTCTTGACAAGACCTTTTGGAACAACAAAAATTATCGTATGATTATATTCAAAACAATGGTTTGTCCGAACATTTGTTATCTTAGTGAATAAATTTGCATATCTTATGAACTGCATATCTAAAACTTTTATCATCGGAGATTATGTTTTTATTTTAAATAAAAAATATTTTTATATTCTTTTAAACCCAAGTCAGTTTTTAAATGTATCGAATAAGATTTTAAAAAGGATTAAACTTCTATATAAAAGAACAAGGAATCTAATATGAATAAAATAAATAATTTTTAAATAGCAATCGCGGATAATAATTTTTATGAAAATTTCATTTTTTTTGATAGATAAAGCTGAAGAAGATATAATAATAAATAATTTTAAAGAGCACTCTATTAAAATTTTTTCAGAACCCTTAAATCTAAAAAATTTGGTAGAAGTTAAAGATTCGGATATAATTGTTTCAAAAGCAGTTTTTCTTAATTTAGAATTTGATAGAAATACTCTTAAAAACTTTCCAAATCTTAAGATGATATCGACAATGTCGACAGGTTTTGATCACATTGACTTAATTTATTGCAAGGAAAAAGGAATTTTTGTATCTAATGTTCCATCTTATGGGGAAAAATCTGTAGCAGAATTCACCTTCGCCTTAATTCTTTCATTGCTTAAACAAATTCCAAAATCCATTAATCAAATAAATGGAAGGAGAGTTGATTCAAAAGAAATAACAGGATCTGATTTAAATGAAAAAATTATAGGGGTGATAGGTACAGGTAGGATTGGTCTAAATGTTATTAAAATAGCAAAAGCATTTGGATTAAAAGTTCAAGCATATGACATTTTTGAAAATCAAAAAGCAATCCAAGAATTAGGGTTTGATTATATTCCTTTAAACGAGCTTTTAAAAAATTCGGACATAATCTCATTTCATGCGCCTTTGAATGAACAGACTTATCATATTTTAAATAAAAATAATATATCTTTATTAAAAAAGGACGTTGCAATAATAAATACTGCTAGAGGCGGATTAATAGATACTTCTGCTTTAATAGATTTTTTAAGAAATAATCCTGAAAGTCTTGCAGGGCTGGATGTTTTTGAAGGAGAGTCTAATATTCTAAGCAGTAATGAATTAAAGGATCTTCTTGAATTAGATAACGTATTAATAACCCCGCACAACGCTTCAAATACAAAAGAAGCAAAACAAAGAATGTTAGACATAACAATAAAAAATGTTTTGAATTTTATCAAAAGCAAACCATTAAACCTAGTTTAGTTTAAGGTATATTACGGGTTTTGTGATATTAGAAGATAATTTATCTAAACTTTCTTTAAAATATATGTAATGTTAACTATTTGATCCTCTCCATCCAAAAAACATTCTATAATCTTGTCTTTAACTTCATAACTTATAATTTTAGGTCCATTATGAATCTTAATTAATTCTCCTTTCGATAAAGGTATTCCTCCTTGGAGAGCTTGAAGTTATTTGTTATCTTCACCTTCAATCAAAATCTTTGTATTTTTCTTTATCATAATCAGAAAAATCTATTTCTTCCCATTGACAATCGGTTCAGTATCTTTTTTAGAAGTGTCCTTTGTACCCTTTGTTAGATAACTGACACTTTTGTCTTCCTTTGGCTTCTTGTCTGTCAATGGTCCAGTAACCTCAACCATGAGTCCAGGAAGTCCTGTTCCAACAGGAGCTGGCTGATTGAGTATTATATTTTCAATCACTGAATCTAATTCATCCTTGTTTTCTTTCAAAGTTGCATTAACAAAATGTTTGACCGGAGTTTCAAAACTTGCTCTTGCAAGTATTGATGATTTCTGTGATATTATACCCATTCTCGTTATTCCCTTTACAATTCCTTCAGAAGTCATTGAGTCTGCAATTAATCTCGAATGTCTTTTATCAATATCCAACCCCTGGGAATTTATAACTTTTTCAATCTCTTTCATTATTGCTGCTCTTGCAACCTCAACACCAAAAATATCGCATATCTCATGCAAATCATTGCTGATTGTTCTTGTTCTATCAACCCCTTTAAAATTAATTATATCTTTAAGATTTGTTCCTGCAGTCAATATTACATATCCTTCTTCTCTTTTAACAACAAGTATTTGTTCAATTCCTTTTATTCCAGAAATTTGAGTTTCCTTTATTTTCTCTTTTAGTTTGTAAATCTCCTTAAAATTCATGTCTTTAGTACTTATTGTTATAGAATTTCCAGAAGCCTTGCAATTAGATTCTATCTTTCCACTCTCATTTAATTTTTTAACAATAGTTTCAACTGAAGAATGGACTCTTTTGACTGCGTCGCTGTCGATAAGCGCTTCAATTCTTTTGTCAGAAAAATTTATTTTTATTTCTTTTATTATATCTTTTAGTTTAATTTCCTGAATTTTTTCAGCGATTACTTTTGCATCTTTTTCGTTGTTATATTCTTTTTCCAAATAAATCTCCATTGCAGGTGTTGAAGGTGTTCTTCTAGCATCAAATATTTCTATGAGTCTTGGAAGTCCTAATGTAACCTGCATCTCAGCAACTCCTGCAAAGTGGAATGTTGAAAGTGCCATCTGTGTTGAAGGTTCTCCAAAAGATTGAGCAGTTACAATTCCGATCGCTTCTCCAGGAGAAATGTCTTTATCTTTATGCAATTCTGAAACATCTTTTCCATCTTCTCCATATTTGAACTGGATTATATTTTCAGAGCCATCTCTGACAGTATGGTCATATTCAACTTTAATATCCTGCAATGCATTTGCGAGTCTTCTGTAAAGATATCCTGATTTTGGAGTTCGGAGTGCAGTATCCATCAGCGCATCTCTTCCAGTTATCGCTCCAAAAAAGAATTCGCAAGGCTCTAGTCCTTTTAAGAATGAACTATAAATGAATCCTCTTGATTTAGGAGATAAGTCTCCTTCCTTAAAAAAAGAAAGTGTTCTGTTGGTGAATCCAATTCCAATTCTCTTTGACCATAACGCCTGCTGTCCAACACAACATGCCATTTGGGTTATATTAAGAACATTTCCTCCAGCTCCAGAATCTATCATTATGCTTACGGGGCTGCTTTTAGAGACTTCTTTTCCTACAATTTTTCCAATTTTTGTTCTTATTCCATTTAATGTCTGCAATATTTTGATTTCTCTTGTTTCCTCTGCAGTTTTTCCAGGTATAATCTCCAGTTCTCCAGTTCTGTAGCTTTCTATTATATTGCCAGTTTCTTTTTCAGCTTCGGCAACTATCTCTGCAGTCGAGCTCTTGACTTTATCGTTTACATTCAAATCATCCACCGATATAGTGAATCCATGATTGGTTAGAAATTGAACTCCCATTGTAAATGCATTTTCCAAAACCTTTATTGTTTTTTTCCTTCCAGTATCTTTATCAAGATGCTTCAAAAGATTTCCACTTTCAACTGCAAATACATTTTCATCAACCACGCCTTCTTCAATCTGCCCGTTCTTGACTACAAAATTATCTCCGATTTTTGTTTTACTTTTATAATCTGTATCTGGTATTATTTTTGATATTATCTCATTTCCATTTAGAATATTCTTTGAGAGCTTAGTGTTTATTCCAGATTGGTATAATAATTGAAATGCATCTGCCTTTGAAACATTTGATTTGCTTAAAATAAAATTTCCAGTGACTGCATCCTGGGTGCATCCCAAAAGATTGCTGTTGTCTTTGCATGACATTAAGTTTCTGTTGACGTCCATTAATATTTTTGCTTCTGCTCTTGCTTCTTCTGTCTGAGGAACATGAATATTCATTTCATCTCCATCAAAATCCGCATTGTAAGGTGGAGCAGTAGCCGGATGTATCCTGAATGTTTTATAGGGAAGGACTTTTACAAAATGCGCCATTATACTGGCTTTATGCAGGCTCGGATGTCTATTGAATAAAACAACGTCTCCATCAATCAATTGTCTTTCAACAACATAACCAGGCACTAATTCATCCAATATTTCTTGTTTTAAATCCGAAGTTATTTTCTTTCTTCTTCCATCAGGCCTTATGATATAATTTGCAGTAGGATATTTTTCATTTAAAATTATTTTCTTTAATTTTTCCATATTTGAAGAATTAACCTTTTCATTTACAGTCAAGATTTCTGCAATCTCAAATGGAATTCCTACTTCATTTAATTTCAATGCAGGATCAGGAGAGATTACTGTTCTTGATGAAAAATTGACTCTTTTTCCTGCAAGATTATGTCTGATTCTACCTTCTTTTCCTTTTATTCTTTCAGTTATTGTTTTTAACGGCTGTCCGCTTCTATGTCTAGCCGGAGGAATTTTTGTTATTGAATTATCAAAAAAAGTTGTTACATGATACTGCAACAAATCCCACAAATCTTCTATAATAACCTCTGGAGCTCCGGCATTCAGGTTTTCCCATAATCTCTGGTTTGCTCTTATGATATCAGAAAGTTTGTGAGTCAAATCATCTTCGCTTCTTTCTCCGGATTCTAAAGTTATTGAAGGTCTTACTGTTACAGGAGGAACCAATAATAAGGTAAGCACAGACCATTCTGGTCTGAAAATTTTTGGATTTATTCCAGCAAGTTTTGCTTCATCGTCAGGAATTCTTGCAAGTTTTTCTCTTATCTCTCCAGGAAATAATCTTCTTTTTCCTATTCTAAATGTAGATGGTTTTTCTAATTTTATTCTTTCTTGTTCGGCATGACAGTAAGGACATATTTTTGCATCTTTTGCTCTTTTTATCCGGTCTTTAACTGCCTTGTATTTTATCATGTCTTTTTCTTTTATCATAAATCTATGGCATTCAGAGCAAAAGCATCTTAAGAATAATTCAACAACCGGAACATATTTTATATGAAAAATAGGTCTTGCAAGTTCAATACATCCGGGATGTCCCAAACATTCTTTTAATCTGCCTCCGCAGGTCCTGCACCTTACTCCCGGATCAATTGCCCCTAATCTTAAGTCCATTAATCCTCCATCAACAGGATATCCATCAACATCATAAAGTTCAGGAGTTATTATTTTTGCCTTTGATATTTTTTTAATCTCGTCCGGACTAAGAAGAGAAAATTGCAAACTCTCAACTTGTTTTCGTACTGGTTTTACCATTTTAATTAAGCACCATTTGGAAAATCCCGGCTATAATTTATATCTACAGCATCATAACAGTTTAAGTAACCTTGAGGATATCTGCATCTTTCGCCTGTTTGTTTAAACCTGTAGCCACATGCTTCAAACATTTCGCATAAGGGATGTTTAGTTTGAGTCATATCTACTGGAGTTCTAACTGGCTCACCAATACCTTCATCAGTAATCAAAAAAAGTTGTACCATTTTATTTTTCTCCCTCTTCAGAGCTAGGTGTATAAGTTGTTAAATCAATGCCAGAATCATTAATAACAGTCAATTCTATGCCGGATTCAGGTAGTGATTCTCTATCTTCTGCGGTTTCTAAATTATCACATCCAACATATCCGACTGTACTTCTGCAACCAGTATAAGTACGTTTATTTCCGTACAAACATACATTTGCCATCTGACAGACTATTGCTGTTCTAGATTTAGTATTTGTGCCATCCATTCCAAATTTTTCTCCAGATATTGAAACTGCCATCTTATTCGTATTTATTTTTTAGATTAAATTTAGTTCTAATATGAAGAGATTGTATCTCATCAACCAATAATTTGAATGCATAGGATACTTCAACAGGTTCAATTTCCTGCGAGTTGCACATTGAACAGATTAGTTTATTTCTCAATGTGTCTTCAATTGCAACTGAACCGCATTTTGAACAAATATGCAAAATGACCTTATCTGAATCATATCTTTCTTTTAGCAATAGAGAAGCTCCATGAGCCACCAATGCCTGTTGCTCCATTTCTCCCAATCTTAATGCTCCGCCTTTTGCTCTTCCTTCAATTGGCTGTCTTGTCAATAATGTAACTTTTCCTGATGCACGAGCATGAAGTTTATTCGCAACCATGTATTTTAATTTCAAATAATACATATCTCCAACATAAATTTTAAGGTTCATCATCCTTCCAGTTATTCCATTATAAACAGTTTCTTTTCCATCTTCTCTGAATCCTAATTCTTTAAGTTGTTCTTCCAAATCCTCAATTTTTTGTCCAGAGAATCCAGTTCCATCAATTATTTTTCCATTTAAACATCCAACCTTTCCAGCCAATAACTCTACAAGATAACCGACGCTCATTCTTCCAGGGATTGAATGTGGATTGAATATTATATCGGGCCTGATTCCTCTTGAAGTGAAAGGAACATCATTCTCAGGAATTATTGCTCCAACAACTCCTTTCTGTCCATGAGGAGTTGCAAATTTATCTCCTAATTCCGGTTTTCTCAAATCTCTTGTCTTGACTCTTATCACCTTATTTCCTTGTCCATCTTCTGTAATGAAAACAGATTCAACTGTTCCTTCTTCCTCTTGCCTTATTACTGAGCTTGATTCATTCTTTGCTTTGACAGAAATTTCTCTTACTTCTGAAAGGAATTTGGGAGGAGAAATTTTTCCAATGACAACTTCTCCAGATCTCATTGCAGCTTCTGGAAAAACAATTCCATCATCTTCTAGATATTTGTAGCTTTCTTCTGTCCTGTAACCAGAAACATCTTTTTCAGGAATGCATACTTCATCCTTTAATCCTCCGGCATAATTAAGTTCAACCGAAGTGTAGGGCCGGTAATATGTGCTTCTTGCAAATCCCCTGTCAACGCTTCCTTTATTTAGAATCAACGCATCTTCCATATTATATCCATCATGTGTCAAAACAGCAACGACAACATTTTGTCCTGCCGGATGAACATTCAATGTGTCATAAACAAAACTTCTTACAATTGGTTTTTGAGGATAATGCAAGATATTGACATCAGTGTCAATTCTGCATAGAAAATTTGCAGCATAAAGCCCAAGGGCCTGTTTGTAGCTTTTGCTTCCCTTTATCAGTTTAGCGCAGGAATTATAATTAATGTAAGGGACGAGTGATGTAACAACTCCTAATAAATCTATTCTGTCAATCTGCAGATGAGTATGTTCATCTGTTATTTCTTTTTCATCCAAGGCAACAAGAGAATTTTCCTCTTCGGCAGTATCCAGATATTCAATAACTCCATTTTTAAGCAAGTCATTCCAGTTTATGCTTCCATTTCTAAGTGCATTAATATGATCTGCGTTTAATCTTGATTTTCCATTCTCAGCAACAATCAAAGGCCTCATAATTCTTCCGACTTCTGTTGAAAGAATAACATTATCGAGAGATTTGTTATATCTTATGCTCAATTCAATCGGTAATTCGCCTCTCCTTCTTTTTTCTTTCAAATCTTTTATTAATCTCTCGCAATTATCCGTATTTCCTATGAATCTTCCATTTAGGAAAATATCATTCCCATTTCCTTCAACTTCTCTTTTAACACCTAAATTGGCCAAGATTTTAATCAGTTTTTCATCATCAATATCCGCCCTTGTTGAGATTTTTGTCAGGATTGCAAGATTTTTTCTTAATCCTATCTCAGTACCTTCAGGAGTTTCAACTGGACAGAACCTTCCATAATGTGTTGGATGAAGGGTTCTTGCAAGAAAATTTTCCTGTTCGCCAGGAAGCATTGATGAGACTCTCTGCAATTGTGAAAGAATAGCGAGATAATTTGTCTTGTCCATGTTCTGCGTAACTCCAGTTCTTTCTCCAATCCAGTTACCTGTTGCAATAGCGCTTTCAACCCTATGTGTGAATAATGTTGATTTAGCAATTGTCTTTATTGAATAGAATTTTTTTCTTTTTTGGATTTTCTGCAAAGAATGGACTATATCTCTCAAAAATATATTCATGTTTATTCTGAATAAATCTGCCAATAAATCTCCAGACATTCTCACTCTTTTATTTGCATAATGGTCTTTATCAGTTAAATTCTCAGGATTTTCTTTTGCAATAAAAAATTGTTTTATGAACTTACAGAGAGTTATGGCCTTTTCAATTCTATGCTCTTTTTTTAATCCAATATGAGGGAGAAAATATGAATCAAGTCTTTGTTTTATCCTATCTAGAATCTCTTTTTTTGTTCCTTGAAGGGAAGTATGTTCTGCAATAGCCATCATGGCATCTTCCTCATTTTTTATTGCAGTGTATTCGTAGAGATTGACTATCAGGCTATCATTCTCTTTTCCAATGTATTTTGCAATCTCACTTTCTTTTGTTAGTCCAAGAGCTTTTAATATTATTATGATGGGAATGTTCTTGAATCTTGAAAAACTGACTTCAACAATACCTTCATTTGTGTCTGTTATTGAGATTGGAATCCTGTAGCTACCTCTTTTTGAAAATAATCTGAGCATAAGCTTGCCTCTTGATTTTTCAATAAAGGGCTGATTTTCCGCCAAATCTTCTGTCATTACAATTATTCTTTCATTTCCATTTATTATAAAATATCCTCCAGGCTCTAGAGGGTCTATGTACTCTTTTATCAATTCTTCTTTATTCATATTTGAAAGATTGCAAACCTCGCTCTTTACAATAATAGGTATTTTTCCGATTTCAACTTCCTGACTTTCTATCTGTCCGCCTTGTTTTATTGTTATTTCAACATTTAACGGAGCAGCATAGGTCAATCCTCTTATTCTTGCTTCGGTAGGGGTTATCAAATGAGAGCTTCCATCCGCCTCAACTATTTGAGGTCTTTCAATTTTTATTTTTCCAAGTTTGATTTCAATATCTTCTTCAGGAGAAAGGCTATCATTTAGTTCCTCAATTATTTCCTGCATTCTGAAGTTTATGAAATTGTTAAAAGAAGTAATATTTGACTCAACGAGGCTGTGCTCCTCTAGATATTTTTTAACTAGCAGGTGCTCTTCTTTCTGTTGCTGTTTTTCAATGTTCATTTTTGTGTTTTTGATGAAACTTTTTCTAAAAACTTCAAATCTTGTGATTTGAATGTTCCTGAGATTTTTAATCTCTGAAGTTTCGTTTTACAAACTTTTCAGTTTGCAATATAGTTATTTTTATGACTCAAATTAAATTATACTGAAACAACCCTGAAATAAAAACCCTTTTTTCCGTCAGAAGTTCTTTCTATTCTTATTACATCTCCAATCTCACATCCTTCTGGCAAAGCCGGATCAGTTATTTTAATTTTTGGCAATTGTGATAAAGAAATATTATATTCTGCAAGAAGTTTATCAGTTTCTTCTGCTTTTAGTTTGATGTGCTTTGGTTGTAATAGGTGCATCTTGATTCTCCGGTAAATTCAGATAATTCTATCTGCCTTCAAAATGTAAATTTTGAATGGTACCGAGAATTTTTTTTAAGGAAAATTCTCTGTAAGATAATTACCTTTATGGTCGTACGATTATAATTAAACCTTAATCTTGGTTTATAAATCTTTCGTTTTTACAATTATTGAATTTATAAGCTTTTTGGTTTTTAAACCAAAAAATTGCATAGAAACCGAATATCTAATAATAGACCGCTTCAAAAATTATTTTTTATTCAAATTTTAATCCTTGAAGTCTTGCTTCAAGTTTTTTTTCTTCTGTGAAATCTTGATATCTCACATGACGTTGAGTATCAACATAAACACTTGCAACATCAATTTTTCTACTGGTAAGAGTTTCATAAACGGTTAGAATTGCTAAAGTTCTTTCATCTCTAGGCGCTCTAGTATAATCTTCAACACCAGATATTCCATAAGGAGGTGTCAATCTTCTTTGTAATTCTTCAAGCAATCTTCTAACTCTTGAATCAAATTGAGAAGGATCAAGAGGACCTTTATTTTCTCTTAAATCCCAATATCTCCATCCATTTTCTTGAAACAATAATTGCAATTCTTCATTCATCCGTTAATAGAATAAAATTAATTTTTAAATTTAATTGTCTGGAAGAATATATTTTTATGGGGACGAGTGTTCGCACTTTCAATTCTTATTTAATATTGTTTTGTAAATTGAAAATGCTCAGGATTTGAGACCTCTTGCATTCGCAAGAACAATAAGCGGATTGACTTGTCCTAATCCCCTCGCATATAAAAGAAAGTATTGCAAAGCAATACTTTATATGGGGACGAGGGGATTTGAACCCCTGACACCTTGCTTAAAAGGCAAGTACTCTAACCGGGCTGAGCTACGCCCCCATGCTAGAACTATCTAGCAATTAATTACAAAACTGGAAGTAATTAATAATTTCATTAAAAGAATTTAGTTTAAAAATCTTATCTATAAATCGCTTTCATAAAAAGTCTATTTTTTACTCCAGACATTTCCGGATTTTCTCTTCAACAACCTCTATGGACTGCGCACCAATTATTCGGTTTATTTCCTTTCCCTCTTTGAAAATAATAAGGCAGGGCATTGTTGAAATATTGTGTTTCTCTGCAATCTCCTGATTATCCTCAATATTAATCTTGACGAATCTGACATCCTTCATCTGCTCAGCCAAATCTTCAATGACTGGAAAGAACATAAGGCAGGGCATATGCCATTCAGCAAAAAAATTAACCACAATTAATTTATCAGAATTAGTTATAACTTTATAGAATTCTTCTGCACTAATTTCAAGTTCTGGATAGTTCTCTGCCATTTTAAAACATCTCTCTTATTGGTTAATATAGGCATGAAATCTATAAAAACTCATCATTAATAAAGCTTTCTTATCTGATTTTCATTGAGTTTTGAGATTTTTTTACATATAAATCTTTAAAAATCATTTTTAATTACAGATAAAATGGACAAGTTTGAAAAAGAGGTAATGGTTGTAAATACTAAAAAATTGTTTGATGAGGATTATTTTCAGGGATTCCTCCATCATTCTGAAAAAGATTTTCATCACAAAATCCTGAATAATTTTGAATGGATGAAAAGAGGCCTTGCTGAAAAAAATCCTAATTATAAACAGCCAATTGCCTATTGCATAATAATCAATCAAGAATTAAAAAAAGTTTTTATTTATCAGCGTTCAACAAAGGCAGGAGAAGAAAGATTGCACAATAATTTTACAATTGGAATAGGTGGGCATATTGACCCTCCAGATTATGATGGAAATAGTAATGCAAATGAAAACCCGCTGCATAAAAGTATGCTGAGAGAGATTAAAGAAGAAATCATTATTCCAGAAGAAAGCATAAAAGAGCTTATTGTTCTAGGATATATCAATGATGATTCCAATGATGTTGGAAAAGTTCATTTGGGGGTCTTATATCTAATAAAAACAACTGCCGAAGAGATTCATCCAAAAGATTCTGAGCTAGAGCAGGGAAAATTTGTTCATTTTAAGGAGTTAGAAAGAATCTTCTCGGAAAATGAAATAGAAAACTGGTCAAAAATCGCCTTTGAACCTCTGAAAAAGTTTTTTGAAGGCTTATAAACGTTTTATAACAAAATTCATCTTTTTAATAAACCCTCAACCTGCATTAATTCTGGAGTATTCTTTCCAAGATAGCCATAATCAAGATATCCAAATATTTTTCTTCTATCATACCCTAGGCCCATAAAAAAATCTGCAGCTTCTCTAATCGCAGCTCCAGTATCCATACAACCATCAAATAATAAAAGAGTTCTTTCAGGATGAACAACTCCCTCTAAAAATGATTTTTCAACAATTCTTTCATGAGACGCTTTTGGCCTATAAGCTAGAAGACTATTTTCTTCAAGATGATATGCTAATCTATCAACAATTAGTAATGCCTTATATAGCATTAAAGCTATGTCAATAGGAGTTGGATTCTCTTCAAAAAATTTATCTATTGTTCTCTTCCTTTTTCCATAAAAGTCTGAATCTCTTCTTAGATTAACATTAATGCGTCTTTTTAATCTAGATATACCTCTTGCACTTTGTAATTTTGCAAATTCTTCTTTCCAATCATCCATTAAAAGATTCCATTAGAAATATATTTAAAACTTTTTATCCCCCACACCCTGATAATTCAACATAACCGCATTTGCAGTATTCTGCACAATGTCCTTTTTTAATCATCCTGCTTCCGCAGGATGGACAATATCTTCCAGCTTCTTCTAAATCAGATTTAGAATTTTTTGTTTCTTCTACATTCGCATCTTTAAAATTTTCTTCCCTAATTTCGCTTTTAATAATTATTTCTTTTTGAACTTGTTCTTTTTCACTTAAGTTGCTAAACTTATTCTCAGGTTCTTTATCCATAAATTGTTTTTCAAGAAAATTTCCAATATAATCTACAATCGAAGAAGCAGTTTTTATGTCCTTTCTACCTTCAATAACAATACCAAGGGGTTCAAATCTCTGACTTTTAAATTTGCTTATTATAGTTTTTAATGGAACTCCATATTGCAGAGCCATAGAAGTCATATTTGCAAGGCTACCCATCAAACCTCCTACAGTGCTACCTTCTTTTGACATGGTTATAAACAATTCTCCCAAATTTCCGTCGTCATATAGTCCCGCAGTTAAATAACCTTCATGTCCGGCGATATTAAACTTGTGTGTTATAGAATTTCTAGTTAAAGGGAGTTTTCTTCTTACAGGGATCCTTACAATTTCTTCTTTTTTCTTTGTAAAACTTAATGGCTGCATTCTTTTACTTCCGTCTCTGTAAATCGCAACAGCTTTTAATCCAAGTTTCCACGCTTCAAGATAAATATTTTCAACGTCTTCAACAGTTGCATCATTTGGCATGTTAACTGTTTTTGAGATTGCTCCGGATAAAAATGGCTGGACAGCGGCCATCATTTTTATGTGCCCCATTGTAGAAATTGTTCTTTTTCCATGGACCGGTTTGTTTGAACAATCAAAGATAGCCAAATGCTCTTCTTTTATTCCACTTCCCTCCGCAGTTTCTTTTTTTTCAATATATTCTAAAATATTTTTTATCTGTTCTTCATTGTATCCTAATTTTTGGAGTGCAAATTTTACAGTGCCATTGACTATTTTTAAAATACCCCCTTCTGCAAGAAGTTTTGTTTGAACTAATCCAATCTCAGGCTCTATTCCTTTTGTATCACAATCCATCATAAAACCTATTGTTCCAGTAGGAGCAAGCACGGTTACTTGAGCATTTCTAAACCCATATTTTTCCCCTCTTTTAAGGACATTATCCCAAATTTTTTCAGAAGCATCATAAACTTCTTCATATCCCCTTGGAATTTTATTCCTGTCAATTTTTTTAAATGCTTCAACATGCATCCTTATGACCTTGAGCATGGGTTCTCTGTTTTTTTCAAATTCCTTAAAAGTTCCTAATTTTTCAGCCAGTTCAGTAGAGGTTTCATAAGCCTTTGCAGTCATTAACGAGGTTATAATTGCTGCAATTATCCTGGCTTCATCAGAATCATAAGCGAATCCTAACGACATTATTAAAGAGCCAAGATTAGCATAACCCATTCCAAGAGGACGAAATTTGTGAGAATTCTCCGCAATCTTCATTGTAGGAAAACTAGAATTATCAAATTCTAAATCCTGGGCAATTGCCGTGAATCTTATTACATTTTCAAAATCTTTAACATTAAAACTTCCATCCATGTTTACAAACGCTCTTAAATTTAAAGAAGCTAAATTGCACGAACTATTATCAATAAAGTTATATTCTGAACAAGGATTGCTTGAATTAATTCTTCCAGAATTCGGGCAGGTATGCCATCGGTTCATAGTATCATCAAATTGGATTCCAGGATCACCGCATTTGTGTGTGCCTTCTGCAATTAATCTGAATAATTCTCTTGCTTTGTATTTAGGCATTTCATTTATCATTTCTTTGTTATGAACCGGAATTGTTTGCCATTCCAAATCATTTTCGACTGCTCTCATAAAAGCATCTCCGGCTCTCACTGAAATATTAACATTTTGAAAGGATACTGTTTCTATAGCCTCTCTTCCATCAATTCCATTGTCCATCAATAGTTCAATTTTTTTCTGTTCTTTTACTTTTGATTCAATAAATTCTTTGATATCTGGATGAGTCATTTTTAGAGAATTCATTTTTGCAGCCCTTCTTGTTTTTCCTCCAGATTTTACAATTCCTGCAACTTTATCATAAAAGACCAGATATTGTAAGGGTCCGGAAGGCTTTCCTCCTCCGGATAGTCTTTCCCTTGCGCTTCTTAAAGTTGAAAGGTCTGTCCCTGTTCCAGAACCATGCTTAAACAGCATTGCTTCTCTTCTAGCTAAATCCATTATATCCTCCATGTTATCCTGAACATCTTGGATAAAACATGCAGATGTTTGCGGATAAAGATGATTTTGTCCGGGAGGAATTTCAATAGCCCTCCCATTGATTAAAGCAAAACCTTCTTTTTTTTCATTACTCCTAGCAGATTCATAAATATCTGTTCCAACATTAAACCAAACCGGAGAATTAAAAGCCATTCGCTGGGTTAATGTCAAATAAGCCAATTCATTTTTAAAAATTTCTGCTTCTTTTTCATCAAAATAACCATTTTTTATTCCCCATTTTGCAAACGTTTGACTTACTCTGTTAATAACCTGCTTAAAAGAATTTTCTCTTTCCATTTTTCTTACGTCTCCATAAAAATATCTGGAAGAGATTATTTTACGCGCCAGATTGCTAAAATATGCAGGAAATTCAACATCCTTTTGTACAAAAAGAGGTTTCCCCATGTCATCAGATATTTGTATATCTGTTTTTTCCCATTGGATAGGAAGAAAATTTTCATCCTTAGTAAAATATCTCTCTATTTTTAATTTTTCATTTTTGAATTTATTATAACCCTTAAACGCATTTGAAACTTCAAGATATCCTGCTTCGATTGAAGAATCAATAACTATCTGTTTTACTTCGGTAAAATATGGAACATTCCCATTAAATCTTTCTCCTATCTTTGTCTTGACCCTAGAATAAATATCTTCTATAATCTCCTCTTTATCATCAAATTGTGTTTCATCAACAGCCCGATTTATAGCTTTTTTTATTTTTTCAGGGTTGAATTCATCAATTCTTCCATCTCTTTTTTTAATATGTAATGGCATTAACATTTTAAATCTAAACTTGCCTAAGAGCAAGTTTAAAATCCTTAATATCTTTAAAGTTCATATAAACTGAGGCAAATCTGATATAAGCTATATCATCCAATTTTTTTAATTTGTGCATAATCATTTTTCCTATAACCTCACTTTTAACTTCTTTTCCTTTTTTGTATAATTTTTCTTCAATCTCATCAAGCGCATTTTCAATGTTCTTTAATGGAATCGGTCTCTTCTCACAGGCTTTCATTATTCCGATTTTTATTTTTTCTCTTGAAAAAGGTTCCCGTCTCCCATCTTTCTTAACAACAATTATCGCTTTTTTCTCAGCTTTTTCATATGTTGTGAATCTTTTTTTACATTTGAGGCATTCTCTTCTTCTTCTTGTCCCCTCAGGAGATTCTCTTTTGTCTGTAACATGGGTCTCTCCTGAACAAAATATGCATTTCATTATTAATACAAGGGATTGTATGCCTCTTTTTTGAAAACCACCATTAATTGTGTTAAACTTTATCCATAAAATATTCAACTATATAAATATTTTTATACAACATGCTGTATTTTAAAGAATAATTATGGGAAAAATTCTTTGAAGATACAATAGAATGATTTTTATTTAGTAAAATAATTTATTATTTTTTCAAATGGTGAATAATAAGCAGTTAATGCCGCTAAACTACATCCAAGGAGTGTTGATAATCCAATAAATCTTTTAATCTTACCATAAAAATAAATCCCTAAACTTTCCAAAGGTCAAAATACTTTTTCATTATACAAAAAGCATAAATACTTCAACTAATAACTCTTTTAATGGACCTACAAAAAAAATCTCTGGAAATTCATGAAAAATTAAGAGGAAAACTTGAAATAAAATCAAAAATTTCTTTAAATTCAATTGAGGCTCTTTCTTTAGCTTATACTCCGGGGGTTGCGGAGGCATGCAGAGAGATAACCAAAAATAAATCTTTTATTTACAAATATACTATTAAAGAGAATACTGTCGCAGTTATTTCTGACGGTTCGGCAGTTTTAGGTTTAGGAAATATCGGTCCTGAAGCTGCATTGCCAGTGATGGAAGGAAAAGCAATTCTATTTAAGGAATTTGCCGGAATTGATGCATTTCCTATTTGTCTTTCTGAACAGGATACAAAAAAAACTATTGAAACAATAAAAAACATTTCAACTGTTTTTGGAGGAATTAATCTTGAAGATTTTAAAGCTCCTGAATGTTTTGAAATAGAAAATAGTTTGCAGGATTTGGGAATACCGGTTATGCATGATGATCAGCATGGTACCGCTGTAGTTGTTTTGGCTGCATTAATAAATTCCTTAGCAATAAAAGGATTGCCAAAAGAAAAAGCAAAAATAGTTATTAATGGAGCAGGTGCCGCAGGAATTGCAATTACAAATCTTCTTTTTAAATATGGTTTCAAGAATATAGTAATTTTAGATAGCAAAGGAATAATTTACAAAGGGAGAGGAGATTTAAATAAAGAAAAAGAATTAATTGCCGAGGTTACCAACCTTAATTGTATTATTGATTCTAATTCAAATTCCTGCTTAAAAGGGGATTTAAAAACAGCATTAAAAAATACCGATATTTTCATAGGAGTATCAAAAGGAAATTTATTGACGCAAGAAAGTATTGGGTCTATGAATAAAGATCCGATTATTTTAGCATTAGCAAATCCCAATCCAGAGATAATGCCAGATTTAGCAAAAGAAGCAGGAGCTTTTATAGTGGGAACAGGAAGATCTGATTTTCCGAATCAAGTAAATAATGTTTTAGCTTTTCCGGGAATCTTTAGAGGAGCATTGGATATAAAAGCAAAACATATAACCAATCAGATGAAAATCGCTGCTGCTGAAGCTTTAGCATCAGTTATTAAAAATCCAGAACCCAATAAAATTCTTCCAAGCCCCTTTGATAAGGAAGTAGTTCCAAAAGTTGCAGAAGCTGTTAAAAAAGCGTATATTGAAAATTAAATCATTCATCAAAATTATTCAAGGTAATTGCAATTGAAGCATCAAATCTTTTTCCAGGGTTCTAACTTTCTTTTTTTAACCCAATCCGAGTCATTAGTGTATAAATCTGCTCGATAAGGGAATTTTCCAGAGTTTGTTCTTATTTTTGCAGCAAGATATTTATTAGCTGGAACATCTTTCTTCCATAATGCTGCTCCGATTAAAGTCCCAGGAGGTAGGGGATATTCAGTTACTGTATCTTCAGAAACTACTGGATAAAATTGAGAAGATGCATCTATTTAATTAAAAGGAGTGTGACTTGAGGGATCAAATTTTCCTTGAGGAGTTAAAAACTCAGAACAATTTTGCCAGCAATAAACCTTTCCTCGAAATCCCTGAACCATTCTCCAATAAGTCTCTTCAACTAGGTGATTTAATCCCGCAGTATCAAGTTTCTTAACAGGTTCTGGTTGAGCATTAGGAACAATTAATGTTGGTTTACCAATACCTTTCCATTCAACTCCGGGAAGAGCTCCTTGAAAATAAGGATCATTAGTCCATAATGTCCATTCTAATTTTTGAAATCCTTCATACTTAGTTTTAGATGCAACGAAAGTTTTTTTAGCGTCACTATCTTTTTGTAAAACTTGTGCCCAAAAAAAAGTTCCTGAAGGAACTCGTTCGTATTGAGAATAAATTCTTCCTTGATCATCTAAAACTTGGACTCCTGCAGAATCAACCACCTGATTATATTTTCTTGAACAAAAATGTCCCTTAAGTAAAAAACTCCCCTCACACCCTCTTGGAATATCTGGGCCAACCACTGCCTGAAATCTATCTCCTTTGTAAGAATCTGTAGCCTGGACAAGAAAATTTTGAAGAGCTAAACTAAATTCTTCCGGATTAGAACCTATGCCAACTGCTATATTACTCATAATAATTTTAAAATAAGTTTAGTTTTTAAGATTTTATATCTTTGAAAATGGATTATGAAATTGCAGCAAAGATTTTTCTAAATAAACACAAAATCCCCCTAAAATTAAATCAACGCAAATATTTATAAATAAAAGAATATTTTACATAATATAAAAAGGTGAAAAAATGGCCGCAGAAGATTTACTTACAATGAATTCATTCCTTCAGCCAGTGGCAGACACTCTTGGTGTTTCTCTAGAGGTTGCAATGGTTATATTGACAATTATTTCCATCTGGTCTCTTGTATGGAAAGGATTTGGATTATGGAAAGCCTCAAAAAAAGACCATAAAATATGGTTTGTTTTAATGTTAATTTTGAACACAGTTGGAATTCTTGAAATTTTGTATATCTATATATTTTCAAAAATGAATTTCAAGAAAGAGAAAAAGCAAGAAAAAGTTGAAAAGAAGAAATAATTCTAAATTTTTTTAATTAAATTGCGATACCATAAAACCAAAACATTATAGCTAAAATTGCATGTATAACTGCTAAAGTCAAACTAATGAATGCAAAAATCTTATGATATTTAAAAACATCTTTATGAAAAACATTTGTGGCTATGCCAAAGCTAGCCGTTATAAAGACCGTGATTATTGTTAATATTCCAAACCATATAGCCAAGGGTATGTTTAATATCATTATTCTATTAACAAATGATAATATTTAATTCTTTCTTTTTTACTTCTGATAAAGAACTATTCTACAATTATTTCTCCTTTCATGCTTGGATGTATACTGCAGTGATAATTATAAGATCCGATATTATCAAATGTCTTTGAGTAGCTCTCTCCAGAGGATAAACTGGGAGAATTTATTTCAGTTCCCGAGTCTGAAAGGATGGTATGGTGGACTGAATCTTGATTAGTCCATGTAACTTTGTCTCCTTTCTTTATTGTCAGAGTTGAGGGAGAAAATTCAAAGTTCATTATCTTAACATCATAAGTTTTTGATGTTGAAGTTGTTGTGTTAGGGGTATTGCCAATTGTAGTTGTTGATGGACTCGTCTGTTGATTTCCATTTGTCTTGGGATTAGCGGCAGCATTTTTATTATTAACCTGCATTAATAAAAATCCCCCCAGAATTATAACTATAATCAATCCTATTGAAACTAAAATAATTCCTAAATTTTTATTCATTTGAATTATTAATTACCTCCTTACAGATTTTTAAATAACTTTATCCAGCAATAGCGCAGTTTCCTTCACAAGAACCATCCTCATCATCATATCTCTCGCTTTTCTTTGATATTTTCCCAGTCTTGAACTCGTAATCTTCAATAGCTTTTTTTAATCCATTTGCTCCTAGAACCGAACAATGAATTTTTATTGAAGGCAGTCCTTCTAGCTTATCAACAATAGCTTTATTTGTTATTTTTTTTGCTTCACTTATTGTTTTGCCTTTTGCTAATTCACATAATGCATCTGATGAAGCTATTGCACTTACACATCCAAAGGTTTGGAATTTTATGTCCTTTATTTTTTCAGTCTTTTTGTCAATTTTCAGATAAATTTTCATAACATCTCCGCAAACAGGATTTCCAACCTGCCCAACTCCATCTGGATTCTTAATCTCTCCAAAATGTTTAGGATTTGTAAATCTTTTTAAGACTTCTTTTGTATATGCATTAAATTGTTCAGCCATTTTTATTTTGAATTTTTTTTATTTAATTAATGTGATAAAAGTTATATGGGGCGGATAATGTTTTGGTTTTTATTGTAATCTGTTGCCATTTCTTCATCAAATCCTTTTACACAACCTGTCCGGTATAACATTAATAAACCTCACTTTTTAGCTTTCTTATTTATTTCTTTAACAAGCTCATCAGGATTCATTCCATGCATCAATGCTCCTTGTTCCAAAGTTTCCATTGCAGCCATTCCGCATCCGATGCAATGCATCCCCCTTCCCATAAGAATGCCAATTGCCTCCGGATTCTTTTCAATTATCTCTGAAAAACTCATATTCTTTGTTATATTTTTTGATTCTTTCTTTGATTTTTTTTTCATTTTATTTTATCGGACTCATCTTTCTTAATTTATCAACAATTTTATTCAAAATTTCCAAAACATAATCTATTTCTTCATCTGTTGTAAATTTTGAAATGCTTAATCTTACTGAGCTGTTGATTTGTACATGGGTTCTTCCAATTGCTTTTAGCACATGGCTTGGTTCAAGAGAATGTGATGAACATGCCGAACCAGTTGAACTTGATATTCCATAGGAATCCAAGAATCCCCCAATTGCCTCGCCTTCAATGTTATTAAAACAGACATTTATGTTATTGCAAAGTCTTTTGTCTCTAGGACCATTTAACTGAGTGTTAGGAATTTTTAATATACCCTCAATTAGCTTATCTCTTAATTTTTCCATATGTTTTATGTTTGATTCCTTTGCTATTCTAACTGATTTAGCAAATCCAACAATTCCTGGAACATTTTCAGTTGAACTTCGGAGTCCAAATTCATGCCCGCCCCCATGCAGTAAAGGAATTATTTTAATTCCCTTTCTTATAAAAAGAGCTCCAACCCCCTTTGGTCCATGAATCTTATGAGCATTTAAAGTCACAAAATCCAGATTCTGTTTGTTTACATCAATATCGGTTTTTGTGTAGCTCTGACAAGCATCTGTATGAAAATGAACTCCTCTTTCTTTGCAGATTTTTCCAATTTCCTTTAAGTCCTGTATGGTTCCTATCTCGTTATTTCCATGTATTACCGAAACAATCAATGTTTCAGGAGTTATTGATTTTTTTAGCTCATTTAAATCAATAAAACCTTCATTATTCACATTCAGATAAGTGACTTTTGCTCCCTGAGTTTCAAGCCATTTGCAGGCATTTAAAATGCAATCATGTTCTATCTTTGTTGTTATTATATGATTCTTTTTGTTATCTTTATTTGCGAAAAATAATCCCTTTAATACAAAATTATTTGCTTCTGTCCCGCTTCCAGTGAATATTATCTCATCTCTTTTAGCTCCTATTGACTTTGCTATTATCTCTCTTGATTCTTCAAGGGCTCTTTTTGCTTCCTGCCCGATAAGATGTTGTGAGCTTGCATTTCCATATTTTTCTGAAAAATATGGAATCATTGCTTCAACTACTTCTTTGTCAACAGAAGTTGTGGCGGCATTGTCAAGATAAATCGATTTTTGTTTATTAAATAACATATTTACCTCCATTAATTGACAATGCTGTTGATTTTGACTTAACTTTTCTCGGAAAAGTTAGTTCTTTAGCTAATCTTTCTTTATAAGAAAGGTTACCTGCATTATCCAGGTATATTGTTTTAGATTTTCCAAAAATTCCCATTTTATTTATTTTCTCCTTTTAGTTTAGATTTTAATGCCCGGCATTCACCGCAAAATTTTTTTTCATGTTTATCAATCAATTCAAGCATTGGTAAAATTGTTTCTTTGTTCAATTCATAAATTCTTTTCTTTCCTTCTTGTCTAACTTGAACAATTGAACAATGTCTTAACGAAGTAAGAGCATGGCTTAATTTTGACTGCTCTACCTTTAATTTTTCTGCAAGTTCAAGAACTGAGAGTGGTTTTTTCTTCAATTCAGTTATAATTTCAATCTTCAA
>JAQTOY010000021.1 GCA_028713045.1 Candidatus Nanoarchaeia archaeon
GCGCAAATTAAAATCCCCAGAATAAATATAGCAAATAAACTTTTTTTCATATTATATTCAATTAATCCTTCTTTATAAATCATTCCTTTTCAACAGCGTTTGTTCTTTTATATTTAAACCCCAACTTTTCTATGATTGTTATTATATCCTGTCTTTGCTCGCTTTTTCCACAGCCTTTCCAATCAATTAAAACCTCAACCATATTTTCCTTTGTTTTCTGTTCTGCTTCTTTAAGCATTGATTCTGTTAACGGAAGAGCATATTCTGGGATAATATGGCCTATTGCATATTGAGAATTAAGCTGTATTTTATTGAAATTGGGAGCATAATGCGGACCTCCAATTCCTATGGCAGCAACCCATGGATGGTTAGCAATAAAATTACCCTTGTAATTTTGTAGGGTGAGAATAGTTTTAGCTATTATTTTTGCTGCTTCTCTGTCTCCCCATTCATTTTCTGTTGAACCTAGTTCTATATAACAGCAAGGTATATCTATTGAAGGTCCGTGATGAGTTACTTCAAGAGTTATTGCATATTCTTTTGAAAGCTTTGATTTATCTTGTTCATAAAGTCTATACAAATTTTGAAATAGATATTTCATAACAAATGCAGAAGTATTTGATATCTTTCCGGGATTTCCGCCAAGATCTGCATTTCTCCAATTTCCAGGGGCATGCAGACTCAAAGAAGGTTTTCCTTTTTCACTTCTATGTGTTGATGCAAAAATAATCAAATCTATATTTCTTAATTCAGGATATTTTTTAGAATTTAAATTATTTTCATAAAGAGTTTCATTAGCCAACTCTATTATTGGAAATTGAGGAGTAAAGGCTAGTTTTTTCATCTCCTCCACAATTGTTTTTCCTGCTTGGTTCAATTTTGAGTATACTATTGCAAAACGCATGAAATTTAATAGAAATAAGCGATTATTAATTTTTCTATTCTAGGGCAATGGTGTAGAAAGAACTCTTTGCCTTCTTGCCTCAAAATCTTCATCGGTCCAGATTCTTCCTGTTAACGCTCTGGTCCCTCCTCCATACATTCGAGCATTATACTGAATCCTCCTAACTGTTTCGTAAGTTACAGGCCCTATATCTGGCAAATCCATTTTAATAACTTCTCTCCAATCTTTAATTCCCATATAATATTTAATAAAAATTAATTAATAAATATTTAGGTTATGAAAGGATTAAATAAATTTCTATGATGAAAGCAAGATTTATTAATTGGCGTTTCTTTTTTTTATAATGGAGAAAAAAAGAGGCGAACGTATAGAGATGATACTCGCAATCGTTATTGCAGTATTCTTTATAAGCACGTTATTTTTTGAAGCATACTTGAATGTTCCGCCTATAGTTACTTCTATCCTATTAATTGCATTTGTTTCTGTAAAGATACATAATATATTACATAAAAATGGATCAATCTTTGAAGATTATATTTCTCTAGGATTAATAATTGTATTTGGAATTATTCATTTCTTCTGGGGCGAGGAATTCAATCCCTTTTTTACAATTTTTGTTGCAGCATTATTCTTATATTCAATAGGTTTAATTCCAAGACTAAAATCCATTGCAACAGCCCGTGGCGTTTTTTCTTTTTTATTTAATTATTTATTCTTTGTAGTTGTTTTAATTTTTTTGTTTGGAGGATTTTATTATTCGCATAATTCTGATTTTAGTTTCAATGGAATTCCTGCAACAATCAACTTTCCAGAATCTTTGTATTTTAGTATAACAACATTTTCTACTATCGGCTATGGAGATTTTTCTCCACTAGGGATAAATAGACTTGCTTCTTCTATACAGGCTTTGATTGCTATGGCATTGAATATTGCGTTTATAGGATATATCTTAGCTTCTAGAAAAAAGTGAAGATAGGTTATGGAAGCAAGTAATTTGATTTATAATAATTCATCTAATAACTTCCTTTCCGTTCATTATCAAAGTTGATGGTCTTCCATTCAGTTCCCCTGAATCTATGATGACCTCGATTTTTTTTAAAATATCCGGATTTATTTCTGAAATCTTTATTGCAAAAGGGGCGCCTAATAGATTAACAGAGGTTGTAATAAATGGAACTTTGGATTTTTGGATGATTTTTGTAAAATCATTGGCAGGGATTCTTACACCCAAAGAATCTGTATTTGAAACCCAGTTTAAAAATTCTGGAATTTTCTTTTTTAATATTAACGTGTAAGGGCCTGGAAGATATTTGTTTAAATCAACATCCATAATCAAATTTTCTTTTATCCATTCAATTGATGGAGCAATTATAGACAAGGGTTTATCAGAACCCATCTGCTTTATCTGCCTTATTTTGTTTACTGCTTCTTTATTTTCTGCATTGCATCCTATTCCGTATATTGTGTCAGTGGGATAAACGAATATTTTTCCTTCCAAGATTTTTGAAATTATTTTTTGTTCTTCCATGATTTTAATTATACATCTTTTTAATTTTTAAATTCATTTATTAATTTTATGGTATGGAATAATAAAATAATAATGGTAAAGCTAATCCGAAACTATCAAAAGGTTTATAAATAATTTATAAAAGTTACCCTAGATGAAATCCACAGATATATTTTGCGTATTATATAATAATTGGAAAAGAGATGACCTGGTCCTCTTTGAAAATGATCATGCTTATTCTATATTTTCTGTTACTCCAGTAACTCCAGGGCATGCGATTGTAATTGCAAAAGAACATTTTGAACGTCTTGAAGAACTTCGTGGAGTTGCTCTAGAGGGATTTATTGATGCGATGCCCAGTACATTAGCAGCAATTCAACGAATCTATGATGAAGATCCTGAAAAAATAGTTCAATTTTATCAATTCTTAAAAAAAAATCCTCTAACTGACTCCCCCTTAGATTCTGCTAAAAGAATGTTGCAGGATAGAAATCTAAGAATTAAGCCAGATTGTGCTTATAATATTGGAATAAATGTTGGAGGTTATGCTGGCCAATCTGTAAATCATCTGCATGCCCAACTATTCCCAAGAAGAGAAAAAGGACCTGGCATTGTAACTGCAATGGAAAGATTATTTAATTGAAAATTATTGGTTAAAAATCTTTATATATTCTTTTTAATTGTAGATTTGATGATAAAAGAGCTGATTTATTTGATTATAGTCATTCTTGGGATTCCTACTGGTTTATTCCTAGCTAAAATCTGCAAAGATGAAATAAAGGCATGGAGAAAACGATTGATTATATTTATCCTAGCATGTTTTATAATCGGAATTTGGCTGTTTTTTATTGATTTTGTTTATAAGATTCCAGTAATAATCACTCTGGGATTTATTATTGCTATGTTTCTGACTATTGTTGTTAAAAAAACATACTTTTATTAAATAAATTATTTTTGTTTATTCATGGAAAAGGGGATGTATCATTTTCATAGGAGAAAAAGAGTTCATAAAAAATTGGAGAAGTATCCAAGCAATAAGAGATGGGTTAGTTTTATGGATAAATTAATCTATCTTGTCATAGCTACAGGTTTGATTATGACAATACCTCAAGTATGCAAGATTTGGATTGAAAAAAATGCATCAGGGGTCTCAATAATATCCTGGTCGACGTATCTCCTACTTTCTTTTTTTTGGCTTGTTTATGGGTTTATACATAAAGAAAAACCTATAATCCTATCAAATATCCTATGGATTTTAATGTATATTTTTATTATTCTAGGAGTTTGGCTATACGGATAATTTTATAAACGTTTGGCTAATTTTTTGATTTATAAAGGTTTCTTAATGCTTATAAGCAGAATATTTTTTATTTAATCATGATTGACCATAAACCGCATATAGGGGGAGCAGATATTAGTGGAAACGCTCCAATTTTGCCAACAAATTTGGAGATAACAACTCAGTTATTAAGAACACTCCGACATGCCATAAATTTTCATTATTATGCCTATCAGCTTGGCAGAATAGGGCAGAATGATCCGGAGCTTCCCCATGATTTGGCTGGCCCGGGCAATAGATTGGAATGGGAAGTTGTTAGTGGTTTGGCTTTACAATTCCGAACTGTTAATACTGCTTATTTCAACCAATTTTTACAGCCATTAATAGATAAATCTGTCCAGATTCATAGACAACAGAATCATCATAGAATGTGGAATGGGCGTGTGTCTCATCCTGCTGCTTCTAAAAGTGATTTAGAAGTCGGGGCATTGGATACTATTTGTGCATTATTAGAGCCTAGGGAGTATAATGGTGGTGCACATGATTATGGCCAGATATTAGAGATTGTGGGACAATTTTCAGAACTTAAAGCGGGATTTTGTAAACGATTAATTGAAAAAATGACTTCTTTAACTCCTCCAGATTTAGATTCTATTCAAAATTTAGTTAATTTTCCAAATATAGGTTTAGATTCTAGGGATTATATAAGGATACAAGATAGAATGAAAAAAGCAATTCCGGAATTAAATAAACTTGGCTATTCACTTATATAAATATAACGAATCTATTTCAATGATTCTAGCCCGATATTCTTGCAATGAATAAATTTTATAATCATTACCCCTACCATTTTAGTTAATTTTATTAATTGAATATAACTAAGAAACTTATGCTATATCTAATAGGGCTTGGTCTGAATGAAAAAGGAATTTCTATTGAAGGAAAAGAGGCTATAAAAAAATGCAAAAGAGTTTATCTTGAGAACTATACTGTTAAATTTCCCTATCCAATTAAAAAACTTGGGAAAACCCTTAGGAAAAAAATTATAGAATTTGGAAGAAAAGAAGTTGAGAGTGAAATGCTTATTAAGGAAGCGAAGAAACAAAATATTGCCTTATTAGTTTACGGATGCCCGTTGTTTGCAACAACGCACATGTCTTTAATACTTGATGCTGAAGAAGCAAAAACCAAAACAAAGATTATTTATTCGACCTCGGTTTTTGACACTCTTGCTGAAACAGGATTACAGTTATATAAATTTGGAAAAATAACTTCTATGCCACGATGGGAGGCACATTTTAATCCCGAAAGCTTTATGGAATATGTTGAACAAAATCATTCAATAAAAGCGCATTCTTTGATACTTATTGATATTGGATTGGATTTTAGTGATGCTCTTGACGAACTAAACATTTCATGCAAGAACCGAAATTTTGATTTTGATAACTTGATAGTCTGTTCCAGAATGGGTACTGAAAGAGCAAAGATTTTTTACGGGGCTCCTGAAAAATTGAAAAAAATAAAAAAGATTGAGGCTCCTTTCTGTTTTATCATTCCCGGAGAAATGCATTTCTTGGAAAAAGAGGCGGTTGAAAGATTTGAGGTGTAAACATGAAAAAAGAAAAATATTATGAAAATTATCCAGCATGGATAGTTTTTTTATCAAACTTGGTTTCAATTGCAATTTATGTATCTGGAGCATTGATTATTTATAGGTTAGGACTAATCTGGCTGATTCTTTATATTCTATATATTTTAGTTTTAGAATTTAGATTAATAAACGGACATTGCACTAACTGCTATTATTATGGAAAAACTTGCGCCTTTGGAAAAGGAAAAATAAGCAGATTATTTTTCAGGAAAGGAAATCCTAAAAACTTTTGCAAAAAACAAATGGCTTGGAAGGATATTATCCCAGATTTTCTGGTTTCTTTGATACCTGCAGTTGTTGGAATAGTATTATTAATCATCAAGTTTAATTGGTATCTATTGATTATGATTATAATATTATTTTTGTTGACTTTTACAGGTAATGCCTTTGTCAGAGGCAAATTGGTATGTAAATACTGCAAACAAAGAGGACTTGGATGTCCTGCACAAAAATTATTTGAAAAAAGGTGAAAAAATGTTTGGCTTAAATGAGAATGAACTTGCAATTCTGAAAAGACTGAATTCTCCGGTTAAAATTCAAGATTTTCTAAATAAGATTCCAATAAATTTTGAGGAGAATGGAGATACTTGCTTGTCTCCAAGAATGGTTCTAAAACTGAATAAATGCCATTGTGTTGAAGGCGCTTTGCTTGCTGCGCTTGCATTGAGGATAAATGATATAGGCCCTCCATTAATTGTTGATTTAACTGCTTCAAGAAATGATTTTGATCATGTTATTGCAGTGTTTCAGAGATATGGAAAATGGGGGGCATTATCAAAAACCAATCACGCGGTTTTAAGATACAGAGAGCCTGTCTATGATTCTATAAAAGAACTAGTTATGAGTTTTTTCCATGAATATATGAATGACGATGGAAGAAAAACACTTCGTAGTTTTTCAATGCCAGTAGATTTATCAATATTTGATGAAAAAAAATGGACCATCGATGAAGAAGATATTTGGTATGTTCCAGAACATCTTGCAAATGTTGAGCATTTTCAAATTATTGACAGAAAACAGATTGCAGGATTAAAAAAAGCAGACGAGATTGAGATGAAAGCAGGAAGCCTAGTTGAATGGCAAAGCCCTTTTGCAAAGAAGAATCTGTGAAAATATGAATTTTAGTTATTACTATAAACCTTTTATAAGTTATGACTTCTCTTGTTTGTTTGGTGGTTATTTTCTTTTGCTCTACACTTCTTGTCCTGCATAAAATTAATTAAGTTATTAGAGATTAATAATATCAATCCTCAGAAATATCAAAATCCTTTGCAAATTTTTCATAGGCTTTTTTATAGGATTCCTGGGATTCATCATCTGCGTCATTTGTATACTGCCAATTCCAAAATAATTCTTTTGGAGTTTTAAATCCAAAGAATTCCAGCACCTTCTTCTGAGTTTTGACTACATTTTTTCCGTTCCAATTATGCCCAATGCAAATCAAACCTGCATCAATATTTTTGAGCAGATTGCTTTCTCCAAATGTTGAATGCCTATTCTCAATCCAGGTTAATCTCTCAATAACCTTCTGATAAACTGAATTCATCTGCCCCCATCTTACAGAGCCAAAAAAAACAACGCAATCAGACTGAAAAAGCTCTTTTGAAATTTTCCAAAGTTCATCATCTGGATGATTTAAAGATGCCCAGCATCTGTGGCATTTTGACGGATTTCTTTCATTATCATTCAGCAAAGCCTCTTTTTCACCGCAATCATTATCCTTCCTCTTTGAAACGTTTCCTTCGCAGAGATGGATATTAAGTTTAGATACCTCAATTAAAGTAACATTATCACCTAATTCTTTGGCTATTCTTTTAGCTAACAGCGTACTTTTTGGCAAATCTTTTGAACCTGACCATCGGTTGGAAGTTGTAAGAAAAAGAACTTTTTTCTTCTTTTTAAGATAGTTTATTGTTTTCTCTAAATCTTTTTTCATTATAGTATATGACTATCTTAGTATAAAAATCTTTCAGAAATGAAAATAAATAAAAATAAATAAAAATAAATAAAAAAAGGTATTCTAATTAATTTTGTTTTTTAAATTTAGAATCTTGGATTTCTTTTTTTCCAACATTCTGTACAAAAAACTGGTCTGCCTTCTGTAGGTTTGAATGGAACTTCACATTCTTGCTTACATTCAGAGCAAACTGCCTTATGCTTTTCTACTGGCCCATCATTGAATCTTTTAAATCCGCCTCTTGAGCCTCCATCGAATCTTCCCATGGTATTATGTCCTCCTGATAATTGACAAATAGAAATCAATTGTTTTAGCAATTTTATTCTATTATCTGTTTCTTAGAAGATTGAAGACCTATTTATAAACGTATGTCTGTTTAAATTTTATATATAAAGGTTTATATAATTGAATAAAAACTATTAATTTATAAACGGTACTTTATTAATAAACCCCATGCCAATTAAAATTGATTATAAAAAATGCTGTTGGAAAAATGGAAAATGCATAAGTTGCAGTTGCGGCAAAGAAAGCAATTGTTGCAGGGGGTGCGTTGAAGCATGTCCTGTTGGAGCATTGAAAAGAGCAAAAAAAGTTGAGATTGACAACAAAAAATGCATTTCCTGCGGAGCATGTGTTTCTGCATGCAAAAAGAATGCAATTAGTTTGATTTAGAAGCATGTAAATAGTTCATCCGAAACTTTTAAAAATCAGAGGTATTCTATATTAATAATGGCTAACCAAAATATACAAAAGGTATTCTGTATTTTTTCTATCATAGCCAGTATTATAATTATTATAATTTGATTTGCAAGCTAGTTTACGCTTGCAGGAGTTTTTCTATAATGAATTTAGAAATTTATGACTGCACATTAAGAGAAGGGGAACAAGCCCATGGGGCTAGTTTCAATTTTAAAGATAGAACCAAATTGGCAGTAAAATTGGACGAATTTGGAATCGATTATATTGAACTCGGATGGCCGATTGTTTCATCAGAGATATTCGATTCTTTTAGGACCGTTATTCCAAAAATGAAAAAAGCAAAGGTTGTTGCATTTGGCTCAACATCTATAAAAGAAAGTCCTTCAGATGATAAAAATTTAAATTCAATCCTTGATTGCGGAGCAAAATATGCCTGCATTTTTGGAAAATCATCACTGATTCATGTTGAAAAACAGCTTAAGATAACTCGAGAAGAAAACTTATCTAAAATTTACGACAGTATACGGTTCCTAATTGATAATGGGATAAAAGTTTTTTATGATGCAGAACATTATTTTGATTCTTTTAAGAATAACAAAGAATATGCGATTGAAACAATAAATAGAGCAGTTTCTGCTGGAGCTGAAAGGATTATTTTATGCGACACAAATGGAGGAACTCTTCCCGATGAAGCTAAAAAAATTGTTATTGAAACAAAAGAAGTCCTTGAAAAAAATGGTTTTAGTATTGAATTAGGAGTTCATTTTCATGATGACTGCGGACTTGCATTGGCAAATACATTATCCTGCCTTCCTTACGTAACCCAGGTCCAGGGGACTATAAATGGAATAGGTGAAAGGATTGGAAACCTAAATTTTAGTGAGTTCCTTCCAATATATATAAAAAAAATTGGAAAAAACTTAGATGTTAATCTCGAGGGGTTAAAAAAATTGAATGAGGAGGCATTTAGGCTTTCTGGAATTGAAATTCCTGAAAAAAGGGCTTTTGTTGGAGATTTGGCTTTTGGTCATAAAGCCGGAGTGCATATAGATGCTCAAAGAAAGGGAGCGAGCTATGAACATGAAAGTCCGGAAGATTTTGGCAACAAAAGAACAATACTTATGAACAGCCTTGGCGGAAGAAGCTCTATAATCAATCTAGCAGAACAGTTTGGATACAGATTAGACAGAGAAAACACCGAGGTAAAGGAAAAAATTGAAGAATTATTTAAAGAGTTAAAAGAATATGAATCTGCTGGCTACAAGCTTGGAGGTATAAAGGCAGAACAATTTCTCTTGATTGAAAAGTATTTTGGAGAATTTAATAAATTAAATTCCCAAATCTCATCAGAACAAAATAAAACTCATAATTCTGATGATTTTGGCAAAAATGTTCTTAAATTTGATATACTTGAATGGGAAATAAAAAGCGAGTTTAAGAACAGGAAAGAAACCTCTAAATTTAAAGTTGTTTGCCGGCTTGGCAATGAAATAATTGAAGGAGAAATGTCTGTTGAAGGAGGGCCTGTAGATGCAGCATTCAAAACATTAAAAAAAATATTATCTAAAAAATATCCGGAGATTGAAGAGCTTAATATACGGGATTTTCATGTCAGTATTGCAAGGCAAAGTTCCGAAGAAAGTTCAGTGAGAACAAGGGTTGATTTCAGCAATGGACTGGAATTTTCATGCGTTGGAGTTGATAAGAATATGCTTGGAAGTGCGATTGAAGCCCTAGAAAAAGGATTTCGGTATTATTTATTAAATAGAAGGGACAATAGGATTTAAAAATATAAACAAATTCAAATATTCAGCATGTACGACTTTAAAACAATAGAAGAGGACGCCCGAAAGATATGGAATAAAAACCAAAAAGAGATTAAGAAAGCAATTCAGGATAATCCAAAAAAAAAGGTTTTTTCATTTTTAGAAGGCCCTCCTACTGCAAATGCTCCTCCGGGATTGCATCATCTTGAAGTAAGAACTTTAAAGGATTTGATATGCAAATTTAAATTCATGAATGGTTTTTCTGTTCCTAGAAAAGGAGGATGGGACTGCCATGGATTGCCTGTTGAAGTACAGATAGAAAAGAAACTTGGACTAAATTCAAAGAAAGAAATTCTAAGTTATGGAGAAGAAAAATTCATAAAACAATGCAAAGAGAGCGTTTTTTCAAACATCAATGATTGGAACAAATCTACAGAGGAACTTGCATATTGGATTGATTTGGAAAATCCTTACAGGACTTTGGACAATGATTATATAGAAAGTGTCTGGTGGAGCTTGAAAGAATTATACAAGAAAAAGTTGTTGTATGAAAGCCATAAAGTAGTCCCTTTCTGTCCTAGATGCCAGACCCCTCTATCAAGTCATGAAGTTTCTCAAGGTTATGAAAAAGTAGAAGAAAATTCTGTTGTTGTAAAATTTAAGCTTAAAGATGAACAGGCTTATTTATTGGTTTGGACAACAACTCCCTGGACTCTGCCTTCAAATCTTGCCATTGCAGTAAATCCGGAACTTGAATATTCTTATGTGAATGATAATGGATGGATTTATGTAATTGAAAAAAATTTAGTGAATAAATTTTTTGATGAATCAAATATAATAAAGACAGTTAAAGGAAAACATTTTATTGGAAAGGAATATGAACCCTTGTTTGATTATTTTAAAGATTTGAAAGGAGCTTTCAGAATAATCGGAGGTAATTTTGTTACAACCGAAGAAGGAACTGGAATTGTCCATATGGCTCCGGCATTTGGAGAAGTTGATTATGATGTGTGCAAGGAGAATAAAATTCCTTTTATTAAACCTATTGATGAAAATGGAAAATTCACTTCAGAAGTTCCTGATTTTGAAGGAAAATTCATTAAGGATACTGATTCATTCATAATTGCAAGATTGGAAAATGAGGATAAATTATTTAAGGTCATAAAATATACCCACGATTATCCTTTTTGCTGGAGATGTCATAACCCTCTGATGTATTACGCAATCAAATCCTGGTTTATAAAAACAACTTCAGTCAAAAAAAAGATGATTGATTTAAATAAAAAAATAAACTGGCATCCAGAGCATATCAAAGATGGAAGGTTTGGAGTTTGGTTGGATGGTATCAAAGACTGGAGCTTGTCAAGATTCAAATTTTGGGGAACGCCACTTCCAATATGGAGATGCGAATGTGGAGAGGAAAAAATAATAGGAAGCGTTGAAGAGTTAAGAAAAAATTCAACCAAAAAATTTAAAGAATATGACTTGCACAGGCCTTGGATTGATAATATAAACTTTAAATGTAAATGTGGAAAGGAAATGACAAGAATTCCTGATGTCATAGACTGCTGGTATGATTCAGGTTCTGCAACTTTTGCGCAGTTTCATTATCCATTTGAAAACAAAAAGGAGTTTGAAAGAAGGTTTCCTTATGATTTCATTTCAGAGGCAATCGACCAGACAAGAGGATGGTTCTACACACTCCATGCAATTGCAGTCATGCTTTTTGACGACATGGCTTTTAAAAATGTAATCTGTGCGGGACATATTGTTGATGAAAACGGAGAAAAAATGTCAAAGTCTAAGGGCAATGTCCTAAAACCAAAAGAAATAATTGACGAAGTTGGAGTAGATTCTGTAAGGATGCAATTCTGCATAAATGATCCTGGAAACCAGAAAAGATTTTCAGTCAATATGGTAAAAGAGTCTGTTCTTCCTTTTTTGAATGTTCTCTACAACTGCAGAAAATATTATGAACAGATTGAAGAGAATAAAAATTCCAAAAAACTTGAGGATAAATGGATATTGAGCAGATTAAACTCCTTGATTAAAAAGGTTACAGAGGATTTAAACAACTATTCTATTGACCTAGCTTTATTAAGCATAATGGATTTTACATCAAATGACTTTTCAAGAACTTATATTAAGATGACCCGTGAAAGAGAAGATAACAAAATGATTATTGGAGAAGTCCTTGAGAAAATTGCTTTACTGCTTGCTCCTTATGCTCCTTTCATAAGCGAATATGTCTATCAGTTATTTGATAAAAATTCTGTCCACTTATCCTCCTGGCCTAAATCAGACTCAAAATTAATCGATAAAAAACTTGAAGGAGATTTTGAAAAAGCAATGAAGATCATTGAAATTGGATTAAGAGAGAGGGACAAAGCACAGATAGGATTGAAATGGCCTTTGGCTTCTGCTATTGTTTGGGATGATAAAAAATTGAATAAGGAGTTGCTTGATTTGATAAAAACTCAATTGAATATCAAAGAGATTGAAATCAAGAAAACAGTTTCATTATCTGGAGAAGATAAAGTAAATGAAATTTCTGTTCAACTTAATACTAAAATGACTCCAGAACTTGAAGCAGAAGGTTACGCAAGAGAAATTTCAAGAAAGGTTCAGGCTGCAAGAAAAAATCTAGGATTAATTAAAAAAGATCATATAAAACTGGCCATTGTTCTTGATGAATATCTTAAAAATCTTATTGAAAAACAAAAAGATTTTATCAAGGAAAGGACAAATTCAGAAGAATTTTTTATTGAAAATGAAATTCCTAAAGGATTTGAAACAATGAAGCCTATTGAGGATAAAATCAAAGGAAAAGAGATAAAGATTTTTTTGAAGAAAGTTTAAAAAAAGTTCATTCGCATAGAGACTATTTATTTTAAGTTAATTTATTAGAATTTGTCTATGCAGATGGACTTTTCACTACCAATCGCTCAAAAAATAACTTATATCTACGGAAAATGATATAATTTTAAGGAGATTATAAAATCTATTTCTTAAAGGATATTTATTAAAGAAAGGTTCATTATTACTACTATGATTCAGATGGTTTTTATTGTTATGTTTAAATGACGAAAACATTTAAATACTGATAACTTATAGTTATGTTAAGTAAAGGGTGAACAATGATAGTCAAAGAGGAATTTTTAAGCAGACTGAGAAAGATTTTTGACCTTAATTTATATGAGGTCAGGGTTTGGACTGCACTTTTATCAAGAGGAATCTCTACTGCAGGAGAATTAAGCAATATTTCTAATGTTCCTAGGAGCAGAACTTATGATATTTTGGAAACTTTGGAAAAAAAAGGGTTTATAGTGATGAAATTAGGTAAGCCAATTAAATTTGTTGCATTAAAACCTGAGGAAGTTATCGAAAGAGTAAAGAAAAATCTTGCTACTGCCGTTGTTGAGAAAACAAAGAGATTGGAAAAATTAAAAGGGGAAGAAGTTTTAGGAGAATTAAATTCATTGTTTACACAAGGTGTGAAATTTGTTGAGCCTTCGGATTTGTCTGGAAGCGTCAAGGGAAGGCAAAATGTATACAATCATTTGGACATGATGATAAGGGAAGCTGAAAAAACAATAACAATTGTTACAACTGCTCCCGGGCTTAACAGAAAAATGGAAGCATTAATGCCTAGTTTGGACAAAGCAAGAAGAAGGGGCGTGAAGATAAGGATCGCTGCTCAGGTTGATGAATCAAACAAGGATATTGCGAAAGAGCTTTCAAAAGTTGCTGAAGTAAAAAATATGCAAAAAATCCGGGCAAGATTCGCAATTGTTGACAGCGAACAATTATTATTCATGGTTTTGGATGATGAAAAAGTCCATCCAAATTATGATGTTGCTATATGGTTAAGCACGGATTTTTTTGCTCAGGCAATGGAGCAATTGTTTGAGGCCGCTTGGAAAGGATTTAAGTCGTTATAAAAATATTAAGTAGCTGAGATTTCTCGCGCGTATTATTAAAAAACATAGGCTATTTTGTTGCTTCTTTTGAACTAGGTGAATAATATTCAATAGTTATGTAAAAATCATCATCACCTAACTTTTTATAATGGCTTACTAAAACAAGATCGGCGTCTCTTGGATGTAAATCAAGTGCAGTGAGTATCTCTAATTTAAGATGATAACCTTCAGATGTATGGTTTCGAGCTATTACTCTGTTGGTTGGGGAGCCCACCCTAGTTCTTCCAACTAAACTTGCAATTTCGTCTGTTGGTTTAATATCTGGTAATGAACCTCCATTAACAACTAATTCTGAAAGATGATGAGGACTTCTTAGCTGTATTGCAGTCAAAGGTCCTTCAAGAACCATTAATTTTAAATTTTTTTCGTTATAACACATTCTTATTTTCGGATTCAAAAAAGAATCTATTCTCTATTGTATCACCTTTGTAAAAAAGGCCTGGATAAAACATTAATAAAAATGTTATTAATTTCATTGCAAAAGAGTTTTTAAAGTTTTAGTTTGTAAAAAATTTTAAAATAATAATCTCTCTATCTCTTCTCTTAATACTTCTGGCCCTTTCTCGGGATTAACCACGCCTTCGAGATCTAATTTTCGTTGAAGAATTCCTTCTACATATTCTCTAGAAACATTTCTTTTCTTAAAATTTTTTAGTTGATTGTCTAGTGCTCGAATATCTTGTCTCCAGAACAAAATCTCCCAGTCAGAGGATTTCATGGAGAATAATCCTCTCCAAGGAAACTTTACTTTAGGATCCTTTTCGTAAATTTCTTTTGCATGAAAAGCTTCATGATCAATTAATGATGAAAGAAAGTCCCCTAATAAAGGATGTTGCTCTAAACTAAATGCATTAGCATAAACATTTATTTTTAATCTCACATTTATTCCAAATAATGATGGAATTGATCTTCTAGTGCTCATTATCATTTTTTCCGCATCATAATAATCCTTACGATTAAAATAAAAATAATGTCCTTGGGGGTAGTATACCACTTTTCTTACATGAGGCTTTATTTCGGAAAGATCTAATAAATCTAGAAATCTCTGCCTTGAATTTGGATCTACAATCGCGCTTTCATAATCTTTTTGTGAAGCCATTTCATTTTAAAAAGAACTCTCTTTTAAGGTTATTGGTACCGAAATCAGATTTCCCTAATAACCACTTATTATAATGATCCTTAAAACCATACTCTTTTTCTTATGCCTTCGTTGCAGATTTCAAAATTAAGCTCTTTCTCAGGAAGACTTCTATGCTTTCTTATTATCGCCTTCTTTTTTCCATTTTTATTTTTTAGCTCTATTATGCATTTGCTCCAGTATTTTAGGATATCTCCTCCAACAACATTAACTCCGGCCTCTTTTCCTGAAATCCACTCCTCCTCAGTCAGAAAATCGTTGTAAACCTGGCTTGTTATTAAAACTGGAAGTTCTTTTTTTCTTGCAATCTCGTACAAAATTCTCATCTGATTTGCCAAATCCGAGTTTATTCTTTTAATCTGCTCTATACCCTTTTTTCTTGCTTCAGCCAAATCCAATCTATAAAGCGTGGTTATGCTATCGACTATAATCAAGCCTATATTTTTGCTTTTAAAATCCCTAGACAATTTATATAAGCAAGTTTTTTGCTCATTGAAATTTACGGGTTTT
>JAQTOY010000061.1 GCA_028713045.1 Candidatus Nanoarchaeia archaeon
AGGATTCTAAAGGAAAAATACAAATAATCTTTCAAAAAGATGAAACTCCAAAAGATTCTTTTGAATTCTTTAAGAAAAATATAGATATAGGAGATATACTTGGTTGTGAGGGCACTATATTAAAATCAAAAACTGGAGAAGTTTCTGTTTTAGTAAAAAAATTAGAGATTCTTTCAAAATCAATACTCCCTCTTCCTGAAAAATGGCATGGACTTTCGGACAAAGAAGAAAGATACAGAAAAAGATACCTGGATTTAATAATGAATCCTGAAGTTAAACAAGTTTTTGAAAAGAGAAGCCTTATTCTTGATTCAATAAGAGAATTTTTGAAACAAAAAGAATTTGTTGAAGTTGAAACTCCTTACCTTCAAAGTGTTTATGGCGGGGCAAGTGCAAAACCGTTTAAAACTCATTTAAATGCTCTTGATATGGATTTGTATCTTGCAATTTCTCCGGAACTATATTTGAAAAGATTAATTGTTGGAGGTTATGATAAAGTCTTTACAATTGCCAGAAATTTTAGAAATGAGGGCATTGACAGGTGGCATAATCCTGAATTCACAATGATGGAAATATATCAAGCATATGCAGATTACAATGACATGATGGATTTATTTGAAGATATTTATGTTAATGCCTGTAAAAAAGTAAACGGCTCAACAAAAGTAAAGTTCAAAGACAATATAATTGATTTTAAGAAACCTTGGAAAAGAATGACCATGGCAGCGGCAATAAAAAAATACGCAGGAGTTGATGTTGAAAAAATGAGTGAAAAAGAAATATGTGATTTTATCTGCAAAAATAATATCGCCTGCAAGGGCGAATGTTGGGGCTGGGGGGTCCAAGCAATTTTTGAGCATTTTTGTGAAGATAAAATAGAACAGCCGACTTTTATCCTGAATCATCCTTTGGAAACAACTCCATTATGTAAGGGACTTAGAAATGACAAGATGTGCAGGTTAATTGAAAGGTTTGAGCCTTTTTGCATGGGTGCAGAATTGGGTAATGCTTATTCTGAATTAAATGATCCAATAATACAGAGAAAATTGCTTGAAGAACAACAGAAATCTCTGAGTAAAGGAGATGAAGAGGCAAATCCTTTTGATGAGGATTTTGTAAATGCAATTGAAACAGGCATGCCTCCTACAGGAGGCTTAGGATTGGGGATTGACCGGATGATAATGCTTCTAACAGGTCAGGAATCCATAAGAGATGTTCTGCTTTTTCCTTTTATGAAGGTTGAGTCAAATAATGTTAGGGAACATTATGATATAAAATAACTAACCTTATAAAACCTCAAAGTTATGAATTATTATGAATGAATTTGAAAAAAAGAAACTTAAATATGAATTAATTGACCTTTACGAAGGATATTTGAAAAACCTTGCAGATAAAGAGATAATGTCCAAGGCCCAAAAACTTTTCTTTGATTATGTTTATTCTGCAGAGATTTTAGACCGGGATTTGAATGATGCTGTGCATGGACTTGAGCATATTGGATGGGAATATCCAAGATCAACAAAAACAATATCTGAAGGTTCATGGAAAATGAAAGAGGATGAAGCAAAAAAAATTCTTGAAAAACTTAAAAAAATAAATTTGTAATAATTATTCTAATCGGAATTAATCCTATAAAAACATACAGTATATTCAAAATGCGTAATAGGGGGTTTATCATTACGCGTCCATAACACTGGGTGAGATAAATGATAAGCATTAGCTCCATTATATCTTTCGGGATACATATCAAAAGAATCAGTTATATAATCGGCCATTTTTTTTCTTAAGTTTGCTTGTTGTGCACAATCTTTAGGTAATTCTCTTAATCCTAATGAACTTATGTCCGCTTTAACTACTTCGGGAGAAAATGCCCGCAATATTCTTGGTTTTGAACCATCTCTTTGAACTAAACTATGATCTTTATCAGAGACTGTTACTAATGAGGTTAAATGTATAACATCAATAGATCTTAAAAATTTTTCTAATTCATCCATTATTTAAAGAATCTCAAATTGAATTAAATATATTTATTTATTCTAAAATATATAATCATCGATTTAATTCAAAAAATCTTGCAATTTATGTTATTTGCTAAAACTTTAAATATTAAGATATTTCTTTGATAATATGTCCCTACAAGTTTCCAGAGAGCAAGCAATTGAACTTTTGAAAAAGTATAATTCGGATAGTTCGGATTGGAATCATTTTTTAGAAAGCGAGGCAATAATGGGAGAGCTTGCTGAAAAACTTGGAGAGGATAAAGAAAAATGGAAGATGCTTGGACTTTTGCATGATGTTGATTGGGGAATCACAAAAAATAATTCTGTTGAGCATCTGACAAAAGCTCCTAAAATATTAAAAGAAGCTGGATTTGATGATGAATTTATAGGAAATATTGTTTCCCATGGATGCGGTTTTGAATGTGCGGGACTTAAAGACAAGAAAAGAACTAAAAAAGAAGAATATGCCTTGGCTGCAAGCGAAACCCTTACTGGATTGATACATGCTTATGCAATAATGAGGGGCAGGAAAATTTCAGATATGGAATTAAGCGGATTGAAAAAAAAGTTCAAAGACAGGGCATTTGCAGCTGGATGCAGGAGAGATATTATAATGGAATGTGAAAATCTTGGAATTTCTTTGGATGAGTTTTTATGGTTGGGTATAGATGGAATGAAAAAGATTAAAAACTTAGTAGGATTAGAGTAAAAATGGGTGAAGGGCTTATTATAAGGTCAAAAATAAGGGAATTTGTCAAAAGACTTGATAAAGAAGGGAATGTTACAAGCGTTGCAGAAGAAGTTGAAAGTGAGTTAGACAAAAAAGTTGAAGAGCTTTTGATTCAGGGAATCAAAAGAGCAAAGGCAAACCAGAGAAGGACGCTTTTGGCTAGAGATTTGTAGGAAAATATTAGTTAATCTTATTAATGTTTATGAATTTAATAAAGATTTATCATTAATGATTATGCATGATAGAAATCCTAAGTATATCGCCTTCTACTTTTCAAACCTAGAACTGAAATTATAAAAACTAAGAGATACATTGTAAAGCCATACAGGCAAACCGGCACTCCGAAAAGATTGGAGCATCCTCCGAAAGGACATGTTTTCTGAAATAATTCCATGTAAGAGAGATAGCCTGCAAAGAGCATCCCTGCTATTGAGATTATAAAAATTATAAGCAAAGATAATTTTGGATTCATTTTACACCTTTTTCTAAGATTAATAAAGAAAAAGTATTTATATATCTTTTTATATGGTTAAGTTAAACTCTTAGCTTAACAAATTTGCTCTCAATCTTGCTATTTCGAGTTACAATCATTAATGTTAAAAATCAGCGAAACAATCGAGCAAGAGGAGATTGTTGAGCATTATTAATCTTAAATCTAATTTAATGAGATTTAAGCTAATGTTAAAATTAAGTTTAATATATTCAAAGAGGTGAAAATGTCGAATAAATCCAAAGGTTCAAATGCTGAAAGAGAGCTTTATCAGATGTTTGTTGAAAGCTCTTTTAGAGCTGTCCGAGTTGCTGGCTCTGGTGTGATGGAAAATGCTGACTGCGACTTGATTGCGGGAAAAACCGGTTATAAATATGCAATTGAAGCAAAA